>SHXM01000061.1 GCA_009693325.1 Rhodoferax sp.
GGTGCTGGTGCTGGTGCTGGTGCTGGTGCTGGTGCTGGTGCTGGTGCTGGTGCTGGTGCTGGTGCTGGTGCTGGTGCTGGTGCTGGTGCTGGTGCTGGTGCTGGTGCTGGTTCCGCGGCCTTAGGTGAGGGTGCTGCCACTGCGGCTGCGGCGGCAACTGGTGCAGGGGCTACAGCAGGGGCTGCGGCCGGTGCAACAGTTGCGGCAGCAACTGGCGCAGAGACAGGCAAAGGCACGGCCACGATAGCGCCGTCACAGCCGGCAGCGGCGGTGGCGGGCGTCCAGGCGCCAGCCCTCCAGCATAGGCCGGTTGCGCTTTTCCAAACTTCGCCTGAGGCGCTGCGCCAGTTGTCGATTGTTTGAGCAGCAGCAGCGCTGGAAAGCGCTGTGGCAGCCAGCAAGGTGGCCAACTTGATTGAATTCTTCATGGTTCTCCTTTGTAGGGACAAAAGGCTGCAGGTGGGCTGCAAACGTTTAGTGAACGTCTCAAGCGCATTGCGCTCAAAGCGATGCGATTATTGTGCCACAGCCGTTTTAGAGAATGCCGTTTGGTTTTTGGGTGGTGCGGCGCGGTGCATCAATCGCCTCGGAAACCCGGCTAGGCGTTGCCAAATAACTACATCTGCGGCATAGAATCAGTTTGGGACCAGGTTCCACATTCAACCCAGCTATAAGCGCCCAATGACTAAGTTTGCCAAAGAAACCCTGCCCATCAGTTTAGAGGAAGAAATGCGGCGCAGCTACCTCGATTACGCCATGAGCGTGATTGTCGGCCGCGCCCTGCCCGACGCCCGCGACGGTCTCAAACCGGTGCACCGACGGGTTCTGTTTGCGATGCACGAGCTTAGCAACGACTGGAACCGCCCCTACAAAAAATCTGCCCGTATCGTGGGCGACGTGATCGGCAAATACCATCCGCATGGCGATCAGTCGGTCTACGACACGATTGTGCGTATGGCGCAGGATTTTTCCATGCGGCACATGCTGGTAGACGGGCAGGGCAACTTTGGCTCGGTCGACGGCGACAACGCTGCAGCCATGCGCTACACCGAAATCCGGCTGGCCAAAATTGCCCATGAACTGTTGGCCGACCTGGACAAAGAGACGGTTGATTTCGGCCCCAATTACGACGGCTCTGAAAAAGAACCTTTGGTGCTGCCAGCGCGCCTACCCAACCTGCTGGTCAATGGCTCGGGCGGCATTGCCGTGGGCATGGCCACCAATATACCGCCGCACAACCTCAACGAGGTGGTGGACGCCTGCCTGCACCTGCTGGGCAACCCTGAGGCATCGATCGACGAACTCATGGAGATCGTGCCTGCACCTGATTTCCCCACGGCGGGCATTATTTACGGCATCAATGGCGTGAAAGACGGCTACCGAACCGGGCGTGGCAAGGTGGTGATGCGGGCCAAGTGCCATTTTGAAGACATCGACCGGGGGCAGCGCCAGGCGATCATCGTTGACGAGTTGCCCTACCAGGTCAACAAAAAGACCCTGCAGGAACGCATGGCCGAGCTGGTGCATGAGAAAAAAATTGAGGGCATCAGCCACATCCAGGACGAGTCGGACAAGTCAGGCATGCGCCTGGTGATTGAACTCAAGCGTGGCGAGGTGCCTGAGGTGGTGCTCAACAACCTGTACAAGCAAACCCAGTTGCAGGACACCTTCGGCATGAACATGGTGGCGTTAATTAACGGCCAACCCAAGCTGTGCAACCTGAAAGACCTGATTGAGGTCTTTTTGCAGCACCGCCGCGAGGTGGTCACGCGACGCACCGTGTTCAACCTGCGCAAGGCACGCGAGCGCGGTCATGTGCTCGAAGGCCTGGCCGTGGCGCTGGCCAACATTGATGCGTTTATTGCCATCATCCGCAACGCACCCACGCCGCCAGTGGCCAAGACAGCGTTGATGGCGCGGTCTTGGGACAGCCAGTTGGTGCGCGAAATGCTAACCCGCACACGGGCCGATGGCGGCGCCATCAATGCTGACGACTACCGCCCGGCTGGCCTGGAGCTCATGTATGGCATGGGCAGCGACGGCCTCTGCCGGCTGTCTGACACCCAGGCGCAAGAAATATTGCAAATGCGCCTGCAGCGCCTGACCGGCTTGGAGCAAGACAAGATTGTTGCCGAGTACAAAGAAGTGATGGGGGAAATCGAGGACCTGCTCGATATTTTGGCCCAGCCACAGCGGGTATCGGCCATTATCAAAGAGGAATTGAGCACCATCAGGACCGAATTCGGACAAACCAAAATTGGCGCACGGCGCAGCTTGGTGGAACACAGCTCCTTCGACCTCAGTACCGAGGACCTGATCACGCCCACCGACATGGTGGTCACCCTGTCCCATGGCGGCTACATCAAAAGCCAGCCACTGGGCGAGTACCGGGCGCAAAAGCGCGGCGGGCGTGGCAAGCAGGCCACCGCCACCAAAGAGGACGATTGGGTTGACCAGCTCTTTATTGCCAATACCCACGACTATATTTTGTGCTTCAGCAACCGCGGGCGCATGTACTGGCTCAAGGTGTGGGAGGTGCCGCAAGGCTCGCGCGGCTCGCGCGGGCGCCCCATCGTCAACATGTTTCCGCTGGCTGAGGGAGAGAAAATCACGGTGGTGCTGCCCTTGACCGGAGAGAAACGCAGCTTCCCGGCCGACCAGTATGTGTTCATGGCCACCCGCATGGGCACCGTCAAGAAAACCACGCTGGATGAATTCAGCAACCCGCGCAAGGCCGGCATCATCGCGGTTGACCTCGACGAGGGTGACTTCCTGATCGGCGCCGCCCTGACCGACGGCAAACACGATGTGATGCTGTTCAGCGACGCCGGCAAGGCGGTGCGTTTTGATGAGAACGATGTACGCCCGATGGGCCGGCAAGCACGCGGAGTGCGCGGCATGATGCTCGAGGACGGGCAAGGCGTGATCGCCATGCTGGTAGCAGAAGACGAACACCAAAGCGTGCTCACAGCCACTGAGAACGGCTACGGCAAGCGCACCAGCATCACTGAATACACCCGCCACGGCCGTGGCACCAAGGGCATGATTGCTATCACCCAGTCAGAGCGTAATGGCCGGGTGGTGGCGGCCACGCTGGTGCATGTGGACGACGAGATCATGCTCATCACCGACCGCGGCGTTCTGGTCCGCACCCGGGTCAGTGAAATACGGGAACTCGGCCGCGCCACACAGGGTGTCACCCTGATCGGGCTTGATGAAGGCTCCAAGCTCAGCGGTCTGCAACGCATTGTTGAGAATGACGCCATTGCGGCCGAGGGTGACGCCACCAGCGATGACGACACGCCCGTTTAATTTTTCGGCCGGCCCGGCCGCCATGCCCGAGGATGTGCTCAAGCAGGCTGCCGCCGAGATGCTTGATTGGCAGGGCAGCGGCATGGGGGTGATGGAGATGAGCCATCGGGGCCCGGACTTCACCGCCATTCATCAACAGGCCCAGGCCGACCTGCGCGAGCTGCTCGCCATACCTGAGCAGTTCCATATTCTTTTCATGCAGGGCGGAGGCCTGGCCGAGAACGCGATCGTGCCACTCAACCTGGCCGCCCGGATGGGCAAAACCTCTGCCAATGCCAGGGCAGATTTTGTGGTGACTGGCAGTTGGAGCCAAAAATCGCTCCAAGAGGCCCAGCGCTATTGCAGCACTGCGCTGGCAGCAAGCAACCAAGAAAGCGGGCACACCGCGCTGCCCATGCCCGCCAGTTGGCGCCTCAGCCCAGAGGCGAGCTATGTGCACATCTGCAGCAATGAAACGATTCAAGGGGTCGAATTCCATGAGCTGCCCGACCTGCGGGCACTTGGCTGCGATGCCCCTTTGGTGATCGATTTTTCCTCGCATGCAGCCTCGCGACCGGTCGACTGGTCGCGCGTGGGACTGGCCTTTGGCGGCGCCCAAAAAAACCTCGGCCCGGCTGGCTTAACCCTGGTAGTGGTTCGAGAAGACCTGCTAGGCCACGCCCTGCCGGGCTGCCCCAGCGCCTTTGACTATCAAAAATTGGCCGATGCCGGATCGATGTTTAACACCCCGCCCACCTACGCCATCTACATGGCTGGACTGGTCTTTCGGTGGCTCAAAGACCAGGGCGGTATCGCAGCGATTGAAGCCCAGAACCAGGCCAAAGCAGCTCTGCTTTATGCCGCGATCGACAGCTCCGAGCTGTATGTCAACCGGGTGCAGGCGGTCTGCCGTTCGCGCATGAATGTGCCGTTTTTTTTGCGCGAAGAGCGGCTCAACCAGGCTTTTTTAGCCGGTGCGCAAGCTGTCGGCTTGTTGCAGCTCAAGGGACACAAATCGGTTGGCGGTATGCGCGCGAGCATCTACAACGCCATGCCGCTGGCCGGCGTGCAGGCACTGGTGGCCTACATGCGAGAATTTGAAAAAACCAAAGCCTGAGGCTCAGCAGCACACCATGGCCAAAAACCTGCCCCAATTGCGCACCGAGATTGATGCGCTCGACCAGCAACTGCTGGCCCTGCTGAGCCAGCGCGCCAACTTGGCGCTGGAGGTGGGCGAGATCAAGCGCCATGAGGGCTCGCCGGTTTTTCGACCCGAGCGCGAAACGCAGGTGATCCAGGGCCTGCAAACTGCCAACCCGGGGCCGCTAAAAGGCCCACACTTGGCCCTGATTTGGCGGGAAATCATGTCAGCCTGCCGCGCCTTGGAGTCGGTGCAACGGGTCGCCTATTTGGGCCCGGCTGGCACTTTCAGTGAACAAGCGGCGCTGCAGTTTTTTGGCTCCAGTATCGAACACGCGCCCTGTGCCAGCATTGACGAGGTGTTCAGACTGACCGCCGCCGGTGGTGCCGCCTTTGGCGTGGTGCCGGTAGAAAATTCAAGCGAAGGCGTGATCTCGCGCTCGCTTGATTTGCTGCTGGGCTCGCCGCTGCATATTGTGGGAGAGACCAGTTTTTTGGTGCGCCACAACCTGCTGCGCCTGCAGTCCTCGCTGGCCGACATCGAGGTGGTATACGCACACCCCCAGGCGCTGGCACAGTGCCAGAACTGGCTCAATACCCACCTGCCCAAGGCCGAGCGTCGTGCGGCTGCCAGCAATGCCGAGGGCGCGCGCCTGGCGGCAACGCAGGCGAGCTGGGCGGCAATTGCCAGCGAGCGGGCCGGCAGCGAATTTGGTCTTCAGGTGGCCTCGCCGGCGATTCAAGACGATGCCTTCAACCGAACCCGTTTTGCGGTGGTTTGCCTGCCCAGTACCCTGAGCGAACCAGCGCCTTCGGGCCGCGACTGTGTCAGCCTGATCGTCTCGGTGGCCAACCAACCGGGCGCCGTGCACGACCTGCTGGTGCCGCTCAAACAACACGGGGTCTCCATGACCCGCTTTGAGTCGCGCCCGGCCCGCTCTGGCCAGTGGGAATACTACTTCTACATTGACATCGCAGGCCACCCAAGCCAGCCCCACGTGGCCGCCGCACTGGCAGAACTGCAAGGCCTGTGCGCTTTTTACAAAGTGCTGGGCGCCTACCCGGCGGGCGAGTGATGTTGCAGCAACTCGGCCTGATTGGCTGTGGCTTGATGGGTGGCTCCTTTGCCTTGGCGCTCAGGCAGGCAGGCCTGGTAAACCGGGTGATTGGCTACAGCAAGTCCGCCAGCACACTGGCCCGGGCGCTCCAACTCGGCGTGATCGATAGCGCTGCGAACAGCCCCCTGGGCGCTGCCACCGGCTGCGATCTGGTGCTGCTGGCGGTACCCGTGGCCGCCACCGAAAGCAGCCTGCGCGCGATCGGACCCGCTGTGCATGGCGGTATGCTGGTGATGGATGTCGGCTCCACCAAGCAAGACGTGGTTGCCGCAGCGCAAAGGGCTCTGGGAGAACATGTCAGCTGCTTTGTGCCCGCGCACCCGGTGGCCGGAAGCGAGGCCTCGGGTATCGAGAATGCGCTGGCCAGCCTGTACCAACAGCGCCAGGTGATCCTCACGCCAGACGCGCGCACCTCTGCACCCCTGCTGGCCAAGGCCAGGGCGGTCTGGTCGGCTATCGGCAGCCATGTGCTGGAGATGACGCCGCAGGCGCACGATGCGGCTTTTGCGGCCATCAGCCACCTGCCCCACCTGCTGTCTTTCGCGCTGGTGAATTCGATTACCCAGCAAAGCCGGGGCGCAGATTTTTTGAGGCTTGCTGGGCCTGGCTTTCGAGATTTCAGCCGGATTGCAGCCAGCGAGCCCGGCATGTGGCGCGACATTTTGCGCGTCAACCAAGCCGAGGTGCTGGCGCAGTGCCAACAGTTTCGCGCCAGCCTGCTGGCACTGGAGCAGGCGATGCTCAGTGCCGACGGTGCTGCCCTTGAGAGCCTGATCGAACAGGCCAGCCAGACACGCGCCCAGTGGCGTATGGGGCCGGCTGCGCGCTGATGTTTGCCAACGCTTATTTGGACATACCGCACCTCGCTGCTGCCAGCGGCAGCTTGGTGCTGCCTGGCTCCAAGAGCATCTCAAACCGGGTGCTGCTGCTGTCGGCGCTGTGCCAGGGCAGCACCCGGCTGCATGATCTGCTTGATTCGGATGACACCCGTGTCATGCTCACCGCCCTGCGCCAACTCGGCTGCGGGGTGCGCCAAGCCGGCAATCAAGTCGGCATCGACGGCCTTGGCGGGCGCCTGGCCTGCCAGCGTGCAGAGCTGTTCTTGGGTAACGCCGGCACCGCGATCCGGCCGCTCACGGCAGCACTGGCAGTACTGGGCGGCGATTTTGAGTTGCGCGGCGTGCCGCGAATGCACGAGCGCCCGATTGGCGACTTGGTGGAGGCCTTGCGCCAACTCGGCTGCCAGATTGACTACCTCGGCCAGCCCGGCTACCCGCCCCTGCGCATTGGCCAGCCCAAGCTGCAGCTCGACGCGCCGATCCAGGTGCGTGGCGATGTTTCTAGCCAGTTTTTGACGGCTTTGTTGATGGCACTGCCTCTGGTGGCTGGCCGGCGCATCGTGATAGAGGTGGTGGGCGAGCTGATCTCGCGCCCCTATGTCGAAATCACGCTCAACTTGCTGGCCAGGTTTGGCGTTGAGGTGCAGCGCCAGGGCTGGCAACGGTTCGTCATACCGGCGGGCAGCCAGTTGCGCTCACCGGGCAGCCTGCACGTGGAAGCCGACGCCTCGTCTGCCAGCTATTTCATTGCGCTGGGGGCGATTGCGCCTGGCCAGGGAGGCGCCTGTGGCATCCATATATCGGGGCTAGGGGCCGACTCGATCCAGGGCGACATCCGCTTCACCGAAGCAGCCCGCTTGATGGGTGCACAAGTACAAAGCGGTCCGAATTACTTGGCCATCGAGCGCGGCGAACCAGGCCGGGGCTGGCCACTCAAGGCCATAGACCTCGACTGCAACCATATTCCGGATGCTGCCATGACGCTGGCCATCATGGCGCTCTATGCCAGCGGCACCACCACCTTGCGCAACATCGCCAGTTGGCGGGTGAAAGAGACTGACCGCCTGACCGCCATGGCTACCGAATTGCGCAAGCTCGGCGCTACGGTGGAAGAAGGCAGCGACTTTCTGCGCATCACCGCCCCAGCCACAGCGGCCGACTGGCGCGCGGCCAGCATCCACACCTATGACGACCACCGCATGGCCATGTGTTTCGCGCTGGCGGCTTTTAACCCGGCCGGGCTGCCAGTGCGCATCGAAGACCCCAAATGTGTCGCCAAAACCTTTCCCGATTATTTTGAGCAGCTGTTTTCCGTGGCCCATGCCGCGGTGGGCAGCCTGCCGGTGATTTGCATCGACGGCCCGACTGCCTCGGGCAAGGGCACGCTGGCCGCCGCCTTGGCAGCGCAACTGGGCTACCACTTTTTGGACTCGGGCGCCCTCTACCGGATCACCGCCTTGGCCGCCCGCCAAGCCGGTCTGGCCCTGGACGCCTCGCAGGAGCCGGCGCTTGCCGCCTTGGCGCAGGGTCTGCGCATCAGCTTTGAGGGCGATCGCGTGTTGCTTGACGGCGCCGATATCAGTGCGGCCATTCGCACTGAACAAGCTGGCATGGACGCCTCTCGCGTGTCAGTACTGCCCCGGGTGCGCGAGGCACTGTTGTCATTGCAACGCAGTTTTGCCCGACTGCCCGGCCTGGTGGCCGATGGACGCGACATGGGCACAGTGGTTTTTCCGCAGGCCCGGCTCAAGATCTTCCTGACTGCCAGCGCGCAAAAACGTGCCCAGCGTCGCCACAATCAACTGATTTCGCAGGGAATCTCGGTTACACTGCATGCCCTTCAAGCAGATTTGGAAGCGCGCGACGCCCGGGACATGTCCCGCAGCGCAGCACCTTTGAGGCCTGCAGAAGACGCCCGGTTGCTAGACAACTCGGATCTCTCGATACAACAATCAAGCGATCTGGTGTTGGGCTGGTGGCAAGGCATACAGCCTTTCAAAGCCATTTGAGAGGCCGAAACGGCCCGCATCTGTCATCTCGCACCGCAATTGGTGCTCTGCAGAAGCGGATCTAGCAACCTAACCGCGGTCCAACCCGCAATCAAAAAAATGTCTGAATCTTTTGCCGCCCTGTTTGAAGAATCCCTTTTGCGCACTGAAATGCGCACCGGCGAGGTCATTACCGCGGAAGTGGTGCGTATTGAGCACAGTTTTGTGGTCGTCAATGCCGGCCTCAAATCCGAGGCCTATGTGCCGCTCGAAGAATTCAAAAACGACAAGGGCGAAATCGAAGTCCAAGTGGGTGATTTTGTGTCGGTGGCCATCGGGTCCATCGAAAACGGCTACGGCGACACCATCCTCTCGCGCGACACGGCCAAGCGCCTGGCCTCCTGGATGAGCCTTGAAAAAGCCCTGGAGACCGGCGAGTTCGTCACCGGCACCACCAGCGGAAAGGTCAAAGGCGGCCTCACGGTTTTGGTCAATGGCATCCGCGCCTTCCTGCCGGGCTCCTTGGTTGACACCCGTCCCACCAAAGACCTGTCTCCGTACGAGAACAAGACCCTGGAGTTCAAGGTCATCAAGCTCGACCGCAAACGCAACAACGTGGTGCTGTCGCGCCGTGCCGTGGTCGAAGCCTCGATGGGCGAAGAGCGCGCCAAGCTGATGCAGACCCTCAAAGAAGGTTCTGTGGTGCATGGTGTGGTCAAGAACATTACTGAATACGGCGCCTTTGTCGACCTCGGCGGGATTGACGGCCTGCTGCACATCACCGACATGGCCTGGCGCCGGGTCCGCCACCCCAGCGAAGTAGTCACCGCCGGCCAGGAAATCACCGCCAAGATCCTCAAGTTTGACACCGAGAAAAACCGCGTGTCGCTGGGCCTCAAGCAAATGGGCGACGACCCCTGGATGGGCGTTAACCGCCGCTACCCGCAAGGCACGCGCATGTTTGGCAAGATCACCAACATTGCAGACTACGGCGCGTTTGTGGAACTCGAGCCCGGCATCGAAGGGCTGGTGCATGTCTCAGAGATGGACTGGACCAACAAGAATGTGGCGCCGAGCAAAATCGTCTCGCTGGGCGACGAGGTTGAAGTCATGGTGCTGGAGATCGACGAAGACAAGCGCCGCATCTCGCTGGGCATGAAGCAGTGCCGGGCCAACCCCTGGCAAGAATTTGCCCAAAACACCAAACGCGGCGACCGGGTCAAAGGCCCGATCAAGTCGATCACCGACTTTGGTGTTTTCGTCGGCCTGGCAGCCGGCATAGACGGGCTGGTACACCTGTCTGACCTGTCCTGGAACGAGCCCGGCGAAGCTGCCGTGCGCAACTACAAAAAGGGGCAGGACGTGGAAGCCATTGTGCTGGCTGTCGATGTCGACCGGGAACGTATCTCCCTGGGTATCAAACAGCTCGACTCCGACCCCTTCACCACCTTTGCCGCCATCAATGACAAGGGCCAGGTCGTGACCGGCAAGGTCAAGATGGTGGATGCTCGTGGCGCCGAGATTGATCTGGGCGATGAGGTCATTGGCTATCTGCGCGCCAGCGAAATCTCGCGGGACCGGGTCGATGATGCCCGCAATTTACTCAAAGAAGGCGACGAAGTCACCGCGGTGGTGGTCAACGTGGATCGCAAAACCCGCAATATCCAGTTGTCAATCAAAGCCAAAGACGCGGCTGATCAGAGCGAAGCCATGGCCACCCTGAGCCAGGCCTCAGCCCGCGAAAACGCCGGCACAACCAGCCTGGGGGCGCTGCTGCGCGCCAAGTTGGACAACAACTAAGCCGGCTCTACTAGCAAAAGCGTGCAAACCGCTCAGGCAAGGGCTATCGGCATCACCTGAGCGGACGCGCAATCAGCCCATGACCCGATCTGACATTGTTGACGCGCTGGCCGAGCGTTTCGTCCAGTTGCCCTACCGCGACGCAGAGTTCGCGGTGCGCTCCATTCTGGATGCCATGAATGGAGCGCTAGTGCGCGGTAACCGCATCGAGATCCGTGGCTTTGGGAGTTTTTCAGTGAATCACCGCCTGCCGCGCCAGGGTCGCAACCCGCGCAGCGGCGAGAGTGTTGCCATTCCTGAGAGGCGGGTGCTGCACTTCAAGCCGGGCAAAGCCCTGCGTGAAACGGTTGACAAGCGAACCCCCCAGCTCATACTACAGCGTAAAACCTGAGCCCCAGGTCGGGTCGGACCAAGCCTTAAGCACCGGGTTGCCGGTTGGCCGGGCAGGTGCAAGGCTAGAATTGTTGGCACACCGGGGGACACCATGAAACAGCTCGCGAGCCTGCTCAGATGGACGCTCAAGGCCGCCCTATTTTTCACGCTTTTTGCCTTCGCACTGAACAACCAGCACGACTCCACCGTGCATTTTTTCTTTGGCACGCAATGGCGTGCGCCCCAAGTGCTGGTGGTTCTGACGGCCTTTGCCTTGGGCTTGGCGGTGGGCGCCCTGGGCATGGTGCCGCGCTGGTGGAGGCAGCGCAGGGCAGCCCTGCGAGCTGCTAAAACCCTGCCCCAGGCTGCCAGCCCTCAGGCGGCAGCGGCGCCGATCGATCCGGCTGCCCATGGACTTTGACCTGAGTTGGCTGCTGTGGGCGCTGCCACTGGCCTTTGTGCTGGGATGGCTGTCCTCGCGGTTCGACCTGCGTCAGTTGCGCATGGACAACCGCCTGGCGCCCAAAGCCTATTTCAAGGGCTTGAACTTTCTGCTCAATGAGCAACAAGACCAGGCCATAGACGCTTTCATTGAGGCTGTGCAAAACGACCCGGACACCTCCGAGCTGCATTTTGCGTTGGGTAACTTGTTCCGACGCCGTGGCGAATACGAGCGCGCCGTTCGGGTGCACCAGCACCTGCTGTCGCGCGGCGACTTAAGCCTGCTGGATCGACAGCGGGCGCAGCATGCGCTGGCGCTGGACTACCTCAAGGCCGGCCTGATTGATCGGGCGCAAGAGGCCCTGCAAAATCTGGAGAACACGCCCTTCGAAGCCCAGGCCCGGCTCGCCCTCTTGGCCAACCACGAGCGCAGCAGAGATTGGGTACAGGCGGCACAAACCGCCGCCAAGCTGACCCAATCCCGGCAGGGAAACTTCGAGGACCGCCTAGCCCATTACCTGTGCGAGCAGGCAGCCACACAGCTTGCCGCAGACCAGAGCGCCAACGCACACGCACTTTTCCAGCAGGCCACAGCCACCGCGCCCAATGCGCCCAGGCCACGGCTGGAGCGGGCGCGCTTGCACCTGAAAGAAGGCGCACCAGAGATGGCTTTTGAAGCGCTGATGGACTGTGTGAAGGCCTCACCTGCCGCACTGCCACTGATTGCCGGGTCGCTGGCTGAGAGTGCCCTGGCCTGCGCGCGGGTGGAGCCAGTGTTGAGGCTGCTGCAGGCCAGCTACGCACAAACACCGTCGCTCGACCTGCTTGACGCCATCGTCGTCCTGGACGCTAGCCGCCCCAAGCCCGGCCAAAGTTCCCGAGACTGGTATGTGCGTCACCTCGAGCGGGAACCCTCGCTGGTGGCCGCCGCCAAATGGATTGCCGGCGAGAAACTCGAGCAGGAGCAGTTTCACCCCCAGGTGCAGCGCGCGCTCGACCAGGCCGTCAAGCCACTCACCCGATACCGCTGCACCGCCTGCGGTTTTGAGGCCAAACAATATTTTTGGCACTGCCCGGGCTGCCAGGCCTGGGACAGCTACCCTGTGCGGCGGGTGGAAGAACTCTGAACAACTTTGACACAGATGATGCTTACCAAACAACAACTTCAACAGGCCAGCGTGCTGGTGGTGGGTGATGTGATGCTGGACCGCTACTGGTACGGCAATGTCGAACGCATCTCGCCCGAAGCGCCAGTGCCGGTGGTTCGCATCACCCGCGAAGAAGAGCGCCAGGGAGGCGCTGCAAACGTGGCCTACAACGTTGTGTCCCTGGGCGCCAAGGCCTCCTTGCTGAGCGTGGTGGGCGATGACGAGGCCAGCCGCAAGCTCGAAGCACTGGTGGCCGGCACGGGCATAGAAACCCATTTTGGCCGGGATCCGGACCTGAAAACAACCGTCAAGCTGCGGATCATCGGGCGCCAACAACAGCTGCTGCGGCTGGACTTTGAGAATACCCCCAAGACAGAGTTGCTGGCCTCCCAAACAGCGAGCTTCGCCCGGCTACTCAAAGAGCACCGGGTGGTGCTTTTTTCCGACTACGGCAAGGGCGGTCTCGCCCATGTCGGCAACATGATTGCGCAGGCCCGCGCCCTTGGAAAACCCATATTGATCGACCCCAAAGGCAGCGATTTTTCGCGCTACCGAGAGGCTACTGTCATCACGCCCAACCGAGCCGAATTGCAGCAGGTGATCGGCCCCTGGCTGACCGAGGCCGAGCTCCAAGACAAGTGCCAAAACCTGCGTCAGAAACTTGAGCTGCAGGCTATTTTGCTGACCCGCAGCGAAGAAGGCATGACGCTCTTTGACGCACAGGGTGCCGAGCATGTCAGCGCACAGACGCGCGATGTGTTTGATGTCACCGGCGCAGGCGACACCGTGATCGCCACCCTGGCCACCGCGGTGGCGGCCGGGCTAAGCCTGCGCCAGGCCCTGCCCTTGTCGAACCGGGCTGGCGGCCTGGTGGTGGGCAAGTTCGGTACCGCTGCATTGAGCTACGAGGAGTTGTTCACATGACCCGCATCATCGTCACCGGCGCTGCCGGCTTTATTGGCAGCAACATCGTGCGCGGGCTCAATGCCCGTGGCATAGACGATGTGATAGCGGTAGACGACCTCACCGAGGGCGATAAATTTTGCAACCTGTCTGACCTGAGCATCGCGGACTACGTCGACGCGAGCAGTTTTTACGAGCAGTTCACCCAGGGCGCGTTTGGTCAGGTCGAGGCGGTGTTCCATCAGGGTGCCTGCAGCGACACCATGCAAAACAATGGCCGCTACATGATGGAGAACAACTACAGCCTGTCCTGCAGCCTTTTCCATGCCTGCCAAAAACGCGGTACCCGCTTGCTGTATGCCTCAAGCGCTGCCACCTACGGTGGGGCCAGCACCTTTCGGGAGCACCCCGCCTTCGAGCGGCCACTGAATGTTTACGGTTACTCCAAGCTGCTGTTTGACCAGCGCATGCGGCGCGAATGTGGTGCCGAATTTCAGCGCTCGATGCTGGGAAAAACCAGCCAAGTGGTGGGCCTGCGGTATTTCAATGTGTACGGGCCGCATGAGCAGCACAAGGGCCGCATGGCAAGCGTGGCCTACCACCAGTTCCAGCAATTTTCAGCCGAGGGCAGGGTCAAGCTGTTTGGCGACTATGGCGGCTATGCTGCGGGTGCGCAGATGCGGGACTTTGTCTTCGTCGACGACGTGGTGGCGGTCAACCTGTGGTTTTTTGATCGGCCCAGTGCATCCGGTATTTTCAACCTGGGCAGCGGCCGGGCACAGCCCTTCAATGATGTCGCTCTGGCTGTGGTGAACACCCTGCGCGCCCGGCGCGACGAAGCATTGCTGAGCCTGGACCAACTGGTGGCAACCAAATTGGTCGAATACACAGAATTCCCCGATGCCTTGCGCGGCAAATACCAGTGCTACACCCAGGCCGACCTGAGCGCCCTGCGCGCCAAAGGCTGCACGCATGTTTTTGCCGACGTGGCAAGCGGCGTGGCAAGCTATGTCAACTGGCTTAGCCAACAGGGGGCGCGAGAAGATCCGGGTATTCCCGCGGCGCGGTCCTGATCGTCAACCCCCGCCGCCGCGCAAGCGTTGTGAATCTGGGTTCGCTGCCAGTGCGCCCTCAATCAACTTCGCTTTTTAACCACCTCTGGAGTCCAACTATGCTAAAGAAAATCTTCACCCTGCTGGTCCTGCTTTACGCGTTTGCCAGCTTCGCCGCTGCGGTCGATGTCAACAAAGCCACGGCCGCCGAACTCGACAGCATCAAGGGCATTGGCCCAGCCATGTCGGGCAAGATTCTTGACGAGCGCAAAAAAAATAATTTCAAAGATTGGCCTGACTTCATCAGCCGCGTCAAAGGCGTGGGCGAGGCCACAGCCGCCAAGCTCTCCGGTGAAGGCCTGACCGTCAATGGCACATCATTCAAAGCCGCTGCACCTGCAGCCGCAGCGCCGGCTGCTGCCCCAGCCGCCAAGGCAGAACCACCCAAACCGGCGGCGAGTGCGTCCAAGAAGTAAAGGCCAGGCGCTAGGCCATCGCGAGACAGGCGGCTAGCGCGGTCACGGCACGGCACTGAGCCGTTCGGCCATACGGGTTTGCCACCCCGGGCCTGTGGCCCGCCATTGCTCAATCACGTCGACAGGCAAGCGGATGGAAATCAACTTGCGCGGGTTGGCGGACACAGGCCGCCCGCCCCGACGGACGATGGCGCGGGCGAGCATGGCCTCATCCAGTTCAGGCAGTTCGTCATAGTCGCCCTCACCAATGGGGCGAGCATCGACCCGCTCCAGGTCAGATGTCAAGGAACGCTGCAATCCTGGTTTTTTCGCGTTCATTTGCTTTCCTAAGGCTAAAAATATGACGAGCCGCGCCACGCGGCGTGTACCCGACAACCACCGTACGCCCTGCGAGCAGCCCAAAACAGATGATGCGCTGCTCGCCGCAGTTCTTTCGGGTGTCCTCAATCTCAAGCGTCTGCCCAGCAAAAACGAGTTCGGCGTCCGCGAAATCCAGCCCCCTTTCCAACAAAGCCTTATCTCGCTTGGCCGGATCGAAGGTGATACCCATCTTGGTTATTGTAAATACAAAATGCTGCTCAGTCGGGCGGCAATGACTTTGCAGACCCAGCAGTGCTAGCTATCGATGTATCTGCCTTCAGACGCATCCAGCTCGGCCACAAGCGGCTTGTCCGCCTCAGCCTTCCTCGAAGTAATCCGAATCGATCCGTTTGACCACATAGCTTGCCGCTGAGGCCACGCCAACATCAAAGTCGATCATCAGACCAGCCAGTTGCTGTCCGTCAATCAGGACCACCTTGGTATCGATGCGCATCGCATAGTCGGCAGCATCGACGGTGTAGCTGGATGTGGTGATGAACACGCCTTTTTTGGCCCGCTGCCCCTGCAGCGCACCGACGAACTTCTGAATTTCCGGTCTGCCCACTGAGCCCTGCCAGCGCTTCGCCTGGATGAAGATGGTGTCGAGTCCGAGTCGGTCTTCCTTGATGATGCCGTCAATGCCACCATCACCCGATTGAC
>SHXM01000062.1 GCA_009693325.1 Rhodoferax sp.
CCTGTGTTTAACTCGCGCGACGCGCAAGGTGCGGCCATGTAGCCACACCATTCCACGCAACGAATCAGCTTGGTAAACCACGAAAAAGCAATCTTTATGCCAGGCAATAGCGGCAACGCGCTGCCGCCGCCCTGGGCTGCGCCATGCGCGCTGGCCCCTTTTGACACTAGCCTGCATCGCCAAGGAAATGGCTGACAATGACTTGTCCAAATATTTTGATCACACCACCATGACAAGCGCTAAACCCTGCGATCGGATTGCCTTGAGTTACTGCGCCAAAGCAGATGAGCGCTAAGACCGTAATGAATCAGGTCCGGCCAGACAGCAAGCCGCAGCACTCGCGCCGCCAGGCTTTGATCGGTGTTGCCACATGGGCCGCTGCACCCTGGCTGGCCGGCAAGGCGCAGGCGCAGGCTTTGAGTCTGGGCAACGCCGGGCCGATTCGAATTTTGGTTGGGGCCTCGGCTGGCGGCAGTACCGATACTCTGGCGCGTACGCTCGCCACCGAGATGGGCCGGCTGCTGGTGCGTCAGATGGTGGTCGAAAACCGCGCCGGGGCGGGCGGCAACATTGCCGCAGATGCAGTCGCCAAAGCAGCCCCCGACGGCAACACCCTGCTGATGAGCTTTACCAGTCACGCGATCAACGCATCGCTCTATCCTTCACTGCCGTTTGACCCGATCCGTGACTTCACTCCCCTGACCTGTGTGGCCACCCAGCCTTCCGTGCTGATTGCCCATCCTTCAGTGCCTGTCAAAGACGTTCGGGAACTGCTGGACTATGCCAAAACCCGGCCTGGCAAGCTCAACTTTGCAATCGGCGGTATTGGCTCGTCGCTGCACCTCGCAGGCGATTTGTTCAAGATGGAGTCGGGGCTGTTCATCGTCAATATTCCTTACCGCGGCACCGCACCAGCCGTGCAAGATGTGATTGCCGGCCAGGTTGAATTGATGTTTGCGCCCCTGATCAACACCCAGGCGGTGGTAAGGGCCGGCCGACTCAAAGCCTTGGGCGTGACTAGCCCGCAGCGCCTGCCCTCACTGCCCGATGTGCCGGCGATTGCCGAAGTTCTGCCTGGCTATGAGTCAAGTGCCTGGTTTGGCTTGTTTGCCCCTGGCCGCATGGCCCCGCTACTCAGCCGGCGCCTGTCAGACGCGGCCCGGCAGGCCATCGCATCACCCGATGTGCGGCGTCGACTCGAGGGCGACGGCGCCAGCGCAGTGGGAAATTCCCCAGAGGATTTTGGCCGTTTTGTCCAGACCGAAATCGAGCGCTGGGCAAAGGTGGTGCGCTTTTCTGGCGCCAAACCCGAGTAATTCAGCCGCCCCAGCCCTGGCATTGCCATTTCTTTCAAGCAAACAAACCCCAAGGACAGTCCATGATCACCGGCATGAACCACTTCACCATCGTCGCCGAGGACCCACAGGCCACCACCAACTACTACATTGGCCTGCTCGGCCTGCAAGACGGTTACCGACCAGATTTGGGTTTCCCCGGTGCTTGGCTGTATGCCCAAGGCGTGGCAGTTTTGCACATCATTTACGGGCGCCCCATGCCAGAACCCCGCACCGGGGTGATTGACCACATGGCCTTTAGCGCCTCAGGCATGCAGGCGGTCAAAGCCCGCTTCGATGCCAGTGGTGTCGGCTACAGCCTGAGGCAGCAAACTGGTTCGGGCATCTGGCAGCTGTTCAGCTTTGATCCCAACGGCGCCCGAGTCGAGTTGGATTTTGATCCATCCGAAACACTGGCCTGACTTTCGCGTTAAACCTGCGCAGCAAACGGCCAGACAAATCAAGCATCGCTGCGCTGGCGCAGTTTGTTGTGCATGTTTTGCTGAAGCAGCAGCGCTTCCAAGATTGTCACGAGAAACGGCGAGTAAGTCGTCAACAACTGGGCCGCTTCGTCGGAGCCGATTTTGCTGCACACCATGGCGCCCTTGGCGCGAACCGAAAAACTCCGCACCCCGCCTTTCAAAATTGCGGTCTCGCCAAAAGACTGCCCCTGCGCGACCTCCGCTATCACGGCACCCGACTCGGCGAGTATCTGAACAGCACCTTGTTTGATGTAGAACAAATGGCTGGCGAAGTCCCCGGCGCTGAAAACCAGTTGCCCGTCGGCAAACTCCTCTGTCTCGAAATCAGCCAAAATATTCTCCGGGTGCCAGCGACTATGGCAGCGTTATTGGGGCAACGCCAAGGTGCGTTTGATGATCGTCAGCAACATGGCCCGCAACTCTGTGGGCAAAATACCGATGATGGCGTCGATTTTGTGCAGAGGAATAATTTTGGCCTGCACATGGCTAACCGTGATCACATTCATTTTGCTCGGCTTGTTGATAATCCCTTCGGCCAGACCAAGCACGCTGCCCGGACCCAGTCGGTAGAGATCGCTGCCCTCGCTGCCAAGCAAGCTGCCGTCAATGATCAGATACGCGTCCTCAATCGGTTTGCCGGCAGTGATGATTTTCCGTTTGGGCTCGAACAGTATGGTGCTCAGTATTGATGAACCATACAGGCCTAAAAACAAGCGCTCATCGCCGCTGAGTTTGGCTGCGTCGGCCTCGCCCTCACGTTGGCCACGCGCCAAGCCCGCGGCGGCCAACTGTTCTGCCGATTTGGGTAGTTGCACCTGTTTCGCATGGTCCGAAGCGCGGTCGCGCAGCAGGGTGATGTCGGTCAACTTTTTGAGTTCAAGCGAGAAATTAGCAACAATTTGAGACATTTTTTGGCCCCACAGACCAGTCGCCAGGAATCAGTTTCAGAATGCGAGACTTGGCCAGAAAATTTTTCGTCCAGTCAAGCCTGAGCCGAATTCTATGCCTCCCAAGACCAGGGGCCTAATCGCCGATTCGGGCGATCTGGGCGTTGATTTTTTCTGCTGAAGGAAAGCGAACCCAATTTTGGCTGTCGGTTTTGATGCCCGATGGACTGGCCGAGCCGGCGTTGTTGATCACCGGGTACTGAACCCATCTGAGGTTTTCGCTGCGAGGCGGCGCAGTGCTCGCCACCGCTTTGACCGGGCTGCCGAGGTAGCGAACCCATTGCGCTATGTCGGCCTTCATCGCATCCCCTGTCAGCGCGGGCCGGCTGGCGGCTGGCGCAGCACGGGCCGGAATTTGGATTTTTTCAATGTTCAGCGGCACCGGCGCTATGGCCGCTGTCGGCTTGAACCCGGCAACCGGGCCAGCTTCTGCTTGCTTGAAGCTGCCGCTGTTGGCGGGGGCCGCCACACAGCTTTGCCAAGACAGCAGCAAGGCCAGCGAAGCCACATACAGGGCATGGGGGCGCAGGTCGCGATTTTGAGTTGGGGTGCGTGTGATCAGGTTCATGGCGGCGCTTTCTGCAAGGGCTTGCAAATTGGGATTCAAGGCAATTGGCGCAACTGTCTGTCCCTCATGCCACCCGGATCCAAGATCTACCGAGTGTCAAAATTTTGACTAAATTCAGAAGCGCTGAGTGCGTGAGAGCTTGTCAGCAAAATGCGTGCCCATGCCCACGCGCCGGGGCAAGACCCGGCTGAGGGTCTCGGTGTGGCTGTTTCAGGCCACCGAGCGCTGCAGCAGCACCACCGCGCGGGCTTCGATAGCCTGCCCCAGCCCGACTGGGCCAAGTTTTTCAGCGGTCTTGGCCTTCACATTGACCTGCTCCACAGCCACACCCAGGCCCGCTGCGATGCGCGTGCACATGGCCGGAATATGGGCCATCAGCTTGGGCGCCTGTGCGATCACCGTGCTGTCCACATTGCCGATGTCCCAACCAGCGGCGCGCACGCGCCGCGCCGCTTCGGCCAGCAGCAGCATCGAATCAGCGCCCTTGAACCGCGCGTCAGTGTCCGGAAAATGGCGGCCGATATCGCCCAGCGCGGCGGCACCCAGCAGGGCATCGGTGATGGCATGCAGCAGCACGTCGGCGTCCGAGTGCCCCAGCAAGCCCAGATGAAAAGGAACCTGCACCCCGCCCAGCACCAAAGGCCGTTGTGCCACCAGCGCATGCAGGTCCCAACCCTCGCCAACCCGCACCATCATGCCGCCTTCTCCTTAGCGGGTTCGCCCCTACCGCCGGCGCCGCTGCCGACCTGAATGCTCAGCAGCGCCTGTGCCAAGGCAAAGTCTTCCGGGTAGGTGACCTTGAAATTGCACGCGCTGCCAGCCACCAGCAGCGGCTGCCAGCCCATGGCCTCCATGGCGCTCGATTCATCGGTGACCTGACCACCCACGGCCTGCAGCGCTTGCAGTAGCATGCCGATACGAAACATCTGTGGCGTCTGCGCCAGCCATTTGTCATGGCGCGCCAGCGTGGCGGCAACGCGGCCCTGCTGCTCGGTCTTGAGGGTGTCAGCCAAGGGGTGTGCCAGCAGCCCACCCACCGGATCGCCCAGGCAGGCGTCGATCAAGGCGTTGATCTGCCAAGGTGCCACCAGGCAGCGGGCGGCATCGTGCACCAGCACCCAATCCTGCTTGGCAGCGCCCTGCCGGCTTAAAAAATTCAGCCCGTTCAAAACGCTCTGAGCCCGGCTTGCGCCGCCGCAGTCAGCGATCAAATAAGGCGCAGGCAGGTGGTCTAGCCTGCGGTCACCAGGCGCCACGATGACAGCCAAGCGGTGCAGGCGGGGCACCGCCGCAAATGCCGCCAGGGTGTGTAGCACCAAAGGCTGGCCGGCCAGCAGTTCATATTGTTTGGGTCCGGCCGAGCCGGCGCGCGAGCCACTGCCCGCGCAGGGTATCAAGGCCCAGAGGCGCGCTGCTTGAGGTGAATTTTGAGAAATATCGGTCATCGGCTCGGCCCCATTCTAGAATCCTGCCCGACACCCATGGAATTACCCAAACTGACTCCGGGCAAGCGCTTCACCCTGCCCCGCCCGACTGGCTCTTCTGATGCCCTGCTACTGGCCCAATTGGGACTGCGCGAGAAAACCGAGGGCCGCCTGACCGCCATCGTCACGGCCGACGCCAGCGACGCACAGCGGCTGCAGGACGAACTGACTTTTTTTGAGCCCAGCTTGCGCTGCGTGCTGTTTCCCGACTGGGAAACCCTGCCTTACGACACGTTTTCGCCGCACCAGGACCTCATCAGCGAGCGTCTCGCCACGCTGTGGCGCATCAACCAGCGCGACCGCGAGACCGGCGCCGACCTGGTGATCATGCCGGCGGCCACCGCCCTATACCGGCTGGCGCCTCCGGCATTTCTGGCCGGCTACACCTTTGAGTTCAAGGTCAAACAGCAGCTCGATGAAGCCCGGCTCAAGGCCCAGCTGACGCTGGCCGGCTACAGCCATGTCACCCAGGTGGTCAGCCCGGGTGAATATGCGGTGCGCGGCGGGCTGATCGACTTGTTTCCCATGGGCAGCCTGGTGCCCCTGCGGGTCGATCTGTTTGACAACGAGATCGACAGCATCCGCACCTTCGACCCTGACAGCCAACGCAGCCTCTACCCGGTGCCCTCGGTTCGGCTGCTGCCCGGGCGGGAATTCCCTATGGACGAATCTGCCCGGGCCCGGTTTCGCAGCCGCTGGCGCGAGTTGCTTGAGGGGGACCCGACCAGGAGCCGCATCTACAAAGACATCGGAAACGGTGTGGCCACCGCTGGCATCGAGTACTACCTGCCGCTGTTTTTTGACGAAACCGCCAGCGTGTTCGACTACCTCGGCGCCGATGCCACCCTGGTACTGCACGGCAAGCTCGAGCCGGCATTTGCCCATTTTTGGCAGGACGCACGCGAACGGTACCGCCTGGTCCAGGGCGACCCGGAGCGCCCGGTGCTGGCGCCCGAGGCGCTGTTTTTGAGCGCCGAGCAGTTTTATGCCCGGGCCAACCAGCATGCGCAGTTGTCACTGCGCCCGCTCGACGATGAGCAAACCAACAACACGCAGTTTCAGGCGCTCGGTGAACTCTCTGTGCTGCGCGGTGCGCCAGACCCGCTGGCCCGACTCAAAGCGCACCTGCGCAACACCGAGCACCAGGTGCTGGTGCTGGCTGAGAGCGAAGGCCGCAAAACCAGCCTGCTCGACCTGTTGCGGGCCAACGGGCTGAGCGCGCCCAGCTTTGATTCGCTGGGCGAGTTTCTGGCCAGCCAGGAGCGCCTGGGCCTGGCCACCTCGCGTCTGGCCACCGGCTTTGCCTGGCTCGACACCGGCATTGATTTCATCACCGAGACCGAGCTGTTTTCGGCCAGCCCGAGTGCGCGACGGCGCAAGAAACAAGAGCAGGTCAGCGACGTCGAAGCCCTGATCAAAGACCTCAGCGAGCTCAATCTGGGCGACCCGGTGGTGCATTCGGCCCACGGCATCGGCCGCTACCGCGGCTTGATCAACCTGGACTTGGGCCAGCTACAGGCCAACGGCCAACCCGACATCCAGGAGTTTTTGCACCTCGAGTACGCCGACCAAGCAACGCTCTATGTGCCGGTCAGCCAGCTGCAGCTGATCAGCCGCTACACCGGGGTGAGCGCCGACGAGGCGCCGCTGCATCGCCTGGGCAGCGGCCAATGGGACAAAGCCAAACGCAAAGCAGCCCAGCAGGTGCGCGACACCGCCGCCGAGCTGCTCAACATCTATGCCCGCCGCGCCGCTCGCGAGGGCCATGCTTTTCGCTACTCCCCGGCTGACTACGAAACCTTTGCCAATGATTTCGGCTTTGAGGAAACCGCCGACCAGCGAGCCGCCATTCATGCTGTGATTCAAGACATGATCAGCCCGCGTCCGATGGACCGGCTGATCTGCGGCGATGTGGGTTTTGGCAAAACCGAGGTGGCGCTGCGGGCTGCCTTTATTGCCATCACCGGCGGACGGCAAGTCGCAATGCTGGCCCCCACCACGCTGCTGGCGGAGCAGCATTACCAAACCCTGCTCGACCGTTTTGGCAAATGGCCGGTCAAGGTCGCCGAGATGAGCCGTTTTCGCTCGGGCAAGGAAATCACCGCGGCGCTCAAGGGTGTGGCCGACGGCAGCATCGACATCGTGGTGGGCACGCACAAGCTGCTCAGCCAAAACACCCACTTCAAAGACCTGGGTCTACTGATCATCGATGAAGAGCACCGCTTTGGCGTGCGCCACAAAGAGGCGATGAAGGCTTTGCGGGCCGAAGTCGATGTTCTCACGCTCACGGCCACGCCGATTCCACGCACCTTGGGCATGGCGTTGGAGGGCCTGCGTGATTTAAGCGTGATCGCCACCGCACCTCAGCGCCGGCTGGCGATCAAGACCTTTGTGCGCACCGAGGGCAACGGCGTGATCCGTGAGGCCGTGCTGCGCGAGCTCAAGCGCGGCGGACAGGTCTACTTTTTACACAACGAAGTCGAAACCATCGAGAACCGGCGCGCCAAGCTCGAAGTGCTGCTGCCCGAGGCCCGCATCGCCGTGGCGCATGGCCAAATGCCAGAACGCAAGCTCGAGGGCGTGATGCGCGACTTTGTCGCCCAACGCTACAACCTGCTGCTGTGTTCCACCATCATCGAAACCGGCATTGACGTGCCCACCGCCAACACCATCGTCATGAGCCGGGCCGACAAATTTGGCCTCGCGCAGTTGCACCAACTGCGTGGCCGGGTCGGCCGCAGCCACCACCAAGCCTACGCCTACCTGATGGTGCCCGATCTGGAGGGCCTGACCAAACAAGCCAGCCAACGCTTGGAAGCCATCCAACAGCTGGAAGAGCTTGGCAGCGGGTTTTATCTGGCCATGCACGACCTGGAGATCCGCGGTGCCGGCGAGGTGCTGGGCGAAAACCAGAGCGGCAATATGCTCGAAGTAGGTTTTCAGCTCTACAACGAGATGCTGAGCGAAGCGGTGCGCTGCCTGAAAGCTGGCATCGAGCCTGATTTGCTGAGCCCGCTTAACGTCACCACCGAGATCAACCTGCACGCCCCGGCCCTGCTGCCCAACGATTTTTGTGGCGACGTGCACCTGCGCCTGAGCTTTTACAAAAAACTGGCTACGGCCAAGACCAACGACCAGATCGACGCCCTGCTCGAAGAACTGGTAGACCGCTTTGGCAAATTGCCAGACCCGGCGCAAAACCTGTTTGATGTGCACCGGCTGCGTGTCGCGAGCCAGCCCTATGGCGTCACCCGGGTTGACGCAGCGCCGGGCGCCATCAGCATCACTTTCAAGAAAGACCCGCCGTTTGACCCCATGAAAATCATCGCGCTGATACAAAAAAACAAGCACATCAAATTGGTGGGCAATGAAAAACTGCGCATCGAACGTCAACTGCCCGAAGTCAAAGACCGCACACAAGTGGTGCGCGAAGTCTTGCGCGGCTTGGGTCAGCCCGTCGTGGCAAGCCCGCTGAGAGCCTGAATCATGTCGCCCGCCGACGCCAGCACCCAAGCCTCTCCAGGCCACGGCAGGTCGGGCTTGGTGCTGCAGGGTTTGCGCCCGCCGCTGGCCCTGCAAGACTACCGGCTGATTGCCTTTGACATGGATTCCACGCTGATCAACATCGAGTGCATTGACGAGATCGCCGATGCAGTTGGCCGCAAGGCCGAAGTGGCTGCCCTGACCGAGGCCGCCATGCGCGGCGAGATTGCCGATTACAAAGACAGCCTGCGCCAGCGGGTAGCGCTGCTGGCAGGGGTCAGCGTGGAGAGCATGGCGCAGGTCTACCGTGAGCGCCTGCGGCTCAACCCCGGTGCGACCGAGTTGGTGGCAGCCTGCAAAAAAGCGGGCATGAAGGTGCTGCTGGTGTCTGGTGGCTTTACTTTTTTCACAGACCAGGTGTGCCAACTGCTTGGTATCGACTACAGCCGCGCGAATGTGCTGGAGCTGGCCAACGGCCGGCTAACCGGTCGACTGCTGGCCCAGCCCTGGGGCGATATTTGCGATGGCGCTGAGAAAAGCCGTATGTTGGTGCAAACCTGCGCGGCCCTGGGCATCAGCGCGCAGCAGGCCATCGCTGTCGGCGATGGCGCCAATGATCTGCCCATGATGGCCCAGGCCGGCCTGTCGGTGGCTTTTCATGCCAAGCCCCGGGTGCGCGAGCAAGCCATGGTGGCCATCAACTCGGGTGGGCTCGATCGCTTGCTTGAGGTTTTTGGCGCCAGGGCCGCTGCTTGAGACTGCCCCCAAAACGCTTGTGAGCTGCTCCGCACCCCTTGGTATTCCCTAGGTTGGCACCCCGGCTGGCTCATTCATAATTCGCCTTCCTGTTGTTTT
This sequence comes from Rhodoferax sp., assembly GCA_009693325.1. Classification (GTDB taxonomy): domain Bacteria; phylum Pseudomonadota; class Gammaproteobacteria; order Burkholderiales; family Burkholderiaceae_C; genus Rhodoferax. Next base: position 9,154 of record SHXM01000062.1, read on the forward strand.
GGTCAAGCCAGTGCCGCTTTGGGCTGCGGGCCCAAGCGGTCCGCCTGAGGCGAGCTCGATCAGGCACACAAATTGCACCCAAGAAACCAAACCGTCCTGCGGCGGTGATTTAAATTAGAGTCATGTCGGAAACCTTAGCGCCTGTTCTGCAGGTCTCGCAACTCAGTACCCGCTTCAAAACCCGCACGGGAGATGTGCATGCCGTCAACAGCGTGAGCTTTGAGCTCAGGCCTGGCGAGCTGCTCGGCGTGGTCGGTGAAAGCGGCTCGGGCAAGTCGGTCACCATGATGTCGCTGCTGGGCCTGCTGCCAAGCCCGCCGGCCATGGTCGATGGCGCATCGGTGATGTTCGAGGGCGTTGACCTGCTGCGTTGCTCGGACGAGCAACTGCGCAGCATTCGGGGCGCTCGAATCGGCTTCATCTTCCAAGACCCGATGACCTCGCTCAACCCGGTTTTTACCGTCGGCTTCCAGATCATGGAGCCGCTGCGCAAGCACATGGGCATGAGCAAGCAGGCCGCACGCCAACGGACGCAAGAGTTGCTCGAACTGGTCGGCATCCCGGATGCGGGGCGGCGGCTAGGAGACTACCCGCACCAGTTCTCAGGCGGCATGCGCCAGCGGGTGATGATTGCCATCGCCCTGTCCTGTGACCCCAAGGTCTTGATCGCCGACGAGCCCACTACGGCGCTCGATGTCACCATCCAGGCCCAGATCCTTGAACTGGTGCGAGAGTTACGTCAAAAGCTTGGTATGGCGATTGTCTGGATCACCCATGACCTGGGCGTCATTGCCGGCATTGCTGACCGTGCCATGGTGCTGTACGGCGGCCAGATTGTTGAAATGGCGCCTGTGCAGGAGCTGTTTTCACGGCCGGCCCATCCCTACACCCGGGCCCTGCTTAAAACCCTGCCCCGGCTCAAGGGCGCGCGGTCAGAGAAACTCGACGTGATCGAGGGCCAGCCGCCCATCATCAAAGCCGCACCATCTTCGTGCGCTTTTCGGGCCCGCTGCTCAGTTGCACTGGAGCGCTGCGGCCGAGAAAATCCGCAGCGCCTGAGCATTGCCCCAGGCCATGATGTGGCCTGCTTCTGGGATCACACCACCGGGATGGAGCGCCATGCTTGAGTCTGCACCCAACCATGCCGCCAGTCCGGTGAGCGCTGGCGCCCGAGCCCTTGCTTTGAGCCCGCCGCCCATGGTTCAGGTGCGCGGCCTGAAAATGTACTTCCCGATTTACACCGGCCTGCTGCAACGCCGCTCGGGAGAAGTCAAGGCAGTCGATGGGCTGAGCTTTGATATCCCGGCCGGCCAGACCCTGGGCCTGGTTGGCGAGTCTGGCTGCGGCAAATCAACCTGCGGGCGCGCCATGCTGCGCCTCTACGAGCCTACTGCGGGCCAGGTCATCATCAACGGGCAAGAGGTGAGTGCCGCGCCCGCCAAGCTGCTCAGGCAGTTGCGTCCGGCCATGCAAATGGTTTTCCAAGACCCCCAGGCCAGCCTGAACCCCCGCATGACCGTGGCCTCCATCATTGGCGAGCCACTGCTTGAGCACACCCGCCTGAGCCGGGCCGAGCAGAGCGAACGCATTGACGAGTTGCTCGACCAGGTCGGACTCAATCGCAATTTTGCCAACCGCTACCCACACGAGTTCTCCGGCGGCCAGCGCCAGCGCATCGGCATTGCCCGAGCCCTGGCACTCAACCCAAAATTTATTGTCTGCGACGAGCCGATTGCCGCGCTCGACGTGTCGATCCAAGCGCAGGTGGTCAACCTGCTCGAAGGCTTGCAACAGCGCCTGGGATTGACCTATCTCTTCATCAGCCACGATTTGTCGATGGTGCGCCATATTGCCAACCGGGTCGCAGTGATGTATCTGGGCCGGATTGTCGAGCTCGCAGACCGCGACGCCCTCTACGCCAGCCCCCACCACCCCTACTCGCAGGCTCTGCTGTCAGCCGTGCCAGAGCCCGACCCGCAGACCGAGGCACGCCGGCAGCGCATTGTGCTCACCGGTGATGTGCCCTCCCCGGCCCGCCCTCCCCAGGGCTGTGCGTTCAGTACCCGCTGCCCGCAAGCCATGCCGCACTGCCGGGTGACGGCCCCGGTACTTAGCGAGATTGAGCCGGGCCGCCAGGTGGCCTGCCACCTGTACACCCACCAAGCTGCAAGCGCTTTAGTAAAAGTGGCACACTGAGTTTTTCGCCGAGTCTTTCCTGTCAACCAACCCATCCTTCAAACTAAAGGAGTTCAACTTGAAAACACGCTATTCACTACTCGCCCTGGGCGCGCTCCTGGCGCTGTCACAGGCCGCCATGGCCCAACGCGGCTCCAGCGGCCACGTCAATGTGATTTACTGGCAGGCCCCCTCCATCCTCAACCCTTACCTGTCTGGCGGCACCAAAGACCTGGAGAGCTCATCATTGGTGCTTGACCCACTGATCAAATTCAATGAAAAGGGCGAGATGGTTGCCGCATTGGCCGAAGATGTGCCCACGGTTGCCAACGGCGGCTTTTCTGCCGACTTCAAAACCATCACCTACAAGCTCAAAAAAGGCCTGAAATGGTCTGACGGCACACCCTTCAACGCTCAAGACGTGCTGTTCACCTTTGAGTACTGCCGAGACATCAAAGGCTGCGCCAAGTCCAGCACCTTCACGCCGGTTGACAAAGTGGTGGCGATGGACGACCACACGGTGCGCATCACCTTCAAGGCGGCCAAGCCCTACCCCTACGACATATTTGGCGGCGCCACAACGCCCATCATTCAAAAAGCGCAGTTCAAAGACTGCCTGGGCGACAAGGCTCCAACCTGCTCCAAGCAAAACTTCAACCCGGTGGGCACTGGGCCGTTCATGGTGAAGGATTTCCGTCCGAATGACGTGATTCAAATGGTCGCCAACCCCAACTACCGAGACCCTGCCAAGCCAGCCTTTGCCACTCTCACGCTCAAGGGCGGCGGGGATGCCGCAGCAGCAGGCCGTGCGGTGATGGAAACCGGCGAATTCGATTACGCCTGGAACCTGCAACTCGCACCCGATGTGCTGGCACGCATGGCCAAGGGTGGCAAGGGCAAGACCGTGTCCTCATTTGGCACCTTGGTGGAGCGCATCGAGCTCAACCTGACAGACCCGGCGGCCAAACACGGCGAAACCCGCTCTACCGCCAAGCACCCCCATCCCTACCTCAGCGACATCCGGGTGCGCAAGGCCCTGTCCATGGCGATAGACCGCAACCTGCTGGTTGAAATCGGCTACGGTCCAGCGGGCCGCCCCACCTGCAACATCGTGCCCGCACCAGCGGCCTTTGCCTCCAACAACACCGATTGCATCAAGCAGGACATGGCCGGTGCCAAGGCCCTGCTCGAGCAGGCCGGTTGGAGAATGGGATCAGATGGCGTACGCGCCAAGGACGGCGTGAAAATGGACATGCTGTACCAAACCTCGACCAACGCGGTTCGGCAAAACTTTCAGGCCCTGATCAAACAGTGGTGGACCGAGCTGGGTGTGAAGGTCGAATTGCGCAATGTGTCGGCCTCGGTATTTTTTGGCGGTGACGCCGGCTCGCCTGACACGTTCCAGAAGTTTTACGCCGATGTTGAGATGTATGCCAACAACTTTGACGGCACCGACCCGGAAAACTACCTGGCAGAACGCGTGTGCAACAAGGCACCACGGCCCGAGACCCAATGGCAGGGCACCAACATCAACCGCTATTGCGACCCGGCCTTTGACAAACTGGTCATAGAGATGACCACCGCGGCGGGCATTGACAAGCGCGCTCCCCTGGCCAGGAAGCTCAACGATATGCTAACCAAAGAGAGCCATTCCATGATTCCCCTGGTTGACCGCGGCCGCATTTCAGCACACATCAACTCGCTGGGCGGCGTGCTGCTCAACACCTGGGACAGCGAGCTCTGGAACGCGTCTGATTGGTACCGAATCAAGTAAGGCCGCCACAGACCAAGCCAATAGGCCCTGTCCACAGGGCCTACCCAGCCGGGGCCGGTCAGGCCCCGGCTTTTTTTGACTACGCTGCGTATGTTCAACTACATTCTTCGCCGTTTGCTTATTGCCGCGCCCACGGTGCTGCTGATCAGTCTGGTCATCTTCATGCTGCTGGAGCTCGCACCAAACGACCCGATGGCCAATGTGCCCCTGACGATTCCGCCCGAGGTGAAGGCAAAAATGCGCGAGGCCCTGGGCCTTGACCAACCCAGTTGGGTGCGTTACCTGCTTTGGCTGAAACAATTTTTCTGGGTTGAGCCGCTCAACCTGGTCGATCACTGGTTTGGTACGGCCTATGCCGCCGACCAGCAGCGCATCCTGTCCTGGCAAACCCGTAGCCCAGTGTCTGAGCTGATTTTGCAACGCCTGCCGCAAACCCTGTGGGTGGTAGGCATGGGTTACCTGATTGGCATTTCGCTGGCCCTGCCGATCGGTATTTTGTCGGCCTACAAACAATACAGCTGGTTCGACCAGCTTGGCACCTTTGTATCGATGGTGGGCTTCTCGGTACCCACCTTTTTCACGGGCGTGCTGCTGATCGTGGTTTTTTCAGTTCAGCTCAATTGGCTGCCCTCGATCTACGACACCACGCTGGTGGTGAATTCCTGGCCTGCCTTTGTGGCTCAACTCAAACAAATGGCAATGCCCGTGGCAGTAATTGCTATGTTCAATGCGGCGCAGGTCAGCCGCTACTTGCGGGCTGCAATGCTGGACAACCTGAGCAACGACTATGTGCGCACCGCACGCGCCAAGGGCATGGGTGAACAGGTGGTGGTGCTGGTGCATGTGCTGCGAAATTCCTTGATACCGGTGGTCACCGTGATCGCACTTGGTGTGCCCTCTATTTTTGCCGGCGCCATCATCACCGAGCAGGTGTTCAAGGTCAATGGACTGGGGCAGTTGCTGATCAATGCTATCCAGTCCAACGACCTGCCGCTGGTGCAAACATTGACCTTTATTTTTGCCACCCTGATCGTCACCTTCAACCTGATTGCCGATGTCCTGTACGGCCTGCTCGACCCAAGGATCCGTTATGACTGAGCCACGAGCCAAATTACAAGTCGAGCAGGCCGAAGGCGCGCAGCGCAGCCACTGGCATGATGTCTGGCAACAATTCAAAAATCACCGCGGCGCCATGGTGGGTGCGTCGGTGTTCCTGTGTATTTTGCTGTTTGTCTGGGTCGGGCCACTGTTGTGGAAGGTAGACCCGGCTTATGCCAATCTGTTGATGCGCAACAAGGCCCCGAGTTTGATGTTTCCTTTTGGTACCGACGAACTCGGGCGCGACCTGTTTGCGCGCATGATGGCTGGTGGCAAGGTGTCGATCGCGGTCGGCTTGACAGCCATGTCTATCGCCATTTGCCTGGGTACGCTGATGGGCGTGACCGCCGGCTTTTTTCGCCGCCTGGACGGTGTCCTGATGCGTATCACAGACCTGTTTCTGGCCCTCCCCCTGCTACCCCTTTTGCTGGTGATGGTGATGCTGTTTCGTGAAGTCCTGTCTAGCCGCCTGGGGCCTGAGGCTGGCATCTTCATTTTGATGGTGGTGTCGATCGGCAGCACCTCCTGGATGCAAACCGCACGGGTTGTGCGCGGCGAGGTGCTGGCTCTTAAGGAGCGCGAATTTGTACTGGCGGCTCGCTCGATTGGCGCGCCACCAGTACGCATGATCCTGCGCCACATCCTGCCCAACACCCTAAGCCCCATCACCGTGGCTGCCGCACTGGGCATTGCGAGCGCCATCATCATCGAAAGCGCCCTGTCTTTTCTGGGGCTGGGTTTTC
>SHXM01000063.1 GCA_009693325.1 Rhodoferax sp.
GCTTCAAAGAGGCAATGTCTGGGGCCTATGTCGCGCTGGATCAGCTGCGCGTCCAGGGGGTGGTCGGTGCCATCGGGGTCGGCCTCAACGAGGCCGATATGTGCGCCAAGTTTGCCCGTACCGGTGATTTTGATGTGATGATGATGGCGGGCAATTATTCGCTGTTGGTTCAGACCGGCCTTGATGAGTTTTTGCCGCTGGCGCTGGAGAAGAAAATTGGCGTGATGCTGGCTGGGGTTTACAACTCCGGCATTCTTGCGGTGGGCGCCCTGCCGGGTGCGCGTTTCAATTACGCGCCAGCCCCGCCTGACATCATGGAGCGGGTGCGCAGGATTGAGGCAGTTTGCGCCGCTCACAGCACCACGCTGCGCGCCGCAGCCCTGCAGTTTGCGATGGCCCATCCGGCGGTCGTGTCGGTGGTGCTGGGGGCAGTCAAGCCCAGCGAGGTGGTCGACAATGTTGCGGCGGCTACGGCCAGCGTGCCAGCAGCGCTGTGGACTGATCTTAAGGCCGCCGGACTGCTCAAACCGGCCGCCCCGACGCCCACCAACTGAAGCTCAACACACCACAACAAAACACACCATCACCCGATACCCCCTGGCCAATAACGCCCAAACATGCAAACCCGCCTGCCCACCGATACCGCCGTTGCCAGTTCTCGCCACCGCTGTGTTGGTGTTTGCGATTTGGGTCTGCACCTGAGCCTGAATGTATTGCTTTCATGGCCTTGCGATAGCCTTTTGTCGGAGCGCTAGACCATGGAGACGACATTGGCAGGCTTTGATCCGCAGCGCGCTTTTTCGCTGGACGGCAGCGTTGCCGTGATCACTGGTGGCGGCAACGGGATAGGGCGGGGCATTGCCATAGGCATGGCGCGGGCCGGTGCCCGGGTGCATGTGTTGGACCGTGATTCAAGCGCTGCCAACACGGTGGCCGAACTGATCAAGGCGCAGGGGTTTTGTGCGGTGGCACATGGTGTTGATGTCAGCGATGAGTCTGCGGTCGATGCTGCCATGGCAGCGATTGCCAGCAGTGAGGGCCGCATTGACAGCCTGGTGAACAATGCCGGCCTGGCCATCCGGCGGCCCTCGCTCGAGTTGAGCCTGGCCGACTGGGAGGCTGTGCTCAGAGTTAATCTGACCGGGGTGTTTTTATGCGCTCGAGCAGCGGCGCGCCACATGATTCCAAACCGCCGGGGTGTGATCGTCAACACCGCCTCCATCATGGGGCTTTCGGGCGGTGGCCTGTACCCGAATATCTCCTATCAATCGAGCAAAGGCGCAGTGGTCAACTTGACGCGGGCATTGGCCGTGGAGTGGGCTGCTCATGGTATTCGGGTCAATGCGATTGCCCCGACCTGGGTACGCACCGATTTCATCAAGCCACTGTTGCAGCAGCCGGAACTGCTGGCCCGCATCCAGGCGATGACGCCCCTTGGCCGCATTGCCGAAGTTGAAGACATTGTGGGTGCCGTGATTTTTCTTGCAAGCCCTGCGGCTGCCATGGTCACCGGCCATACCTTGGCCATCGATGGTGGTTTTCTGGCGCAGTGAGCGCCGAGGCTTTGCAAACCCGGCAGAGGTTTGCGAGCTGACCAGGTGTCGAGCGGCAACAGCGCGCAGCTGGTCTGGGGTGCGCACCAGGCGGGTTTAGTCAAACACCGGGCTTTCAACGCCCAGTACCTTGTGAAGTTTGGGGCTGGTGGTGGTGTACTGCAGAAACACTTTTTTATCTGGCGCAATGATGGGCATGGCGCCATAGGCGGCCAGCGCACACTCATGGAAGCCACTCAGGATCAGCTTTTTTTTGCCGGGGTAGATGTTGATATCGCCAACAGCAAAAATACCGGGGATATTGGTGGAGAACTTTTCGGTGTCGACCTTGAGCTGTTTTCGCTCGATGTCCAGACCCCATTGCGCAATCGGTCCGAGTTTAGGGCTCAAACCAAAAAATACCAGCAACACATCGAGTGGCACCAGGCGTGTGACCCCGTCTGCGCCAGTCACCTTGACGCCGGTGAGTGTGCCCTCGCGTTCTTCGTGGCCAGTAACCTGGCCAACCACGAATTGCATCTCAAAGGCATCGCACAGCGCTTTCATCTTGGCCACGCTGGCCGGTGCGGCCTTGAAGCCGTCGCGCCGGTGGATCAGGATCACGCTTTGGGCTTTGTGCGGGCTGTCTTTGACGAAATCCAGTGCCCAGTCCAGCGCTGAATCACCGCCGCCGACGATCACCAGATTTTTGCCGGCAAAGTCCTCTGGGTTCTTGACGCGGTAAAACAGCTGACTGCTATCGAACCCGTCCAGGCCGTCCACCTTGAGGGTGCGCGGCTGGAAGGCGCCCACACCAGCAGCAATGAAAATGGTCTTGCTCAGGAACCGGGTTCCTTTGGAGGTTTCAACAAAGAAGCGACCGTCGGCCTGTTGTTGAACGATGCTCACCTCTTGGCTGTAGTGGAAGGTGGCGCCGAAGGGGGCAATTTGCTTGAGCAGGCTGTCGGTCAGCTCCTGGCCAGTGCACACCGACACGGCGGGTATGTCGTAAATTGGCTTGTCGGGGTAAAGCTCAACGCATTGGCCACCAGGGTAGGCCAGTGAATCGATCACATGGGATTTGATCTCAAGCAGACCCAACTCAAACACCTGGAACAGCCCCACCGGGCCGGCACCTACGATCAAGGCATCTGTGCTTATCGGCTCGCCAGCAGCTGCTGACAGCAGCGCTTCATTCATTTTTAAATCCATGGGTGGTGCGCCTGCTCTCAGCGGACCAGCAGGGGGAGCTTGTTGGTTTTGTCTTTCCAGTCGTCGGCGTCGGCGGGGGGGATTTTTCGTTTGGTGATACTTTTCCAACCTGGCAGACGCGACAACTCGGCATTCAGGGCGGTCATGTGTTGCTGGTCAGCGGGAACGTCTTCCTCGGCATAAATTGCGTTCACCGGACACTCTGGGATGCACACCGCGCAGTCGATGCACTCATCGGGGTCTATGGTCAGGAAATTCGGACCTTCGCGAAAGCAGTCCACGGGGCAGACGTCGACGCAGTCGGTGTACTTGCATTTGATACAGGCTTCGGTGACGGTATGGGTCATGTTGAGATGCAACGGGTTTCGGAAAAACGCTTATTTTATTGACTTTCGTATCCGCCCCGCCGATAGCCCTTGCGGCTGGCAGGCAAGGCAGCGCTGCGGCTCAAGCGCCGTGCTGTTATGCCGGCAGGACAAACCTGGGCATACAGCCGCGCGCGTCGGCTTGGTAGAAGTCAGGAAAGTATCCGAGTTGGCCCGAAGCTGCCCCGCTGTCCTGGTCGGCTCTCAGCACCACTGAGTCAAAACCGTTGCGCTGCATCAGCAGCAGCTGATCGAGGAGCACATCGCCTGTGGCGCGCAATTCGCCCACAAAGCCCAGGCGCCGTCGCAGCAGATAGGCTTGGCTATAGGCACGGCCGTCGGTGAATTTTGGGAAGCACAGGTCTATGCGCGTCAGGCCGCTGAGCGCCAAGCCGCGGGGATCAACATCATTGGTGATGCTCAGCCTGCCAGAACTCTGGGGTTCGGCGGCGTGGAGGTGGTGGGCGATGAGTTTCATGGTCAGTCTCAGCCCTGCTCAGCTGCCAGGCTCCGGCGCACCCGGTTGGCGGACTGTTTGAAAGGATCCAAGCCGACCCGGCGCAGGGTGTCAACAAAGCTCTCGGCGCTCAGGCGCTGCAAGCGGTAGGTCTCCAGCAGGGCTTCGATCACGTCGGGGACTTCGGTGGCAACAAAGGATGGCCCGACAATTTTCCCCGGGGTTGGCGCCCCGCTGAGGCGGGAGCCGTCCGAGCCGCCAAGGGATACCTGGTAGCACTCCTGCCCGTCTTTGTCCACGCCCAAAATACCGATATGGCCACTGTGGTGGTGGCCGCAGGAGTTGATGCAGCCGCTGATGTGCAGATCGATTTCACCCAGGTCATGTAGCTCGTCCATGTCTTGGTAGCGCTCGGTGATGGCCTCGGCAATCGGGATGGACCGGGCATTCGCCAGGGCGCAAAAATCGCCGCCGGGACAGGCGATCATGTCGCTCAGCAGGCGAATGTTGGCACGGCCAAAGCCAGACGCTCGTGCGGCATGCCAGAGCGCGGGCAACTGCTGGCTGCAGACCCAGGGCAGTAGCAGGTTTTGGTCGTGGCTGACACGGGCTTCGCCGGCGGAAAACTGATCGGCCAATTTTGCCGCCTGTTCGAGCTGCTCGGCGCTGGCGTCGCCCGGCGCTTGGCGCAGACGCTTGAGCGACAGGGTCACGATGCGCAGGCTAGGATTTTTGTGTGCGGCCACGTTTTGCTGCAACCAGCGGGCATAGTCGAGCTGCTCGGCGGCCGTGACATCCGGCTGGTCGGCCAAGCTGTGCGCGCGCCCCGGCTGCTGCGCGAGCAGCGCAGGAGGCACAAACGAGGCGGTCACCCGGTCGAGTTCGGCCTGGGTGATGGTGTTAGGAGCGCCGTCTTGTGTCAGTATTTGCTGGTACTCGGCTTCCACCTCGTCAGTGAAGCGCTGGCCCTCGGCCTTGACCAGAATTTTGATGCGCGCTTTGTAGATGTTGTCTCTGCGGCCCCAGCGGTTGTAGACCCGCACCAGGGCCTCGAGGTAGTTCAGGATCTGCTCCCAGGGCAAAAAGGCGCGGATGGTTCTGGCGATGAGGGGCGTGCGGCCCATCCCACCGCCCACCAGCACTTTGAAGCCGACCGCGCCCTCAGGGTTGCGCAGCACCTGCAGGCCGACATCGTGCCAGGCGGTTGCGGCCCGGTCTTCGTGGGCGCCGGACACCGCTATCTTGAACTTGCGCGGCAAAAAGGCAAACTCTGGGTGTAGCGTGCTCCACTGGCGCAGGATCTCGCAAAACGGTCGCGGGTCGGCGATTTCGTCTACCGCAATGCCGGCCCGCTCGTCGCTGGTAATGTTGCGTATGCAGTTGCCGCTGGTCTGAATGCCGTGCATGTCCACACTGGCCAAAAGGTCCATCACATCGGCGCTTCGGTCCAAGGGTATCCAGTTGAACTGGGCGTTTTGCCGGGTGGTGAAATGGGTGCAGCCGGTAGCCAGATGTGAGGTGCCCAGTTTGGCCTGGGCCAGGCTGGCCGTTTGATAGATCTCAGGCTTGGGCTGGTCGTAGATGCGGGCGATCGTGGCGAGCGCGCGCAACTGGTCGCTGGAGACCTCGCCGTAGGGAATCGCCACCCGCAACATGGGCGCGTAGCGTTGCAGATACCAGCCGTTTTGTAGCCGCAGCGGCTTGAAGTCGTCGTCGCTGAGCCGTCCAGTCAGGTGGCGCTGCAATTGGTCGCGGTACTGGGCAGCCCGGCTGCGCACGAACTGCCGATCGAAGTCTGTGTATTGGTACATGGGCCGGCACTGTAGGCGCCGCGGCCCGATTCACAAACAACTTATTTATGATTTGAATATGTTGTTGCGCTATAAGTGCCAGGTCTGCTGCCGGCCAACTCAGCTCCCCGGCCTGCGCAACTCCTGCATGCGTTCATCAAAGTAGCTGCCCACGGTGTAGCGCTGCGACAGCACCACCTCGCGCCGGGGGTGCAGAAACAGTGGCAGAGAAATACGTGGCTTGGTTCGCGCCAGACCCACCGGGTTGAGCACGCGGTGTACCGTGGATGGGTAGTGGTGGCCCGAGGCTTCGGCCAGCATGTCGCCGATATTGACAATCAGGTAATTGAAGTCGCAGGGCACGTCCTTCCAACTGCCGTCTTGGGCCAGTACCTGCAGGCCGGGTTCGGTGGCTGCGGGCAGCAGTGTCAACAGGTTGATGTCGCCATGGGCGGCAGCGCGCAGGGCGCCAGGATTTTCATGGCCAGTCAGTGGCGGGTAGTGCAGCACCCGCAGCAGCGTGTGCTCGCTGCCATCGAGCATCGCAGGCAGGGGCATTGAGTAGCCGGCCCGCACTGCCGGCGGCGAATGGGCTTGGACCCAGCTCAGCAGGGTTTGCGCCAGCGCATTGCCCTGGGCGTAGTAACGCCGCGCCGCGTCGGACACTTCGCTCGGGTAACGCCCCCAAGGATAGATGTGAAAGAACTCTTTGAGATCGCGCTGGGTGTGGTTTTTTGCTGTTTCCGACACCGCGGTGGAAAAATAGCCATCATGCCGCAGCGCATCATGGGCATAGGCATGTTTAGCCTTGCTCTGAAAGAAATCCAGCCACTCGGCATAAATGCCTGCTACCAGGTCCGGCTGCAGGGGGTGCTTGGTCAGCACCGCGAATCCGGTGCTGTGCAGGCTGCGGCAAAACGCCTCAGGCGCCCCCTGGTTTTGAAAATCGATCACAGGCAAGTGCATGGCGTGGCTGAACAGAGGCGCGGGCCGGGTGGGCTCAGGCTGGCAACCACGCCCGCATCAGCGTGGCCTCGAAGAGCGCGCTGCAGGCCGGGGCGTCAAGCGCCATGCACACGCTGCTGGCGGGCCGACTGGCATCCCAGCCGGGGTGGGGGTAGTCGATGCCATGCTGGCGTTTGAGAATCGTCTGCCCCTGGGCCAGGCCGTCGCTCACCACCCGAACCTGGCCGCTTTGGGTCTCAAACAGATTGGGCGCAACCAGGTAAACAAAGGCCAGCACATCATGCCCAAAACAGCCTCGAATAGCAGCCACATGCGCAAAGCGAGCGCCATAAAAATCGGCATAAAAAGACACCGCGTGGTGCAGTGCATCGGTGGCGCGGTGTCGGTGGTGGTCGGCAATTTTTTGAAACAGCGTGACCGGTAAAACCAGGCGGTGCGTCACATCCAGTCCGACCATGGTGAGCGGCCAACCGGCAGTAAACACCCGGTCGGCGGCGTGTGGGTCGTTCCAGATGTTGGCCTCGGCCACGGGGGAGACATTGCCTGGCTCGAGCACCGTGCCACCCATCAGAATCACCTGCTTGAGCAAACTGGGTAATGCGGGCTCGAGCAGCAGCGCCAGGCTGAGGTTGCCCAGGGGACCCACGGCCACCAGGGTGATCTCACCGGGGTTGGCGCGCGCCATGTCGACGATGAACTGGGCCGATGGGCGCAAGTCGAGTTGCTCAGACACCGCCATGCGATGGGGCAAATTGCCCAGGCCGTCGGCACCATGAATGTAGGCCGGCGGCGCCTCAGCCGGTTTCAGCCAGGGCCGGTCCACCCCCTGTGTGACCGGAATTCGACGCCCGGCCAAGGCACACAGGTAGAGGGCATTTTGGGCGGCCTGCGCCACGGTCACATTGCCAAAGCTGGTGGTGATTCCAAGCACCTCGATGGCCGGATGGGCGAGTGCGAAATACAGGGCCATGGCGTCGTCCACGCCGGGGTCGGTATCGAAAATAACCCGATGTACTTGGCTGCTGTTCATGTGGTTTTCGTGCCTTGGGCCAGCAGGGCCGCAACTGCTTGGGCGGTGGGTATGGAAGACTGTGCGCCCAGTCTGGTGCAGGCCAGGGCGGCAGCAGCGCTGGCGCGGCGCAGGGCGTCTGGCATGGCCTCGCCCTGGCTCAGCGCGGCCACCAGCGTGCCACAAAAAGTGTCTCCGGCACCAGTGGTGTCAAGCACTCTGACCGGGAAGGCCGCCTGCACAAACCGGTGTTGTCCGCTGCGCGCCACGCAACCCTCTTGGCCCAGGGTGACGATCAGACAGGGAACAGCAATTCGCGACATTTGTTCGTCTTGGCTGGCGCAGCCGTCGGCAAGAGCGGCGAGTTCACCCTGGTTGACGATCAGAATATCCAGGTCAGCCAGCAGCTCGGCCGACAAGTGCTGCGCCGGCGCGGCATTGAGCACGACGGTAAGCCCCTGGGACTGGGCGGCCCGGGCGTAAGCGGCAACTGTTTCAAGTGGGGTTTCGAGTTGCAGCAACAGGTGGCTGAAGCCGGCTAGCGCAGGCAGGTGTTCAGGCGCCAGGCTTTGGTTGGCACCGGGGGCTACAGTGATGGCGTTCTCCCCTTGGGCTGAAACGCAGATGAAGGCGGTGCCAGTGGCCTGCTCGGCCACCCGCACCGCGTGCAGCACCACCCCGGCCTCGGCCAGGGAAGCCTCGATGGGCGCTGCGAAGGCGTCCGCGCCCAAGGCCGCCAGCAGATGGGTTTTGGCGCCGCCAGCACGGGCACAGGCGGCCGCCTGGTTGGCACCCTTGCCGCCGGGATAGGTCTTGAAATCGCCACCCAGAACCGTCTCGCCCGGGCTGGGAATATGAGGCGCCCGGACCACGAAGTCCAGGTTGGCAGAACCCGCCACCAGTATCATTGAATCACCTTTGCATACATCTGGCCTGGCCTGCTGCCGCATTGGGCAGACCCGCAGGACTGTTTGTCAAAACGCATTGTATGAATACCCTGATCAGGGCCCGCTTGACGGGCAAGTTTGGTATGCTCACTCTGTCGGGTGTCATACCAAGTCCGGTGCCATTGCAGCCGCACTGTTGAAAGCAAGCCCACTCCAACCACCACTGAAAGAGCGATCATGAAACTCAAGACCACGGCCCGTATGGGCGTTTTGGCGGCAGCCTTGGCCACTAGCTTCGCGGTATCTGCCGAACCGGCCATCGTGTTTGATATGGGCGGTAAATTTGACAAATCGTTCAACGAGGCGGCCTACAACGGCATGGAAAAGTGGAAGAAAGAAACCGGCAAGCAATACCTTGAGTTCGAAATTGCCAACGAATCACAGCGCGAGCAGGCCCTGCGCCGTATGGCCGAGAAGGGCGCCAGCCCGATCATCGCCATGTCGTTCAGCATGGCCTCGAGCGTTGAAAAAATAGCCAAAGAATTCCCCAAACTCAATTTCGCGATCATCGATGACGAGGTGAAGCTGCCCAATGTTCAGTCCCTGGTGTTCAAGGAGCATGAGGGCAGTTTCCTGGTCGGCGCCATGGCGGCGATGGCCAGCAAGACCGGCAAGGTCGGCTTTGTGGGCGGCATGGACATCCCGCTGATCCGCCGCTTCCAGTGCGGCTACGAGCAGGGCGCCAAGTGGGCTAACCCCAAGGCCGAGGTATTTGCCAATATGACCGGAACCACTGGCGCCGCCTGGAACGACCCAGCCCGCGGTGGCGAGCTGGCCAAGGCGCAGTTTGCCAAGGGCGCCGACGTGGTGTTTGCCGCCGCCGGCGGCACCGGCATTGGTGTTTACCAGGCTGCCAAGGACAGCGGCAAACTGGCCATCGGCGTGGACAGTAACCAGAACCATATCCAGCCAGGCACCATGCTGACCTCCATGCTCAAGCGGGTGGATGTGGCGGTCTACAACGTGGCCAAGGGCCACAAAGCAGGCCTGTCGGTGTTTGGCTTGAAAGAAGAGGGTGTGGGCTATGCCATGGACAAAAACAATGAAAAACTGGTTAGCGCTGACATGGGCAAAAAAGTTGAGGCAGCCAAGGCCGACATCCTCAGCGGCAAGATCAAGGTGGTTGACTACATGACAGCGAGCGCCTGCAAGTACTGATGCTGCCGGGAGCCTGAGCGCGAGCGCTGGCCCCCGCGGCCTGCCCTGAGCAGCCATGCAGCCTGATCTCGCGGTATGCATGACAGGCATCAGCAAGCGCTTCGGCGCTGTGCAGGCCAACGACCGGGTCAACCTGTCGGTGCGCCGGGGTACGGTGCACGGCATTGTGGGGGAAAACGGTGCCGGTAAAAGCACACTGATGTCGGTGTTGTACGGCTTTTATGCGGCCGACACCGGCCAGATTGCAGTGTTCGGCCAAGCTGCCACCATCCGCCATGCCGATGACGCCATTGCCCTGGGCATTGGCATGGTGCACCAGCACTTCATGCTGGTTGACACGCTCAGTGCCCTGGACAATGTGCTGCTGGGCGCTGAGCCACACTGGCAGCTGGCGCGGGCCCAGCGACAGGTGCAGCAGGAACTCGAACCCCTGATGCAGGCGACCGGCCTGCGCGTCAAGCTCGATGCGCTGGTGCAGGATTTGTCCGTTGGTGACCGTCAGCGCCTGGAGATTCTCAAAGCCCTCTACCGCGGCGCACGCATCCTGATCCTCGATGAGCCAACAGCGGTGCTCACGCCGCAAGAGGCCGAGCAATTGTTTGCGGTGTTGCGCGCACTGCGCGAACAGGGCAGCACGATTGTGCTGATCACCCACAAACTCAAGGAGGTCATGCGCCTGTGCGACGAGGTCACCGTGATGCGCGCTGGCCGGGTGGTGCTAGAGACGCCGGTGGCACAGGCCAGCATCGAAGGCCTGGCCCTGGCCATGGTCGGGCGCAAGGTGCAAATGGGCCGGCTTGAGAATGCCGCTCGGCCGGCGGCCGCGCAGGCATTGCTGGTCGCCTCCAACATTGGCTTGCGCGACGACCTGGGCGTGCAGCGTTTGGCCGGACTGAACCTGAGTCTGCATGCCGGAGAAATCGTCGGCGTGGCCGGTGTTTCGGGCAATGGGCAGAGCCAATTGCTCGACGTGCTGTGCGGCCTGAGCGTACCGGACAGCGGGCAGCTGCTGCTGTGCGGCCAGAGCTTCACGTCCACTGCCTGGTTGCAGCCACACCTCGCCCGCCAGCTGGGCTTGGCCCATGTGCCGGAAGATCGCCAGGCGCGGGCCCTGGTCATGGCCTTTGTGGCTTGGGAGTCAGCGGTACTGGGTTATGACGGCCTGCCCGCCTACAACCACCTGGGCTGGCTGCGCCACGGCCGCATGCGCGCTGCCACGCTGGCCATGATGCAGCGCTTTGATGTCCGGCCCGCCAACACCGAGTTGGGCAGCCGCAAGTTTTCTGGCGGTAATCAGCAAAAGCTGGTGCTCGCGCGCGAGCTCGGCCAAGCCCCGCGGGTGCTGTTGGTCGGCCAGCCGACCCGCGGCGTGGACATTGGCGCCATCGAGTTCATCTACACACACCTGCGGGCCTTGCGCGATGCCGGCTGCGCGGTGCTGGTGGTGTCAAGCGAGCTAGATGAAATCCTGGCCCTCTCAGATCGGGTGATTGTCATGAACCAGGGACGTATCGCCGGCGAATTGCCGATTGGCGACTGCACCGAAGCCGGTCTGGGCCTGCTGATGACTGGAGACGACGCATGAGCCCGACCCACGGTCTGCCGCGCTGGGCTGATCTGCTGCTGCTGCCCGCGGTCTGCCTGGCCGTCGCCTTGGCCGCCGCCGGTACTGTGGTGGCGTTGGTTGGCCAAGACCCGATCGAGGTGATGCTGGTGTTGGTCAGCGGTGCCCTGGGCTCGCCGCGCGGCATCAGTTACACCCTGTATTACGCCACCACCTTTATCTTCACGGGCTTGGCTGTGTCGGTCGCTTTTCATGGCGGCTTATTCAACATCGGCGGCGAAGGCCAGGCGATTTTGGGCGGTCTTGGCACCGGCTTGGTGGCACTGTGGCTGTCGCCAAGCCTGCCGGCTTGGCTGATGCTGCCCACCATGCTGCTCGCGGGTGCCCTGTTTGGCATGGCCTGGGCCGCCATTCCGGCCTACTTGCAGGCCTACCGCGGCAGCCATGTGGTGATCACCACCATCATGTTCAATTTCATAGCCAGTAGCCTGCTGGTTTACCTGCTGGTTCATCAGTTGCGGCCGGCGGGCACCATGGCGGTGGAGAGCCGGGCCTTTGCCGAATCGGCGCGCCTGCCGAGCATGCGAGACGCCCTGGGCTGGCTAGGCCTGAACTGGCCGACCTCCCCCTTGAACCTGAGCCTGCTGCTCGCGCTGCTGGCCTGCTGGCTGGTGTATCTGTTTCTTTGGCGTACCCGGGCGGGTTACCACCTGCGGGTGGTGGGTGCCAGCCCGGCGGCGGCCCGCTATGCAGGAATTGGCCCGCAGCGCCAGGTGATGTTGGCGATGGCCATCTCCGGGGCATTGGCCGGCCTGGTCGGCATGAATGAAATTGCTGGCGTGAGCGGGCGGCTGTTGCTCGAGTTTGTCAGCGGTGCGGGCTTTACGGGTATTGCAGTGGCACTGATGGGGCGCAACCATCCGCTGGGCATCGTGTTTGCCAGTGTCTTGTTTGGCGCGCTTTTTCAAGGCGGTGCGGAGGTGGCTTTTGAAGTGCGGGGTTTCAGCCGCAACATGGTGGTGATGCTGCAGGGTTTCATTGTGTTGTTCTCCGGCGCGATGGTGTATGTGATTGCGCCGGCGTTGGCCTGGTTGCTGGCCCGGCTGGCGGTCATGGGGCGGCGCTGGCATGCTGCTCCGGCGGCGGGGGCCGAGCATGGATGAGGCGCTGTGGGGTGCGCTGCTGGCCTCGACCTTGCGGATGGCCACGCCCCTGATTCTTTGTGCCCTGGCCGGCCTGCTGGCCGAACGCTCGGGCGTGATCGATCTTGGCCTGGAGGGAAAAATGCTGTTTGCCGCCTTTGCGGCCGGCGCTGCGGGTGCGGTTTACGGATCCACCGCCGTGGCGCTTGCGCTGGCCATTGGAGTCGCTACCGGGCTGTCATGGCTGCACGGGCTGGCCTGTGTCAGCTACCGCGGCGATCAGGTGGTCTCGGGGGTGGCAACCAACATCATTGCTGCGGGCTTGACCGTGGTGCTGGGCATGGCCTGGTTTGCGCAGGGCGGGCAAACGCCGGCGGTGAGTGCTGCGGTGCGCATCAGCCCGCTGATGCCAGACCTGGCCGATTGGGTACAGGGCATCGCCATCATCGGACCGGTGCTTGGCCCCGGCCTGCTTGGCCATAACGCCTTGGTGTATTTGGCCTTTGCGATGGTGCCCGCGGTCTGGTGGCTGTTGTTTCGAACCCGCTTTGGGTTGCGCCTGCGGGCGGTCGGAGAGAACCCGCAAATGGTCGACGCGGCCGGGGTATCGGTGACCGGTTTGCGCTACGCGGCCCTGACCATGAATGGTATTTTGTGCGGCCTGGCTGGCAGCTACCTGGTGTTGGCCCAGAGCGCCTCTTTTTCCCAGAACATGACTGCGGGGCGGGGCTTCATGGCGCTGGCAGCCCTGATTTTTGGTCGTTGGCACCCGGTCAAGGCGCTCTGGGCCTGCCTGTTGTTCGGTTTCCTGGATTCGGTCGCCATCCGTCTACAGGGGGTCAGCATTACCGGGCTTGGCGAGGTGCCGGTCCAGTTGATCCAAGCCCTTCCCTATGTGCTGACGGTTGTTTTGCTGGCTGGCTTCATCGGATCGGCGGTGGCACCGCAAGCCTTGGGTCGGCCTTACGGCAAGGAGTCCTGACTATAATCTACCGAACGGTCGGTTTAAATTGACTGATCCGTGATCAAAGCCAACAAAGTCTTTCTGTGTTCATGCACCGCGAACTACCAGCTTCAAGAAGCGCCACAGCAGAGGCTACAGCCAGCGCTGTGCCTGGTATCTGGGGCGCGCGCTGATGGTGCTCACGCCCCAACAAACGGCTGACCAGGTGCGCCTGCACATGTGGGCTCAGGACCAGGCCTCGCAGTCCCTGGGCATGCAAATATTGGCGATGGCCCCAGGCACTGCCACCTTGAGCATGCCGGTGCGCCAAGACATGCTCAACGGCCACCACACCTGCCATGGCGGTTTGCTATCGACCCTGGCAGATTCTGCATTCGCCTTTGCCTGCAACTCCTACAACGAGTTGACCGTGGCCTCGGGCTTTGGCATTGATTTTTTGGCTCCGGCGCATCTGGGCGATGTGCTGACCGCCAGCTGCGCCGAGGTGTCGCGCAGCGGCCGCACCGGGGTCTACGATGTGATCGTAAGCAACCAGCGGGGCGAGCGTGTGGCCGTGTTTCGAGGCCGCTCCTACACCCTCAAGGGCAGGCCGACGGTGGCCGTTTAAACCGGGAGGATCGCGATGCCAGTCAAATCAGTTGCCCCCGGCGACCTGGAGCCGATTGAGACCGCCAGCCGGGACGAGATCACCGCACTCCAGCTACAGCGCCTGCGCACCACGCTGCAGCGCGCCTATGACCATGTGCCCCATTACCGGCGGGCGTTTGACGAGAAGGGGGTTCACCCGGCCGACCTGAAGGCTCTCTGCGACCTGTCGCGCTTTCCCTTCACGGTCAAAAAAGACCTGCGCGACAACTACCCGTTTGGTCTGTTTGCGGTGCCTCGTGAGCAGGTGGTGCGTTTGCATGCGTCCTCGGGCACCACGGGCAAGCCCACCGTGGTGGGTTACACGCAAAACGACATTGACACCTGGGCGCAGCTGGTGGCCCGCTCGATACGCGCAGCCGGAGGTCGGCGCGGCGACATGATTCAGGTGGCCTACGGTTACGGCCTGTTTACTGGCGGGCTTGGGGCCCACTATGGCGCCGAGTTGCTGGGCTGCACTGTGATACCAGTGTCTGGCGGGCAGACCGAGCGGCAGGTGCAGCTGATCCAAGACTTCAAGCCAGACATCATCATGGTGACACCGAGCTACATGCAGGTGATCATCGAAGAGTTTGAGCGCCAGGGGCTAGACCCGGCCGCAACATCCCTCAAAGTCGGTATTTTTGGTGCTGAACCCTGGACCGAGGCGATGCGCCGCGATATCGAGGCCCGGGCCGGCCTGGACGCGGTGGACATCTACGGCTTGTCCGAGGTGATGGGGCCGGGCGTGGCGAGCGAATGCGTCGAGTCCAAGGACGGACCGGTGATTTGGGAGGACCACTTCTACCCCGAAGTGATCGACCCCCTGAGCGGTGCAGTACTGCCCGACGGCAGCGAGGGTGAACTGGTGTTTACCTCGCTGAGCAAAGAGGCTTTGCCAATGGTGCGCTACCGCACCCGCGACCTGACTCGCCTGCTGGCCCCGACTTCCCGCGCATTTCGGCGCATGGGCAAAATTGTTGGGCGCAGCGACGATATGCTGATCATCCGGGGCGTGAATGTTTTCCCCACCCAAATTGAAGAAATCGTGTTGCAGCAGCCTGGTTTGTCGGGGCAGTACCAGATTGTGGTGAGCCGCGAGGCCTTGCTCGATGAGGTGCAGGTGCGCTGTGAGCTGCAGCCGGCTGCGCGCCACTTGTCTGAGGCGGCGGTGGCCGAGATTGCTGGCGCTTTGCAGCAACGCATCAA
>SHXM01000064.1 GCA_009693325.1 Rhodoferax sp.
TGCGCCTTGAGGGCGAGTTGCACTTCGGAGCCTGTGGCGATGATGACCGCCTGGGCTTTTTTCTTCAGGCCCACCTCGCTGGGCTCAGCCAGCACATAGGCGCCGCGGCTGATGTCGCCCAGGTCGGCCTTGGGCGCGTAGCTGATGTTCTGGCGCGACAGCAGCAAGGCCGTGGGCCTGGCCTTGTTCTGCAGCGCCACGGTCCAGGCAACAGCAGTCTCGGCTGTGTCGCCCGGGCGCCAGACGTCCAGGTTCGGAATCAGGCGCAGGCTGGCCGCGTGTTCGATCGACTGGTGTGTGGGGCCATCTTCGCCCAGGCCGATGGAGTCGTGGGTGAACACATGCACCACACGCAGTTTCATCAGCGCGGCCATGCGGATGGCGTTGCGGCTGTAGTCGCTGAAGGTCAGGAAGGTGCCGCCATAGGGTATGAAGCCGCCATGCAGGGCAATGCCGTTCATGATGGCGGCCATGCCGAACTCGCGCACGCCGTAGTTGATGTGACGCCCGCCATTGCCTTTGCCTTCAAAGTCAAAGCGCAGGCTGGGCGTGCTCTTGGTGTTGGTGAGGTTCGAGCCGGTCAGGTCGGCTGAGCCGCCCAGCAGCTCGGGCAGAGCAGCAGTGAACGCTTCCAGCGCCAGCTGCGAGGCCTTGCGCGAGGCCACCGTCTCGGCCTTGGTGTGGGCTGCCACCACGGTATCCACGGCCAGCTGGTTGAATTTTTTCGGCAGATCGCCCTTCATGCGGCGCACCAGTTCGCGCGCCAGCTCTGGGTGGTCGGCTTGGTAGGCCTTGAAGCGCTCGTTCCAGCCCTGTTCGGCGGCGGCGCCGCTGGCCTTGGCGTCCCAGGCGGCATACACTGGCTTTGGTATGACAAAAGGAGCGTGCGGCCAGTTCAGGGCTTCCCGTGTGAGCTTGATCTCTTCTGCACCCAGCGGCTCGCCGTGGGCCTTGGCAGTGTTAGCGCGGTTGGGGCTGCCATGGCCGATGGCGGTCTTGCAGATGATCAGGGTGGGGCGCTCGGTAGATTTTTTGGCCTCCACAATCGTATTGGCCACCAGTTCAGCGTCGTGGCCATCGATCGGACCCAGCACGTTCCAGCCGTAGGCCACAAAACGCAGCGCGGTGTTGTCAACAAACCAGGGCGCCACCTGCCCGTCGATCGAGATGCCATTGCTGTCGTACAGCGCAACCAACTTGTTGAGCTTCCAGGCGCCGGCCAGTGCGGCCGCTTCGTGGCTGATGCCTTCCATCAGGCAACCATCGCCCATGAGCACATAGCTGCGGTGGTCGACCACGGTGTGGCCGTCACGGTTGAACTCTTGCGCCAAGAGCTTTTCAGCCAGTGCCATGCCCACCGCATTGGTGAGCCCTTGGCCCAGCGGTCCGGTGGTGGTCTCGATGCCCGGGGTGACCCCCACCTCGGGATGGCCCGCGGTCTTGCTGTGCAGTTGACGGAAGTTTTTCAGCTCTTTCATCGGCAGCTTGTAGCCAGTCAGGTGCAACAGCGCATAGACCAGCATCGAGCCGTGGCCATTGGAGAGCACGAAGCGGTCGCGGTCAAACCAGTGCGGGTTGGCCGGGTTGTGCTTGAGGTGCCGGCCCCACAGGGCCACGGCCATATCGGCCATACCCATAGGCGCGCCGGGGTGGCCCGAGTTGGCCTGCTGTACCGCGTCCATCGCCAGGGCGCGGATCGCATTGGCCATCTCAGCACTTGTGCTGACGGCTTGTTCTTGTGTATCAGCCATAGGTGCCAACTCCGGGAATAGTAGGGGTGATAAGCGAAAGCTGCTTAGTTTAGTGGAGCCGCTGCTGGTGTCGGCACAATGGCGCAATGCAGACGCTTAACGACAGACTGCCCGCTCGCGCCATGGTTTTGGCCGCAGGGCGCGGCGAGCGCATGCGCCCGCTCAGCGACTGGCGGCCAAAACCGCTGCTAACAGTTCAGGGCAAGCCGCTGATGCAATGGTCCATGGAGGCACTGGCCCGGGCCGGCCTGCCCTGCCTGCTGGTCAACACAGCATGGCTGGGCGAGCAGATCAGCGACTACTTTGGCGCGCAATTCCAGCTGCCTGGCGGGCCTGGCGCGGCTGCGAGCAGCGGCATCCTCTATTCGCACGAGGGGCTGGATTTTGGCGGTGCGCTTGAAACCGCTGGTGGCATTGCACGGGCTCTGCCCCGGCTGGCCGAGGTGTTCTGGGTGGTCGCCGGCGACGTGTTGGCGCCTGACTTTGTCTTTAGCCAGGAGGCGGTGACGCGCTTCGCCGCCGGCGGCCAGCTGGCCCACCTGTGGCTGGTGCCCAACCCGGCACATAAGCCAGACGGGGATTTCGGGCTGAACGCCCAGGGCCTGGCGCTCAACCAGGCCGAGCTGCGCTTCACCTATTCCACCATCGGCCTGTACCGCCAAGCCCTGTTCGCACCGCCGTTCTGTGACATCCCACCCGGCAACCCGCAGGGCCTGAAGGCGCCGCTGGCACCATTGCTGCGGGCGGCCATCGCCCAGGGCCGGGTAAGTGCCGAGCTGTACACCGGCGCCTGGGCCGATGTCGGCACGCCCGAGCGTCTGGCTGCGCTGAACCAGCCTGATCATTGACAGGTCAAGGGCGAATCTGGCTTGAAAATCCACTCCATTCATTTGGATTTTCAAGGTACTATTCAAGACCATGATAGAACGCCACGACCTGTTTAACGCCATGAGCAGCCGATTGTCCGAGGCGCGCGCCCTGGCTTTGCTCGGCGCTCGGCAGGTCGGCAAATCCACCTTGGCAAAAAAATATGCGCGCCGGCATGGTTGCGCCTACTTTGACCTGGAAGACCCGGCCTCGCTGGAGTAGCTCAGCGAGCCCGTGGTCACGCTGGGTGGTTTGCTGACGCAGGGCCGCACCATCGTGATTGACGAAGTTCAGCGTCGGGCAGACCTTTTTCCGGTGCTGCGCACGCTGCTGGACCAGTTCGAACGCCATGCCCAGTTGCTGTTGCTCGGCAGTGCGTCCCCGGTCCTGATGAAACAGGCGGGCGAATCACTGGCTGGCCGTATGAGCCTGCTCTTTGTCAGCGGCTTGGGGTTGCATGAAGCCAGGGGGCTGGACCCCGCCCAGCTGTGGTTGCGCGGCGGCTTTCCGCGCGCGGTTCTGGCCAGCAGCCCCCGTGCCGCCATGCGCTGGCTGCGGGACTACCTGTCGCTGATCATCGAGCGGGATCTGCCCATGCTGGGCCTGAACGTTGCAGCTCCGGTGATGCAACGTTTTTGGCGCCTGCTGGCCCACTACCACGGTCAAACCTGGAACGCTGCGGCACCGGCCCGCAGTCTGGGTGTGAGCGAGCCGACGATGCGCAAATACCTCGATTTCCTGACGGGGCTGCAACTGGTGCGGCAACTGCCACCCTGGCATGAGAACCTGGGTAAACGCCAGATCAAGGCGCCCAAGGTCTACATCCGGGACAGCGGTTTGCTGCATTACCTGTGGGGCGTTGCCGATACCACCGCCCTTTGGCAACATCCGCGCAGCGGCGCCAGCTGGGAAGGTTTTGCCCTGGAGCAGGTGCTGCACACCGCCCAGCCTGACGAAGCCTATTTTTGGGGTACCCATGCCGGCGCCGAGCTCGATTTATTGATGTTCAAGCACGGTTTACGTGTGGGCGTCGAGTTCAAGCGGGTGGATGCCCCGACAATGACGGCGTCCATGCACATCGCCATCCAGGATTTGAAGCTCGACGCGCTCTACGTCGTCTACCCCGGTTCTCGCCGCTACACCCTCACGCCGGGGCCGGGGCATCGCCCCGGGGTGCCGGTCGTGGCGGTGCCCCTGTCCGAACTTGCCCTACTACCTGCCGACTGGAGTTAACCCGTGTCCCTCACCAGCCCCAATGGCGCCCCCGTCGCCAACCCAGCCCTCTATGCCCAGCGCCGCGCCCACTTGGCCCACCTGCTTGGGCCCAAGGGCATCGCCATCATCCCGACCGCCCCTGAGCAGCAGCGCAACCGCGATGCCGATTTTTTGTACCGGCACGACAGCTACTTTTATTACCTCAGCGGCTTCACCGAGCCCAAAGCCTTTCTGGTGATCACCGGCGACGGCAAGACCACTCTGTTTTGCCAGCCCAAAGACATGGAACGCGAGATCTGGGACGGCTACCGGCTGGGCCCGGCTGATGCGCCGGCCCGCCTGGGCGTGGACGCCGCCGTGTCTGCCGCCGAGCTGGACGCCAAAATGCCGGCACTGCTGGACGGACGCGACACCGTCTGGTACCCGTTTGCCACCCACAAGGGGTTAGAGGCGCGGATTGACGGCTGGCTGGGACAGGTGCGAGCCCGCGTGCGCTACGGCACGCTGTGCCCGCAGCAGCAACGTGACCTGTGCGGCCTGCTCGACGAGATGCGGCTGGTCAAGGACGCCCATGAGCAGGATGTGATGCGTCGCGCCGGCCAGATCAGCGCCGGTGCTCACATCCGCGCCATGCAACTCTCAGCCCGCATGCTGCGCGCCGGCGAGGAGGTGCGCGAGTACCACCTCGACGCCGAGCTGCTGCACGAATTTCGCCGCCACGGTTCGCAGTTTCCTGCCTATGGCTCGATCGTGGCGGCCGGCGCCAACGCCTGCGTGCTGCACTACCGGGCCGACACCGCGCCAGTGCGCGACGGCGAGCTGGTGCTGATCGACGCCGGCTGCGAGCTCGACGGCTACGCCAGCGACATCACCCGCACCTTTCCGGCCAACGGCCGCTTCAGTGGGCCGCAGCGCACGCTGTACGAGCTGGTGCTGGCCAGCCAGTACGCTGCCGTGGCCGCCACCCGGGCCGGTGCCCGCTTCACCGACCCGCACGAGGCCAGCGTCAAGGTGCTGGCGCAGGGCATGCTCGATGTTGGCCTGCTTGACAGCAACAAGGTGGGCACGCTGGACGATGTGATCGAAAAACGCGCTTACTTCCAGTTCTACATGCACCGCACCGGCCACTGGCTGGGCATGGACGTGCACGACTGCGGCGCCTACACCGAGCCCTCGGAGATCGGCCAGACCAGCGTGCGCCAGGACGCGCTCACCGGCGACACCATCGTCAACCGGCCGGCGCGCATCCTGCAGCCCGGCATGGTGCTGACCATCGAACCCGGCATCTATGTGCGCCCGGACGCCGGCGTGCCCGAGGCCTTCCACAACATCGGGATCCGCATTGAGGATGACGCCATCGTCACCGCCGGCGGCTGCGAGCTGATCAGCCGGGGTGTGCCGGTAGCGGTCGATGAGATCGAGGCGCTGATGCGGGGCTGACGCCCATGAACACCCTGGCCCGCATCGACGCCCATGTCGTCAACGTTTCGCCCAAGACCAATTGGGTCTTCATCGCCGTCACCGACAGCGAAGGCGCGGTCGGCTGGGGCGAGGCCTCGCTGATTGGCTGGGAGCCGCTACTGGTTGCGGCTACGGCGCACCTGGCGCCGGACTGGCTGGGCCTGTCGCTGGATGACGCGGCGTGCAAGTTGCTGGTGTCGCCGCAGTCGCCCGGCGGTCTGGTCGCCAACACCGTGACCAGCGCCGTACTGCAGGCGGTGGCCAGCCTGCTGGTGCAGGCGCGCCAGGTGGCGCCGGCGGCAGTGCTGGGGCCGACCCGACGCACCCAGGTGGCGCTGTATGCCAACATCAACCGCGCCACCGGCCTGCGCACGCCCGAGGGCTTTGTGGCCACCGCCTTGCGTGCACAAGCCCAGGGCTTCAGCGCCTTCAAGGCAGCGCCCTTTGACGGTTTGACGCCGGCGCTGTGCGCCACCCCTGAAGGCCAGACCCTCATCCTCCACGGTGCGGCCTGCATGCTGGCGCTGCGCGAGGCGCTGGGGCCAAACGCCCGGCTGATGGTGGACTGCCATTGGCGCTTTGACGAGGCCCATGCGCTGCAGGCCTTGCAGGCGCTGGCGCCAGCGCGGCTGCACTGGTTCGAATGCCCGATTGCCGAAACTCATGCCCACTGGGCCGCTACGCGCCGCCTGCGTGCGGCCGCCAACGCACAGGGCGTGCTGCTGGCCGCCGCCGAAACCCAGGTCGGGCTGGCGGCATTCCAGACGCTGTTTGACGAGGGTTTGTATGACGTGGTCATGCCCGACGTCAAGTACTGCGGCGGCCCCTGGGAGATGCTGCGCATTGCCGAGCGCGCCGCCGCGCAGGGCGTGCAGTTTTCACCGCACAACCCCTCCGGGCCGGTCTGCAGCTGGCACAGCCTGCTGGTGGCGTCGGTAGCGCCCGCCTGCGACATGCTGGAGATCCAGTTTGATGAAAGCCCGCTGTACGACGCACTGCAGGCGGGGCCGAGGCTGCCGATGGAAGGCGGGCAGTTGCGGGTGCCGGTGCAAGCCGGTAGCGTACTGGGCGTGCAACCTGCCGTGTTGGCAGCCCACCCCTACCAGGCCGTGCCGCCAGGCATCGAGACCCTGCTCAACCGATGAGCGCGCTGGTCAGACCAGGCTGCTGGTGCACTCGGCGCTCAGTCAGCGCTCAGTCGGCACGAATGTTTTTCTCGGCGGCGAGTTTTTTCCAGCGCGCCACGTCGCCATTCACGCGGCTTGCAAACGCCTCGGGTGTGGCAGGTGCCGGGTCGCGCAGGCCAGGGTGGCGAGCCGCGCCTTGATGTCGGGCTGCTCCAGCGCCTGGTTGACCAGGGTGTTGATGCGCTCCACCACTGCCTTCGGAGTCCCCGCCGGTGCCAGTACGCCGAACCAGGCCAGGGTCTCAAAACCGGGCAGCGATTCAGCCAGGGCCGGTACATCGGGCAGGCTGTGGTGGCGCTGGGCCGTGCTGACTGCCAGCGCCTGTACCCGGCCGGCCTTGATCTGCGCCGACCAGGGCGGCAGGTTGCCGATCATCACCTGCACCTCATCGCCCAACAGGCCGGCCACGGCCGGCGCCGAGCCCTTGTAGGGGATGTGGGTCAGATCGGTGCCGGTCAGGCTCTTGAACAGCTCAGCCGACAAATGGGCCGAACTGCCCACGCCGCCTGAGGCATAGTTGAACTTGCCCGGGTTGGCCTTGGCCAGGGCGACAAACTCGGCCACGTTACGGGCCTTGACGCTGGGGCTGACCACCATCACATTCGGCGTGGTGCAGATCATGGCCACTGGCACAAAATCTTTCACCACGTCGTAGGGTAGCTTGGTGTAAATGCCGGCATTAACGCCATGCGATCCGGCGTTACCGACAATCATGGTGTAGCCGTCGGCGGCGGCCCGAGCGACTGCTTCAGTGCCCAGCACCCCACCGGCGCCGGGCTTGTTGTCGATGACCACCGGCTGGCCGAGTTCGCGCGACAAGCGCTCAGCAATGATGCGGCCGGTGATGTCCGAACCGTCGCCCGGTGTGCTGGGAACCACCCAGCGGATCGGCTTGCTCGGGTATGTCTGGGCCAGGGCGCTGCCGCCCAGTACGGTGCTTACCAGGGTGGCGCTCAAAAGGGACTTGAGCGCAGCCCGTGCAATATGTGTCATGGTCGTCTCCAAGTGATCCGCTAAGTACATGCTGCCGGCATCGGTCAATCGACTTTGGCGCCGCTAAGCTCTACCGCGCGTTTCCATTTTTGGAGGTCCTGCCGGCGTAGGTCAGGTTGACAGGCGTGAAGTCGTTGATCGGGTCGTAGGGAACCTTGCGGTAGACGTAGGGGTTGATCGACAGGCGGCTGGTGGCTCAGGCCAGTGCTGCCAGTGGTGCTGGTTCTTTCAGCAGGGCGCGGTCCAGCGCCAGCGCCAAGTGGGCCACGCTGCGCTCGACGTTGTGCAGTTTCTCCAGGCCAAACAGACCGATGCGAAAGGTCATGAAGTCGGCGGGTTCGTCGCATTGCAAGGGCACGCCGGCGGCTGTTTGCAGGCCTAGGGCCAAGAATTTTTTGCTGTTCTGGATTTCAGGGTCGCGGGTGTAGCTGACCACTACCCCGGGGGCCTTGAAGCCCTCTGCGGCCACACTGACCAGCCCACGGCTCTCGAAAAGCTCACGCACCTGGGCGCCCAAGGCCCGCTGCTCGGCACACACTTTGGCAAAACCGTAGGCCCGGGTTTCCTGCATCACCTCATACAAGCGTGTCAGCGCGTCGGTGGGCATGGTGGCGTGGTAAGCGTGGCCGCCTTTTTCATAGGTTTCCATGATTTGCAGCCATTTTTTTAGGTCGCAGGCAAAGCTGCTGCTGGTGGTGCCCTCGATCGCGGCGCGGGCGCGCTCGCTGAGCATCACCATGGCGCAGCAGGGCGAGCTGCTCCAGCCTTTTTGTGGTGCGCTCACCAGCACATCAACGCCGGTGGCGACCATATCGATCCAAATTGCCCCCGAGGCAATACAGTCCAGCACCAGCAAGCCGCCCACCTCATGCACCGCATCAGCCACGGTCTTGAGATAAGCATCGGGCAAAATCATGCCCGCCGATGTCTCCACATGGGGTGCAAACACCACATCTGGGCGCTGGCTGCGGATGGTGGCAACCACTTCATCAACCGGGCAGGGAATCCAGGCCGACTGACTCTCGGTGCCGACACGGCGTGCCTTGAGCACGGTGCAGGAGGCCGGGATGTGGCCCATGTCAAAAATTTGGGTCCAGCGGTAGCTAAACCAGCCATTGCGAATGACCAGTGCCTTTTTGCCAGTGGCAAACTGCCGGGCCACGGCCTCCATGCCGAAGGTGCCGCTACCGGGAACCAACACGGATGAATTGGCATGGTAGACCTCTTTGAGAATGCCCGATATACCTTTCATTACGCTCTGGAAGCGTTGCGACATGTGGTTCAGCGAGCGGTCGGTGTAGACCACTGAAAACTCCAGCAATCCATCCGGATCAACATTGGGCAAAAGGCTTGGCATGGTGCGCTCCAAAAGAGTTGGGCATCTATATTACAAAGGTTCAGCTTAGCATGTTTAGGTCCAAGCCCCTCTGCGCGGGGTGGCAAGCCCCAAAACCTGACCTGGCCTGTGGATGTGTACCATGGCAGGGCTTTTTGCCGGGCCCTTGGCTCCATGAGCGAATGGCATTTGGCCCCATGACCCCGAACGCCTTGCCCAGATAATGCTGCGATTTACAGATTGACAGGCGCACTCGACATGCCCATCAACCCGGCTCATACCGATCAGGCCACTCGCGCGCAGGCCGGCGCTTACCTGCAAATCTCCAGTCTGTCCAAAAGTTTTGGTCGCTTCAAGGCGCTCGATCAGGTTTCGTTTGAGATTGCACGGGGCGAGTTTGTTTGCCTGCTGGGCCCGTCTGGATGCGGCAAGACAACGCTGTTGCGCTGCATTGCGGGGCTAGAAGTTCAGTCGGCGGGCCGTGTGATGCAGAACGGCCACGACATCAGCGCCCTGCCACCATCGGGTCGCGACTTTGGCATCGTGTTTCAGTCGTATGCGCTTTTCCCCAACCTGACCGGCACACAAAACATTGCCTTTGGCATGCAAAACCAACGGCCTTTGCCGACTGGCATTGATGCCCGCGTAAGCGAATTGATGCAATTGGTCGGCCTGGATGGGCATGGCGACAAGTATCCGGCCCAGCTCTCGGGCGGGCAGCAGCAACGGGTCGCGCTGGCACGGGCGCTAGCCACGTCGCCTGGCCTGTTGCTGCTCGATGAACCGCTGTCGGCGCTGGATGCCAAGGTGCGGGTGCGGCTACGCCAAGAAATTCGCAGTTTGCAAAGACGCCTGGGGATCACCACCATCATGGTGACGCATGACCAGGAAGAAGCGCAGGCCATGGCTGACCGCATTGTGGTGATGAACGAGGGGCGGGTAGAGCAGATGGGCTCGCCAGGCGACATTTACACCCGTCCGGCCAGCGCTTTTGTGGCCGACTTTATTGGCGTGATGAACTTTGTGCCTGGCCGGGTGCAGGGCCCGGCGGGCGTTCAATGCGCCAGCATGCTGCTTGCCTGCGCGGCCGGCGCGCACCCGGTGGGCAGCGCTGTGCGCTGTGGTTTCAGGCCTGAAGACGTGACCCGGGTTGCGGGGCCGGCCAGCGACACGAACCTGTTGGCCCGGCTGCTGTCGGTGGAGCCGCTGGGGCCATTTGTGCGCCTGCACTGCGAAGTACCAGCGCTCGGCGCAGCATCCATCAGGGTTGACCTGCGGCGCAGCAGCTTTGCCGAGCAGCCGCTCGAGCCGGGGCAGGCCTTGGCGCTGCACATCGACCCGGCGGCAGTGCACCTGTTCCCTGAAGGCGACCGCGCATGACATTGGCGCCGAGCCTGCGCCCGATGGCTCTGCTGCGCGACCGAGACGACGGCCTGATGCGCTGGCTGCTGCTGGGCTGCGGTGCGTTCATGCTGCTGGCGCTTTTGCTGCCGGTGGGCATGATCCTGGTGCGCAGCCTGCAGGACAGCAACGGCGTGTTTATCGGCCTGGCCAATTACCGCAGCTACTTCAGCACCGGCACGCCCTGGCAGTCCATGCGCAACAGCCTGCTGGTGTCTAGCATCACCACCGTGATTGTGGTGGTGCTGGCCTTTGCCTACGCCTACGCCCTGACCCGCACCCAGATGCGCTGGCGCGGTTTTTTTCGCGTGATGGCGCTGGTGCCGCTGCTCAGCCCCTCGCTGCTGAAGGCGATCGGCCTGGTCTACTGGTTCGGCAACAAAGGGCTGCTCAAAAGCGTGCTGATGGGTGAATCGGTGTATGGACCGATCGGCATCATCATGTCCTGCACGCTGTGGACCTTTCCCCATGCGGTGCTGATCCTGATCACGGCGCTGACGCTGGCCGACGCCCGCATCTACGAGGCTGCCGCCGTGCTGCGCACCAGCGGTCCGCGCACCTTTTTGCGCATCACGCTGCCGGCAGTGCGCTATGGCCTGATTGGCGCGGCCATCGTGGTGTTCGTGAATGTGTTCACCGACTTTGGCGCCGCCAAGGTGATCGGCGGCAGCTACAACGTGCTGGCCACCGACATTTACAAGGAGGTGGTGGGCCAGCAGAACTTCTCCATGGGCGCGGTGGTGTCGGTGGTGTTGCTGGTTCCGGCCGTATTTGCCTTTGTGCTGGAACGCCTGGTGGCGGGCAAGCAAGCTGCGGCCCTCGGCGCGCGTGCGGTGGCCCTGGTGCCACAACCCCGACCGCTGATCGATCGCGTCATGTTTGGCTATTGCCTGCTGGTCACGCTGTTCATCTTGGCCATTCTGGGCATGGCCCAGTTTGCGGCGCTGGTGAAGTTTTGGCCCTACAACCTGAGCCTGACGCTCAAGCACTATGTGTTCGACGTGCAGGGCGTGGGCTGGGAGAACTTCTGGAATTCACTCACGCTCGCGTTTTGGGTCGCCAGCGCGGGCACGCCGCTGATCTTCCTTGGCGCCTATGTGGTGGAAAAACCGCGCGCCGACATGCTGGGGCGCACGCTGCTGCATGCGGCGGCCCTGCTGCCGATGGCGGTACCGGGGCTGGTGCTGGGCCTGGGCACGCTGCTGTTCATCAACCAGCCCGGCAATCCGCTGGGCCTGCTGTATGGCAGCATGGCCATTTTGGTGATCAACACCCTGGCCCACCTGTACACCGTGCCCCACCTGACCGCCGTCACCGCGCTCAAGCAGGTCGATCGGGAATTTGAGGCGGTCGGGGCCTCGCTCAAGGTGCCCATGCTGGCGGTATTCCGCCGGGTGACGCTGCCGGTCTGCCTGCCGGCCATTCTGGACATCTGGATTTACCTGTTTTTGAACGCCATGACCACGCTGTCGGCGGTGATCTTCTTGTACAGCGCCGACACCAAACTGGCCTCAGTGGCGGCGATCCACCTGGACGAGGCCGGCAGTACCGCCTCGGCTGCCGCCATGGCCACGCTGATGGTGTACGCCAGCCTGAGCGTGCGCCTGCTGCACCTGGTCGTTTCACGCTTTGTGCTGCGCCGGGTCCAGGCCTGGCGCGGTGGCGCCTGACGCCCCACCCGCTGCGCTCTCACCATTTTTCCGTCCACTTCCCTTTTTTTACCAAGGAGTATTGCCATGCTGTTTCAAAGTACCCGCCTGATGGGCGCCCTGTTTCTTGCCTCGGCTGCGCTCACGGCGCAGGCCGGCCAACTCACAGCCTACTCCAGCGCCAGCGCCGACACCCTGAAGCTCTACGCCGACCAGTTTGCCAAGAGCCACCCCAACATCAAGGTCAACTGGGTGCGTGACTCCACTGGCATCATGCAGGCCCGCCTGATGGCCGAAAAAGACAACCCGCGCGCCGACGTGGTGTTCGGCCACACCGCCGCCAACCTGGTGCTGCTGGGCCAGTCCGGCATGCTGACGCCTTATGCACCCAAGGGCGTGGACAAGCTCAATGCGCTGTTCCAGGAAAAGCGCAATCCGCCCAACTGGGTGGGCATGTACGGCTGGGCCAGCGCGATCTGCTTCAACACCATCGAGGCCAAGAAAGGCAACGTGCCCAAGCCGGTCAAGTGGACCGACCTGACGCAGCCGGCCTACAAGGGCAAGGTCACCATGCCCAACCCGGCCTCGTCCGGCACCGGACTGCTGATGGTCAACGCCTGGATCCAGATGTGGGGCGAAGAAAAAGCCTGGGCCTTCATGGACAAGCTGCACGAGAACATCGCCAGCTACAGCCACTCCGGTGACAAGCCCTGCGAGCAGGCCGGTGCCGGTGAGCATGTGGTGGGCCTGTCGTTCCCGCTGCGTGCGGCCAAAGTTAAAACTGCCGGCGCGCCCATCGACATCATCATTGCCGAAGAGGGCACCGGCTGGGACATGCAGGCCTCGGGCATCATGAAGACCACCAAGAACATGGAAGACGCCAAGGTGCTGATGGACTGGGCCATCTCCAGCGAGGCCATGGAGTTGTACGGGCAAAACTATGAAGTCACGGCGCTGCCGGTAAAAGTGGCCAAACTGGAGCATGTGCCGGCCAACATCGCCGACAAAATGATCAAGGCTGACTTCAACTGGATTGCCAAGGAGCAGGGTCGCGTGGTGGCCGAGTGGCGCAAGCGCTACGACACCAAGAGCGACCCCAAGAAATAAGGCTACCGCCTCACCAATTGCCCAAGATCCATAACCTTTAACAGAACGCAAAGACGACCATGACCCACTCTCCCACCCGCCTGCTCGCCGCCCTATCGCTGGCGCTGACCGCGCTTGGCTCCCAAGCCGGCCAACTCACCGTGTACTCCAGCGCCGGGGCCGACGTACTCAAAATTTATGCCGACCAGTTTGCCAAGAGCCACCCCAACATCAAGGTCAACTGGGTGCGTGATTCCACCGGCATCATGCAGGCCAAGCTGATGGCCGAAAAGGACAACCCGCGCGCCGACGTGGTGTTCGGCCACACCGCTGCCAACCTGGTGGCGCTGAACCAGGCCGGCATGCTGACCCCCTACGCCCCCAAGGGCATGGACCGCCTCAACCCGATGTACCTGCCCAAGAGCAACCCGCCGCAATGGGTCGGCATGTACGGCTGGGCCAGCGCGATCTGCTTCAACACCATCGAGGCCAAGAAAGGCAACGTGCCCAAGCCGGTCAAATGGACCGACCTGACGCAACCGGCCTACAAGGGCAAGGTCACCATGCCCAACCCGGCCTCGTCTGGCACCGGCCTGCTGATGGTCAACGCCTGGATCCAGATGTGGGGCGAGGAAAAGGCCTGGGCCTTCATGGACAAGCTGCACGAAAACATCGCCAGCTACAGCCACTCCGGCGACAAACCCTGTGAACAGGCCGGGGCCGGCGAGTACGTGGCTGGCCTGTCGCTGCCGGTGCGCGGTGGCAAGGTCAAAACCGCCGGTGCGCCGATCGAGGTGATCGTGGCTGACGAGGGCACCGGTTGGGACATGCAGGCGTCTGCCATCCTCAAGGGCAGCAAGAACCTGGACGACGCCAAAGTGCTGATGGACTGGGCCATTTCCACCGAGGCGATGGAAGCCTACGGCCGCAACTCCGAGGTGACGGCGGTACCGGTGAAAGTACCCAAGATGGAAAACGTGCCTACCAACATCGCCGAAAAAATGATCAAGGTGGACTTCGATTGGGTCGCCAAAGAGCAGTCGCGCGTCGTGGCCGAGTGGCGCAAGCGCTACGACAACAAGTCTGAGCCCAAGAAGTGAGCGGCGCAGCGCCCACCGGGCCGCTGGTAATCAACAGCGTGGCGCTGGCCAGCGGCGCGCTGCTGGGCATGAGCCATTGCCCGGGCCGGTGCGGTGTGGATGGCGGCGGCCGGCAGTGGGCACGCACGCTCGAAGCCGATCTGCAGGCGATCCAGGCCTGGGGCGCCGGCACCGTGCTAAGCCTGATCGAGCCGCATGAGTTCGCCCGCCTGGGCGTGCCTGACTTTGCCCAGGCCATCGCTCGCACACCCTTGCAGTGGTTGCCGGTGCCGATCACTGACATGGCCACGCCCGGTGCCACCACGCTGGTGGCCTGGCGCAGCCAGGGGCCAGCCGTGCTGCAGGCCCTGGGCCAGGGCCAGCGCGTGTTGGTGCACTGCGCTGCCGGCCTGGGTCGCACCGGTATGCTGGTGGCCAAGTTGCTGGTGCTTCATGGGGTCAGCGCTGACGAGGCCATTGCCCAGGTTCGCTGCGCCCGACCGGGCACGATAGAGACCGAGGCCCAGGCCGAGTGGGTCCGCCACGGGGAATTGGCCGTATTTAATCTGTAATTACATAAGGGCTATCCATTTAGCTCCACAGCTTTAGGATGGTCGGGCGTGACTTTCAATGGATGATGATTGTCGCGAATATTTGCGTATGTGGCAGGTTCTGATACAGCGGATTGCTGGATCAATCGGTAGAAAAGCATTCCTCTTGAGCCCGACTTTCGTCGATTGAATCTGAAGGTAAATTCATCGAGGTAGTAGTCCACGTGCCGTGGGTCCACGGCGCCTTGGTGGGTTCCAAGAAACCAGCGTTTGATCAATGCCGCAATGCGATGAACTCCTGGCAGCGGCTCATGTGCAGGGACTTTGGATCC
>SHXM01000065.1 GCA_009693325.1 Rhodoferax sp.
TGGCCATTATTTTGGGCGCCAATGACGTGGTCAACCCGGCGGCCCACGTCAAGGGCAGCGCCATCTACGGCATGCCGATCCTGGAGGCCTACAAGGCCAAGACCGTGATTGTCAACAAGCGCTCCATGGCCGCTGGTTACGCCGGCCTGCACAACGAGCTGTTCTACCCGGACAAGACCATGATGGTGTTCGGCGACGCCAAGAAAGTGGTCGAAGACATGGGCAAGGCGATCGAGTAAGCGACGGGACCTGCGCCGGGTGAGTTTGTGGCAACGCTGGCCATCCTGAGCGCGCTGGCCGAGGAGCAGCAGGGCCTGCTGGCCTGCTTGTCGCAGCCGGTCTGTCTGCGCCGGGCCGGGCGCGAGGTCTGGCGCGGCCAGTGGCTGGGGCATGAGGTGCTGCTGGCGCTGTCGCGCATCGGCAAGGTGGCTGCGGCCACCACCGCCACCGCCCTGATCGAGGGCCTGGGCGCCAGCCGCGTGGTGTTCACTGGTGTGGCTGGCGGCATCGGCCCCGGTGTGCGGGTGGGCGACCTGGTGGTCGCGACCGACTTTGTGCAGCACGACCTGGACGCCTCGCCTTTGTTCCCGCGTTTTGAGATTCCGCTGTATGGGCGCAGCCGGCTGGCCTGCGATCCTGTCATGACTGCTCTGCTTTTGAGAGCATCGGAATCTGCGGCAACAGGGCTTGCAGGCCAGTTTGACCCAATCAGCGGGCCGGCGCGCCCAACCGTGCACGCGGGGCTGATCGCCAGTGGCGACCGCTTTGTTTCGGGCGCGGCCGAGTTGCAAGGCCTGCAGCAGCGCTTGCTGGCTGGCGGCCATGTGGCGCTGGCGGTGGAGATGGAAGGTGCGGCGGTGGCCCAGGTCTGCTTTGACTACGGCGTACCCTTTGCGGCCGTGCGCACCATCTCGGACCGGGCCGACGATGCAGCCCATGTCGATTTCCCGCGCTTTGTCCGCGACGTGGCGAGTCCCTATGCCCAGGCCATCATGACGGCCTTCCTGCGCTTGCTGTCAAGCCGGTAGCACAAGCGGCAGGCGGCACTGAGCCGGGCCATTGGTTTATTTCAGCCAACCCCGCTTGCGGAAATACCACATGGGCACCAGTGCGCTTGCCACCATCAGCGCCAGCGCATAGGGGTAGCCCAGCGCCCAGTCCAGCTCAGGCATGAACTTGAAGTTCATGCCGTAAAGACTGGCGATCAGGGTGGGCGGCAGCAGGGCGACGCTGGCGACCGAAAAAATCTTGATGATCTTGTTCTGGTTGATGTTGATGAAACCCACCGTGGCATCCATCAGGAAGTTGATTTTGTCGAACAGGAAGGCGGTGTGCGAGTCCAGCGAGTCGATGTCGCGCAGGATCAGCCGGGCCTCTTCGGTTTGCTCGGCGTTGAGCATTTTGCTGCGCATCATGAAGCTGACCGCGCGCCGGGTGTCCATCACATTGCGGCGGATGCGCCCATTCATATCTTCGTGGCGGGCAATCGCCCCCAGCACCTCGCCAGCCATGGCGTCAGTCACATCCCCGGCCAGCACCTTGCTGCTGACTTTCTCCAGCTCGTCGTAAATACCTTCTAGGGTGTCGGCTGAATACTCGGCATCGGCGTCAAGGAGTTTGAGTAGCACCTCCTTGGCGTCTTCAATCAGCCCGGGCGCACGCCGGGCGCGCATGCGCAGCAGCCGAAATACCGGCACGTCCTCGTCGTGGATCGAGAACAGCACGCCGCGGCTCTTGAGTTCGTCGTTTTCCAGGTTCAGGATAAAGGCCACCCGCACCGTGCGCGGCGCCTCCTCATCGGCGATCAAAAAGTCACTGCGGATATGCAACTCGCCGTTGCTTTCTTTGTAAAAACGGGCCGACTCCTC
Source organism: Rhodoferax sp. (assembly GCA_009693325.1). GTDB lineage: Bacteria > Pseudomonadota > Gammaproteobacteria > Burkholderiales > Burkholderiaceae_C > Rhodoferax. The sequence goes on from SHXM01000065.1 coordinate 1,869, forward strand.
GATGTCCTCGTCCATCGCGTCTTCCGGTATGGACAGTCCGTAATACTGCTTGACCCAGCGTTTTTCTTCCGGGGTGGGCGATTCGAGGTCAACCCAAATGGGCTGGAACTTGGAGAGCTCCTCCAGCGATTCGATCTCTTCTTGAAAAAGTCGGCCGTTGGCGAGCGAGAAAATATTGAGCATGGCTCACTCCCGGTAATGGATAGCATCAGGCGGTTTTGGGGGTGTTGGCTTTCAACCCCGATGCAATCAAGGGAGCCGAAAGCTAGCAACTCGGGTAGGTGTCCAAGGGGCGCTTTGCGGTCGTGAAGAAGGCAAGATTATGGCACCGCTGGCTGTTGCCCTGGCGCAAAAAAACCAGTTTTTTTGCCGCTGCGCAACCAAGGCCCAGCTTAGGCTGAAAGTTGCAAAAAAATCGCCAGAAAACCATTGCTTTTATGTGCCGTCGGGCGCATAGTGAATTGCCATCTCGGTTTAACCCTGTAACCAAAGGAGCCAATCCATGAACTTGACGATCAGCGGTCATCACCTCGAGGTCACACCGGCCTTGCGCAGTTATGTCACGACCAAGCTGGATCGAATCATCCGCCACTTTGACCAGGTGGTTGATGTCAAAGTACTGTTGACGGTTGAGAATTTGAAAGAAAAGGAGCGAAGGCAGCGGGCCGAATGCAGCATTCATGTCAAGGGCTCGGACATGTTTGCCGAGAGTTCCCACGAAGACCTGTATGCCGCAGTCGATGATCTGGTCGACAAACTTGACCGGCAAGTGGTGCGCCACAAAAGCCGGGTCAAGAACCATCACCACCAGGCGGCCAAGCGCCTGATGTAGACGACATTTGCCGTCTGCCCGGGCCCGGGCAGACGGGTTTGGGGGCCGGTGCTTGGGTGCATAATGCCGTTTCTCATGAATCGCCTCGCCTCCAATTTACCGGCCGCGCAAGTTTTGGTGCGTGTTGCTGCCACCAGCAAAAAGAGGGCTTTTGAGGAGGTTGGCCTGCTGTTTGAGGGCCTGTACGGCCTCAGCCGCGCCCTTGTCACCGACAGTCTTTTTTCTCGTGAACGCCTCGGCTCCACCGGCTTGGGCCATGGGGTGGCCATACCACACGGGCGCATCAAGGGCCTCAAATTGCCTATGGCGGGGGTGTTTCAGTTGCTCGCGCCGATTGGCTTTGACGCGCCAGACGAAAAGCCGGTGAGCCTCTTGATTTTTCTTCTGGTGCCCGAGGCGGCGACTCAAAAGCATCTGGAAATCCTCTCGGAAATTGCAGAAATGCTCAGTGATGCCGAACTGCGCCAAAAACTCTTGGGCGCGGCAGAGGCCGGTGATGTGCATGCCTTGATCGCCAACTGGCGTTCGGCGCAGACCGCTTGACCCTGCGCCAAACCAAGGCCTGCCTCAGGGCTAGAGCAGACCCAGCATGAAGCCCACGGTTGTCAGTGCTGATGTGTTGTTCGAAGAATTTCGCGGCCTCTTGAAATGGCATTGGGCGGCTGGTCTTGGCGCCTCGGAGCGCCGTTTTGACGAAATTGCGGTACGCGCCGCCCGCTCCGGGGCCGATCTGGTGGGCTACCTGAACTACATACATCCCTACCGCTTGCAGATTTTGGGTGAGCGAGAAATCGCCTACCTGATGAACGCCACGCCGCAGGATTGCGACCGGCGCATCGGCCGCATTGTGACGCTCGAGCCGCCCATGCTGGTGCTTGCGGACGGCCAGGCAGCACCGGATGCGCTGGTCTCGATGTGCGAACGCGCCCAAATCCCGATGTTTGCCACCCCCAGTTCGTCGGCTTTTGTTATTGATGTGCTGCGCGCCTACTTGTCCAAGCATTTTGCCGATCGCGCCTCCATGCACGGGGTCTTCATGGACATCCTGGGCATGGGCGTGTTGATTACTGGCGAGTCTGGCTTGGGCAAGAGCGAGTTGGGACTCGAGCTGATTTCTCGCGGCAACGGGCTGGTGGCCGATGATGCGGTTGACCTGTTTCGCATCAACCAGAACACCATTGAGGGCAGATGTCCGGAGCTCTTGACCAACTTGCTGGAGGTGCGCGGTATTGGCCTGCTCGACATCCGATGCATTTTTGGCGAAACCGCGGTACGCCGAAAAATGCGGCTCAAGCTGATTGTGCACCTGGTGCGTCGCGAAACTCTGGAGCGAGACTACGAACGCCTCCCCCACGAGCCACTGCTGCAGGATGTGCTCGGCGTGCCGGTTCGCAAGGTGGTGATCCAGGTGGTGGCAGGGCGCAATATCGCTGTGTTGGTAGAGGCGGCCGTGCGCAACACCATTTTGCAATTGCGCGGCATTGACACTTACCAAGAATTTGTCGAGCGCCACCGTATTGAAATGAGCAGCGCCCAAAGCCAGCCGGACCAGCCGCCGCCCGCCTGATCAGCCCGCCTGGCGCAGTGCCTGTGGCCGGTTTGGGCAGGCCTGGCGCACGCAGTTGGCATACAGGCTCAGGGCATGGTCGGCGATGGCAAAGCCCTTTGCCTTGGCCACTTCATGTTGGCGGCTTTCGATCTCGGCATCGTAAAACTCTTCAACCCGTCCGCAATCCAGGCACACCAAGTGGTCATGGTGCTGGCCTTCGTTGAGTTCATAGACTGATTTTCCGCTCTCAAAATGGTTGCGGCTCAGGATGCCGGCCTGCTCAAACTGCGCCAGGACCCGGTAAACCGTGGCCAGGCCGACATCGGAGCGGTCTTGCAGCAGGACCCTGAACACGTCCTCTGCAGACATGTGACGCTGCGCCCCAGTCTGGAAAACCTCCAGAATTTTCAGCCGCGGTAGCGTGGCCTTCAAACCGGTATTTTTGAGATCGTCGCTATTGGTCATGAAGGATTGTGGTCGGGGACCCTTGAGAGGGTCAGGTGGCGGGCCGGGTAGCGGGTCTTCCGGGCGGTGCGTTTCGACTTTGCCGCGGCGGGTGCAAACAGTACAATGGATCATCATATCTTCAATGCTGTGCACATGCCTGCTTCAACACGCTGCCTTCGACAACTGTGCCTGCTTTTGCTTGGGTACGCGCTGATTGCCTGCAGCAGTCTGGATTCAGCCAGCAAAACCGTGGCGGGCGCAATCTCTCCCTACAAAATAGACATCGTTCAGGGCAACTTTGTCTCTGCCGAGCAATTGGCCGCTGTCAAGCCAGGCATGAACCGGGCTCAGGTGCGCGACATTTTGGGCACGCCTTTGCTGGCCAGTGTTTTCCATGCTGACCGTTGGGACTATGTATTTACCTTTCGCCGCCAGGGGCAGGCGGCACAGTCGCGCAGCTTGAGTATTTTTTTCAAGGCTGAGGTGTTGGTGCGAATCGAGGCTGACCCCATGCCCACCGAGGCAGAGTTTGTGGCGACGCTGGACTCCGGGCGTCGGCTTGGCAAGGTGCCGGTGCTCGAGGCGCCGCCTGCGCCAGCCCAGCCAGGCGCGACGGCCAAGCCACTCGAGGCCAAGGCCCAGGCGCCGCTGCCCAGCACCTACCCACGACTGGAGCCAGCAGCCCCATGAGCGTCAGCCCGAGCCAAAACACAGCCCAGCGCATTGCCGTGGCCGGCGCCTCCGGGCGCATGGGGCAGATGCTGATACAGGCCCTGCTGGCGGCACCAGATTGCCGGCTCAGTGGCGCGCTGGACCAGGCGCAGAGCCCGGCAATTGGTCTGGATGCAAGCGCTTTCCTGGGGCAAGACAGCGGGGTTGCCATCACCGCTGACCTGCAGCTCGGTTTGGCCCATGCTGAGGTTCTGATTGATTTCACCCGGCCAGAGGGCACACTGGCCCATCTGCAGGTCTGCTGCGCCCTCGGTGTTGGCCTGGTGATTGGCACCACCGGCTTTAACGAGGCGCAAAAGGCCGAGATTGCAGATGCCGCACGCCACATACCCATCGTCATGGCCCCCAACATGAGTGTGGGCGTGAATGTCACGCTCAAGCTGCTCGAGACCGCCGCCCGCGCGCTCGCCACCGGCTATGACATCGAAATCATCGAAGCCCACCACCGGCACAAGGTTGATGCGCCGTCCGGTACGGCCCTGAAAATGGGGGAGGTGATCGCCGCCGCGCTTGGCCGCGATCTCAAGGACTGCGCGGTTTACGACCGCCAAGGGCTCAGCGGCGAGCGCGAGCCAGCCTGCATTGGTTTCTCTTCCATCCGGGGTGGCGACATCGTGGGTGACCACACCGTGCTGTTCGCTGGCACCGGTGAGCGCATCGAGATCACGCACAGGTCCTCGAGCCGCAGCACCTATGCCCAGGGCAGCTTGCGCGCGGCGCGTTTTTTGCGGCAACACAGGGTCGGCCTGTTTGACATGGCTGACGTGCTGCAACTTCGATGAATCTGCTACAAATCTACGAGCAGGGGGATGTCCTGATCAAGGGCGTGTCTGTGTTCCTGCTACTGATGTCAGTCGCCTGCTGGGTGGTCATCGTCTGGAAGGCCTGGTTCTTGTACCGCGTGAGCGCCGACATCGCTCGCGGCACGGCGGCTTTCTGGCAGTGCAACTCGGTGGCCAATGCTGCATTGGCCCTGCCCGGTTTTGATCGCGAAGGCCTGATCTTGCCTCTGGTGCAGGCCATCACAATCCAGACCGGCAATACCCTGGGCGCTGCGGGCGACCGGTCTCAGCAGCTGACCCGCCTCTTGCGCGATGCGCTGCATGGGGTGCTGGCGCGGCTGCACTACGGGCAGGTGCTGCTCGCCACCGTCGGATCCACGGCGCCTTTTGTCGGCTTGCTTGGAACCGTGTGGGGTATTTACCGCGCCCTGATCGGGATCGCCGACGCCGGACAGGTCAGCATTGACAAAATCTCCGGCCCGGTGGGCGAAGCCCTGGTCATGACAGCTGCCGGTTTGGCTGTGGCGATTCCGGCGGTGTTGGCCTACAACGTCATGGGGCGCACGATTGCCAGGCTGGAGGCAGACCTCGAGGGCTTTGCCCGTGACCTACGCGAATTGGCGGCCAGCCCTGGCTTTTGCATCGACTGAGGGGCCAAGAGCAAGGCCATGTCATTCGGACGTCTGGAGCGCTCCCAAGCTGCGCAGCCCATGAGCGAGATCAATGTCACGCCCCTGGTCGACGTAATGTTGGTGCTCTTGGTTATCTTCATCCTGACCGCGCCCCTGCTGGCGAGCTCCATCAAGCTTGACCTGCCCAAGAGCGCGGCCGCCCAGCCGGGTGAGGCGCCGCGCGCCCTCACTTTGGTAGTCGACCGCACGGGGCAAATTTTTCTTGCTGACCAGCCGATCGCACCCGAGCAACTCGCACAGGCGCTACGCCAAACAGCACAGGCCAAGCCAGACACCGAACTGCGCTTGCGGGCCGATGCACAAGTGCCCTATGGCCGCATTGTTGAGGTGATGGGCCTGGCCCACCAAGCCGGCCTGCACCGGATCGGCTTTGTGACCGATCCCACGGCCCCGGTCAAACCCTAAAATCGCGGGTTGGCAGCCGCCTGGGCTGCACCTAATTGAATGCCCATGGACGAAAAATACCAGCATATCGCCGTAGAGCAGGCGGCCCAGAGCCACTGGACTGCCTGCGATGCCTACCGTGTCAGCGAAGACCCGGCCAAGAAAAAGTTCTACGCCTGCTCCATGCTGCCCTACCCAAGTGGCAAGCTGCACATGGGCCATGTGCGCAACTACACCATCAACGACATGCTCACGCGCCACCTGCGCATGAAGGGCTACAACGTGCTCATGCCCATGGGCTGGGACGCCTTTGGCCTGCCGGCCGAAAACGCCGCGCTGAAAAATCAGGTGCCACCGGCCAAGTGGACCTACGACAACATCGCCTACATGAAGCAGCAGATGCAGGCCATGGGCCTGGCCATCGACTGGAGCCGCGAGCTGGCCACCTGTGACCCGAGCTACTACAAGTGGAACCAGTGGCTGTTTTTGAAAATGCTAGATAAGGGCATTGCCTACCGCAAAACCCAGGTAGTTAACTGGGACCCGGTGGACCAAACTGTGCTGGCCAATGAGCAGGTGATTGACGGCAAGGGCTGGCGCACCGGCGCAGTGGTAGAAAAACGTGAAATTCCAGGCTACTACCTGAAGATCACGGCCTATGCCGAAGAGCTGCTGGACCATGTGCAACACAAGCTGCCGGGCTGGCCCGAGCGTGTCAAGCTGATGCAGGAAAACTGGATTGGCAAGAGCGAAGGCCTGCGCTTTGCCTTCACGCACGACATCCGCGCTGCTGACGGGGCCCTGATCGGCGACGGCCGCATGCACGTGTTCACCACCCGGGCCGACACCATCATGGGCGTGACCTTTTGTGCGGTGGCCCCAGAACACCCCCTGGCCCAGCAGGCGGCACTCGGCAAGCCGGCGCTGGCGGCCTTTATCGAAGCCTGCCAACGCGGCGGCAGCACCGAGGCCGAGCTCGCCACCCAAGAGAAAAACGGCATGGACACTGGCCTGCTGGTGAAGCACCCGCTCAGCGGCGCGCCGCTGGCGGTATGGGTTGGCAACTATGTGCTGATGGGCTATGGTGATGGCGCCGTGATGGGTGTGCCAGCCCACGATGAGCGCGACTTTGCCTTTGCCCTGAAATACAACTTGCCCATAGCGCCAGTGGTCGGCGTGGCCGGGCAGGCCTTCGACGCCAGCCGTTGGCAGGACTGGTACGGCGACAAGTCCGCCGGCCGGGCGATTAACTCGGGCAAATTTGATGGCCTGGACTTCAAGGCCTGCGTCGACTCCGTGGCCCTTGACTTGGCTGCCTTGGGTCTGGGTCAGAAAAAAACCACCTGGCGCCTGCGCGACTGGGGTGTGAGCCGGCAACGCTACTGGGGTACGCCGATTCCGATCATCCATTGCGCGGTGCACGGCGCGGTGCCGGTGCCCGAACAAGACCTGCCCGTGCTGCTGCCGCAGGATTGTGTGCCTGATGGCAGTGGCAACCCTTTGCACCAGCACGCGGGTTTCCATGCCGGTGTGGTCTGCCCGGTCTGCGGCAAGCCCGCGCGGCGCGAAACCGACACTATGGACACCTTTGTCGACAGCTCCTGGTACTTCATGCGCTACTGCGATCCCCAAAACCAACAGGCCATGGTCGCCGGAGGCGCTGACTACTGGATGCCCATGGACCAGTACATCGGCGGCATCGAGCACGCCATCCTGCACCTGCTGTACGCGCGTTTCTGGACCAAGGTGATGCGCGACCTCGGCCTGGTCAAGGTGGACGAACCCTTCACCAAGCTGCTGACCCAAGGCATGGTGCTCAACCACATCTATTCACGCAAGGGCGACAAGGGCGGCGTGGAGTACTTCTGGCCGCATGAGGTGGAAGACCTGCACGACGACACTGGCAAGCTAAGCGGCGCCCGGCTCAAGGCAGCCAAGGGCGAATTGCCGGCTGGCACGCTGATCACCTATGAGGGGGTCGGCACCATGAGCAAGAGCAAGAACAACGGAGTGGACCCGCAGGACCTGATTGAAAAATACGGCGCCGACACCGCGCGCTTGTACACCATGTTCACCGCCCCACCCGAAGCCACGCTGGAGTGGAACGATGCTGCGGTGGAGGGCTCTTACCGTTTCTTGAAACGGGTCTGGAACTTTGGCAGCAAACTCGCGGCCATGGATGCGGGTGGGTTGGCAGCAGCAGTGGCTGGGTCTAAAAACCTCAAAGGCCTGCAGTTTGGCAAAGAGGCGAAGGCGCTGAGACTCGATATTCATACCCTGCTCAAGCAGGTCGACTACGACTACCAGCGCATGCAGTACAACACCGTGGTGTCTGGCGCCATGAAGATGATCAATGCGCTTGATGACTTCAAGGCGGTGCAGACGCCCGGTGGCGCGATTGCACAAATCGAGGGCTTTGGCATCCTGCTGCGCTGCCTCTACCCAGCCACGCCGCATATTGCACACGCGTTGTGGCAGGGCCTGGGTTATGCCGCTGTACTGGGCGATATTCTGGATGCCCCCTGGCCTGTGGTCGACCCGGACGCGCTGGCGCAGGACGAGATCGAGCTCATGCTGCAAATCAACGGCAAGCTGCGCGGCGCCATCACGGTGCCGGCTGGCGCATCGCGCGAGGCCATCGAGCGCTTGGCCGCTGGCAGCGAAGTTTTTCTCAAGCTCGGCGCCGGCGCCACGCCGAAAAAAATCATTGTCGTGCCGGGGCGGCTGGTCAACCTGGTGATCTGAGCCTGACGTCTATGCAACGCCGCGCGCTCCTTGCCCTCATACCGCCCACCGGCCTGGCTTTGGCGGGCTGCGGTTTCAAGCTGCGTGGCAGCCAAAACTATGGGTTTGAGCGCATCGCTATCTTGCCCAACCCGGGCGGCCCCCTGGTTACTGAGCTGCGCCGGTCTTTGGCCAACGCCGTCACTGTGCTGCCTGCAGAGGCGCCCTTGAGCCAGGCTCAGGTGGTACTCGATTTGCTGCAGGAGCAGCGCGAAAAAATCGTGGTCGGCGTGAACGCATCAGGGCAGGTGCGGGAATTTCAACTGCGCCTGCGGGTGCGCTTCAAGCTGCGCACGCCGCAGGGCCAGGAGCTGATCGGGCCAAGCGATATTTCTCAGCAGCGCGACATCAGCTTCAATGAATCGGCGGTGCTGGCCAAGGAAGCCGAAGAGGGCCTGATGTACCGTGACATGCAGTCTGACATTGTTCAGCAACTGTTGCGCCGGCTGGCGGCATGGCAAGCTGCAGCGCCCCTGGCGAACTAGCCCGGCGAGCGGTCAAACGCCTTCGATGATGCGGATCTCGCGCACCACCGCGTTGTCGCCCAGGGCCACCAGCGCCTCTTGATAAGCCGGGCTGTCGTAGGCGGCCAGGGCAGCGGCCACGCTGTCAAACTCGATCAGCACGGTGCGCTGCTGCAGCCCGCTTTCTTTGACTGCCGCAGGCAGGCCGCGCGCCAAAAACTTGGCGCCGGCGGCACTCAGGGCCGGCCCGGCCAATTTGGCATAGGCGGCCAGCGCATCGGGGTCAGAGACGGAGCGGTAAACGCTGATCCAGTAGGCTTTGGACATGGCATGGTTCCTTGGGTTGAAAAACTCGGTGAGGGCTGGCTGCGCCAAGCTTGGGGCGGTGGCACCGAGATTGAAGTATCGGGCATTTTCAACCCCTCTGGCCCGCCCTTGGGGCGACACCCGAGAGCTAAACTCTACCGATGCAAGTCTCCGCCAGCCAGCTTGAAAACCACCTTAAACGTGGGCTCCAAAGCCTCTACACGGTGTATGGTGAGGAGCCCCTGTTGGTGCAAGAGGCCGGTGACAGCATCCGAGCAATGGCTCGCGCCCAGGGCTTTAGCGAGCGCTGCTCCTTCACCGTGGCGGGTGCCCGCTTTGACTGGGGCGAGGTGCTGGCTGCTGCCGGCAGCATGAGCCTGTTTGCCGATCGGCAGTTGCTCGAACTGAGCATTCCCTCGGGCAAACCGGGCGTTGAGGGCAGTGCCATGCTCCAGCGTCTGGCCGACAGCGCAGCAGGCAATGACAGCACGCTGTGCCTGATCACCCTGCCGCAGCTCGACAAATCCACCCGGGCCAGCGCCTGGTTCGCAGCACTCGACCGCCAGGGCGTAACCGTACCCGTGGGCGCAGTGGACCGGCAGGCCCTGCCGATGTGGATTGCACAACGGCTCTCGGCCCAGGGCCAACGGGTGCGGGGCGGTCAAGAGGGCCAGCGCAGCTTGCAGTTTTTTGCCGACCGGGTCGAGGGCAATCTGCTGGCGGCACACCAGGAAATTCAAAAGCTCGCCCTGCTGCACCCGGTCGGAGAAATCAGCTTCCAGCAAATCGAGTCGGCGGTCTTGAACGTGGCGCGCTATGACGTTTTCAAGCTGACCGAATCGGTGCTGGCCGGCCAGCCCTTGCGGGTGCAGCGCATGCTAGACGGCCTGCGGGCCGAGGGTGAGGCAGAGGTGCTGGTGCATTGGGCTCTGAGCGAAGACATCCGCGCACTCAAGCGGGTCAAGGACGCCATCGCCCAGGGCCGACCGCTGCCGATGGCGCTGCGTGAGCAGCGGGTCTGGGGGTTCAAAGAGCAGTTGTTCGAGCGGGTTGTGCCGCGCTTGAGCCAGGCCAAGCTGGCCGAACTGCTGCAGGCTGCCCACCGGGTCGATGGCATTGTGAAGGGCCTCAAACAGCCCGATTGGCCGCAAGACGGCTGGGGCGCGCTGCACCGGCTGGCGCAGATGCTCTGCGCCCTGTGCATGCCTGTACCGGCTGGCGTTTAATTGGAATCTGACCCCAATTCCTCGAGGTGGCATAGTTACCCGGGGTTTACCAGTTGGTCTCGCGTTCGGGTGAGGCCGTGATGTTGTGAATCGCCAGATCCGCGCCATCAAACTCTTCCTCGTGGCTCATGCGCAGTCCGACAGCCGCCTTGAGCACGCCATAGACGACAAACCCCCCGGCAAGGGCCCAGCCAACGCCCAGCGCCGTGCCTAAAAGCTGCGCCTCCAGGGAGACGCCGCCCAGCCCCCCCAGTGCCTGGCTGCCAAAAATGCCGGCAGCCAAACCGCCCCAGGTGCCGCACAAACCATGCAATGGCCAGACGCCCAGGACGTCGTCAATCCTCCATTTGTTTTGTGTCAGTGTGAACATGTACACAAAAATCGCTCCTGCGATAGCGCCAACCACCAATGCGCCAATCGGGTGCATCAAGTCCGATCCAGCGCACACCGCTACCAGCCCTGCCAGCGGCCCGTTGTGCAAGAAGCCCGGGTCATTTTTACCTAACACCAGCGCAGCCAGCGTACCGCCTGCCATGGCCATCAGCGAGTTCACTGCCACCAGTCCGGACATCTTGTCCAGGGTTTGGGCACTCATCACATTGAAGCCAAACCAGCCGACGGTCAATATCCAGGCACCCAGCGCCAAAAAGGGAATGCTCGACGGCGGATGCGCCGATACCGCGCCATCTTTACGGTAGCGGTGGCTGCGCGCGCCCAGCAGCACAACAGCGCCCAACGCAATCCAACCGCCCACGGCATGTACCACGACACTGCCTGCGAAGTCGTGAAACTCGGCCCCGGTGCGGGCTTTGATCCAGGCCTGCACGCCGAAATTCTGGTTCCAGGCAATGCCCTCAAAGACCGGGTACAACAGCCCAACGATCACCGCCGTGGCCACCAACTGGGGCCAGAACCTGGCACGCTCGGCAATGCCACCGGAAATGATCGCAGGAATCGCTGCAGCAAAGGTTAGTAAAAAGAAGAACTTGACCAGCTCGTAACCGTTTTTTGCGGCAAGCTGTTCGGCGCCCACAAAAAAGTGGCTGCCGTAGGCCACCGTGTAGCCGACCAGAAAATACACGACCGCCGACACAGAAAAGTCCGCCAGTATCTTTACCAGCGCATTCACCTGGTTTTTCCGCCGTACCGTGCCCAACTCTAAGAATGCAAACCCTGCATGCATTGCAAGCACCATGACCGCGCCCAAGAGAATGAACAATGCATCTGTGCTTTGTTTTAGTGCTTCCATACAAATACCCTTGTCAAAAATGCATTTTTTTGGTGCAAATGCTTGGTAAATAAAGCAAACGCACCCGAATAAAGCAATTTTTGCACCAAGATAAGTATTGGGTGCAACAGGCCCCGACAGAAAACCCCTTTGACCTGCTGCGCACCGCAGCGCTGTGCGCTGACACTGCCCTGCGCCTGCTGGCATTTAATTGGAATCTGACCCCAATTTCTTTGCAAGGGGGTCGGGTTGCTGGTTTTGTAGGCGCATGGTGTTGGGGCTCGCCGGGCCAAGCGGGTCTGGCTCGGCAGATTGGCGCAAGCAGGGCGAAGCCAATTTGTCTTGAAGGTCGGCCGGTACACTCGTTGTATGTCGACTTTATACCTAGACCACTTCGGCCTGAAAAAGCCCCCATTTCAAATCACGCCAGACCCGGATTTCTTTTTTTCTGGGGGGCAGCGGGGACCTATTTTGGGAGCGCTGGTGCATGTGGCCACGCATGACGAGGGTATCAGCACGGTGGTGGCTGAGGTTGGCAGCGGCAAGACGCTGCTGGCCCGCCTGATGATTGCCCAGCTTCCCTCGGCCTTGTGCACGGTTTACTTGGCAAACCCCTGCTTTAATCGGGACGAAATCATCGAGGCAATATCACGCGATCTGGGTTTGCCGGACCTGGTCGCCTCCAGGGAAGGCAAGCTTGCAGCCTTGCAGCAGGAGCTGCTGCGCCGCCATGCCGCCGGCCAACGTGTGCTGCTGGTGATTGATGAGGCACACACCATGCCGATTGAATCCATCGAAGAAGTGCGCCTGCTTTCAAATATCGAGAGCGCACAGCACAAACTGGTCAACATCATGTTGTTTGGCCAACCCGAACTCGACGACCTGCTCGCCGAGCCCAACTTGCGCCAGCTCAGAGGCCGGGTGATTCACCGCTTCGACCTTCAGCGCCTGAAAGCTGATGAGATCAGCGCCTACATCGACCACCGCCTGCGTGTTGCCGGCTGGAGCAGTGCCCGACTGTTTTCGCTGCCGGCCCTGGCACACCTGGTCAGGGTATCGGATGGACGAGCCCGCCGCATCAACCTGCTGGCCGACAAGGCTTTGCTGGCTGCCTATTCCCTGGGTAAACAAGAGGTCGATGAGGCTCAGGTCAGCAGTGCGGCCAGCGAGTTGCCAAGCGGCCAGCTGGGCGTCGCCAGAAAGCGCCTGCAGCCCTGGCGCAGCCCGCCCTGGCAAATGATCGCTGCCTGCCTGGGCGCTGCCGCCCTGGGCGCTTTGGTGGTGTGGGCAGCCCTTGGGGCGCCCTGGGTCCGTGGCGCTGGCGCAGCGGCTACGACAAACGCTGTGCTTGAGCAGTCGCAGCCCACGGGCTCGCCCCCTTTGCGTTTTGAGTCGAGTCTGGCGGCACCACCCAAAAAAGCTGACTGATCCCCCTAAAGGCGGGGCTTTCCCCGGTTAATTACCCGCTTT
>SHXM01000066.1 GCA_009693325.1 Rhodoferax sp.
AGTTCTATTTACTGCCGACATAGTGGCTCAGCTTGTTGACAAGCCGGTCGATTTGCCGCAAAAATAAATCATTTGTCCTTTTACTGAGAATCGTATGGGCCTGCTCTTGAAGGTAGGGCCAATCGGGCTCGCTGTCCAGTTCAGCGCGAATCTGGTCGGCGCTTTTGATTTCTTTGACAGCCCTGCGCTTGGCCCCGGCAGGAGATCCGCTTGCCTGTGATTTGTCGCCCGAGTTAGCCTTTTCACTGACCAAGGCCAGCATCATTTCTCTCATTTCAGCTTCTTGGCCGGCCTTGGAATCCTCGAACCTGATGAAAACATCAGCACCGTCCTTGGTCAGGCGAGCCAACTCCCGGCCGCTTTCAAACCGATGCCCCTTTTTGGCAAGCAGTGTTCCGTCTTGGCTGAACAAATCAAAAGCGGTGGGCTGCCCCAGCAACAGGGAGCTAATTTGGCATGGGACTAAATGCATGGACTTGGGCCTGGCTGAGAAAAAGCAAGCAGTGCGGGTGGTCGCAAACTACTCGCCCAGCGTGGCGTTGGCAATTCTGCTGAGTTTGAGGAGTTGATCGAGCTTGACGCCGGTCTTTTGGTCGGTCGTTGCCAAGCCCTCCACGATGCGGTACTCGCTCAGGCTGCTTTCACGGGTCTTGAGTACGCTGGTGGCCTGGCCGTGGGAGCTGAGAAAAACGGCTACCCGCGGCATACTGACATTGGAGCCGCGGCGGATCACGACACCGATTTCATGGTTGGCCAAACGGACAAAAGACCCGGGTGGATACGCCCCGATGGCTTTGATAATCGCCACGCCAGCCTCGTCGGCTTGGCTTGCCTCATTGAAGTAGGTCGACTTGAGTGCGGCACTGGTCTGCCGCGCTTTGCGGGAACGGCGAGGCGCTAGACCGGCGGTGCAAGTATCGACCCGCTGGATCAGCCGGGCCATGGCTTGGGCTGGCGAACATGTGGAAAAAGGTTTGGCAGCCGCGGTGTGGTGGTTGCGAACGGTTTCGAGCCAATCAGCATCAGAGACCCCGAGCGCGCGCAGTTTTTCAGCCGACCGCGCGGCGTGTTGCGCAATCTCTTTCCTTTGCGCGATGCTCGGCCTGCCCTCTGTCTGGGCCAGCCGGTCTTGTAACTTGAGCATGCTGATGTTCATGGTGAGCGCCGCCCTAACCAGGGTTGCCTGTTGCGCATCTGACCACTTCAAGACATCGCGTGCCGCGATGTGGCAGATGAAAGCGACCAACAGGGCATGGGTAGCGCTGTACTGCTCGGGCGATTTGGAGGAAAGAAACACCAGCATCAGCAGGGCGCTGTCGGCCCCCGAATTGCTTTGCTGGACCACACGCGAATACAAGCGCTCGAGCTGGCGACCAAATACCTCGGCTGTTTCAGCTTGCAGGGTGTTGTTGGCCTCGTCTATCAAATCCAGCCAGTCGACGTGGGTTTCGAGCACTGGCGCGGTGGCCGCGGCCTGGCTGAACTGGGCGCCCGTGGCAAGTGCCCGGCCGGCGCCGCCCGGCTGGTTGAGGCCGGTGCTACCGCGCGCATCTTTGAGCCGCAAAGCGCCCATGTCAGTGAGCTTGGCGCTATTGATTTTTGCCAGCGACTGGTTGCTGTCGACCATTTGGTTGAGCCGGCGCTCAAAGGCCTCTTTGAACCGGTGGTACTCCAAGGCGTCAACAAACAGGTCGTTGCGCTTGCTGAGCATGACATCGTATTCACGCTGGCTGGCCAGTACATGGCCGCGACCCGCAACCATCAGGCCATTGGCGTCCCAGACAGCGAAAGCCAAAGGCTCGCCGACGCGAATATGTTCAAAGCTAAGACTAACCCGTCTCATCTGGATGTCGCCATGGGGGCATTATTTTGGCACACGAAGAGCCGAATCCTAGCGCTTATTGGTTTTTGTTAGCATGCAGCAAATGCCCGGTTTGAACCCCTTTTCTCCGCTTTACGACAAGATTTGCGACCCGCGCGACCTGATCGAATGCCTGACCCGGTTGCCCCGGCCCTTGGTGTTTACCAACGGCGTGTTTGACGTGCTGCACCGAGGCCATGTGCAGTATCTGGCACAGGCCCGCGCGCTGGGTGCGAGCCTGTTGGTGGCAATAAACACTGACGCCTCGGCCCGCCGCCTGGGCAAGGGCCCGGAGCGTCCGCTCAACCCCGAGGATGATCGCGCTGTGGTTCTGGCCGGGCTGGCCTCGACCACGCTGGTGAGCTGGTTTGACGAAGACACGCCATTGCAACTCATCACCTTGGTGCGCCCGGACATACTGGTCAAGGGCGGTGACTACGACATGCAAAAACTCGCCGAAACCCGGGTTGTGGAGGCCTATGGTGCACGCGCCCTGGCCCTGCCCTTTGTTGACGGCTATTCCACTACCGCTCTGGTGCGGAAAATCCGCCAATAGGCGCCCATCAGGCGGGGCCTCACCAAGCCGGCTCAGTCCTTGCCGTGGCAACTGCAATCCAGGGCTGCCTGGATCCCCGGTCAAGCTGAGGATGCGGCAACAGCAACAGCAACGGCAGCGATCAAGCCCTGGCGGGGGCTTGCTTTGCGGTGCTTGGCGTACGCCGCAGCCAACGCAGGAAGCGCAGCAGCAGGTGCTCCAGGTCGTCGATGTAGGTGAACACGGCAGGCACCACCAGCAGGCTCAGGAGCGTAGAGGTGATCAGCCCGCCAATCACGGCAATGGCCATGGGTGAGCGAAAGCTCGGGTCGGCGCCCCAGCCCAGCGCCAGGGGCATCATGCCGGCCCCCATGGCGATGGTGGTCATGACGATGGGCCGACTGCGCTTGTGGCAGGCATCCACCAGCGCATCAAAGCGCGCCAGGCCGGCCTGGCGCGCCAAAATCGCGTAGTCCACCAGCAGAATCGAATTCTTGGTGACGATGCCCATCAGCATGATCAACCCGATCATCGAGGGCATTGACAGGGCGCGGCCGGTCAACAGCAGCGCCACAAAGGCGCCGCCCATGCTCAGCGGCAGTGCCGCCAAAATGGTTACCGGTTGCATGAAGTCCTTGAACAGCAGCACCAGCACGCCGTAAATGCACAGCACGCCAATCAGCATGGCGATGCCAAAGCTGGCAAACAGCGCCTTCATCTCCTGCGCGTCGCCGAGTTCGGCGATCTTCACTCCGGGAGGCAGATTTTTCAGGCTAGGCAGGGCGCGCGCCTCGGCGTTCACTTCGCCGAGCTGGCGGCTTCCGAGCTCGACCTCAAAGGTGACGTTGCGGCTGCGGTTGAGTCGGTCGATCTGAGCCGGCCCGCTGTCCATGCTGATGCTCGCCACATGGCCCAGTGGCACCGGGCCCTGCTTGCCCGGAACGCTCAGGCGCGCCAGCGCAGCCAGGTCGGCGCGAACAGCGTCGGGCAGTTTGACCCGGATCGGCACCTGACGCTCGGCCAGGTTGAGCTTGGACAGGCTGGTGTCATAGTCGCCGGCAGTGGCCACCCGCACCGTCTCGCCGATGGCAGCGGCAGTCACCCCGAGGTCGGCCGCGCGCGCCGGGTCTGGCCGAACAATGATCTCGGGGCGCACCAGCGAAGCGCTGGACTGCACATTACCCACCCCCCTGATGCCGCGCAGTTCTCGTTCAACCCCCTGGGCGGTGGCGAGCAGCGTCACCGAGTCTTCGCTTTGCAGTACCAGTTGCATTTTGACGCCAGTGTCGGGCGGGCCAACGGTAAAGCGGGCACCGGCAATATCGCCCAATTGGCGGCGCAGCTGGGCTTCGATGCCGGCCATGGTGATGCTGCGCTCGTCGCGGTGGCTGGTGCTCAGGGTCAGCACGGCGCGCCTGGCTTCTGGGGCTGCGCCGGGAGCAAAGGCGTCGCCGCTGGAGCCCCCGCCTATCGAGCTGAACACGCTTTTGACCTCGGTCAGTGCAAGCGCCGCCAGCCGGGCCTGCTCGGCGACCGCCCGGGTTTCGGCCAGGGTGCTGCCTGGGGGCAGCTCGAGCTTGATCTGGGTCTGGCCGCGGTCTCCGGCTGGCACAAAGCCGGTTGGCAGCAGCGGCACCAGGGCGATCGAGCCGACGAAAAACAGGCCTGAGCCAAGCATGGTCAGGCCGCGGTGTCTCAGGCACCAGCGCATGGTGTCCATGTAGCGCGCCATCAACCAGCCGTCCGGCGGCTCGCCGAGCGGGGCCGCCGCGCCATCCGCCGAGCTTGGCTGAACATGGGGTTTGAGCAGGTAAGCCGCCATCATGGGCGTGAGCAGCCTGGCCACCATCAGCGAGGCCAGGATGGCCAGCACCGCGGTCCAGCCAAATTGTTTGAAGAACAGGCCCGGCACGCCAGCCATGAAGGCGGTGGGCAAAAACACCGCCACCAGCGCAAAAGTGGTGGCAATGACGGCCATACCAATCTCGTCGGCCGCCTCCATCGAGGCCTGGTAGGGGGTCTTGCCCATGCGCAGGTGGCGTGCGATGTTCTCAATCTCGACAATCGCGTCGTCCACCAGCACCCCCACCACCAGTGCCAGCGACAGCAGGGTCACGGTGTTGAGCGTGTAGCCAAAGTATTGCAAACCCAAAAATGTCGGGATCACCGACAGGGGTAGGGCGGCCGCGGCCACCAGGGTGGCGCGCCAGTCGCGCAAAAACCACCACACCACCAGCACGGCGAGCAGTGCGCCCTCGTAAAGCAACTCCATCGAGCCGCGAAAGTTCTGCGCCACCGGTTCGGCATTGTCAATGGCCTGCGTCAGGCTGATTTGAGGAAAGCGTGCCTGCAGCTCGGCCACTGCCAGCCGTACGCCACTTGCCACCGTAATGTCGCTGGCGCCCTTGGTGCGGAATATTTCGAAACCAACCACCTCGACGCCGTCGAGCATGGCCAAGGCACGCGGCTCGGCCACAGTGTCGCGAACCTGTGCCACGTCGCCCAAGCGGATGCGCCGGCCATCGGCCAGGGCGATCTCAAGCAGCGCCAGCTCATCGGCTGTTTTGACGGTGGCAATGGTGCGCACCGATTGCTCAGCACCGCTGACATCACCGCGCCCGCCGGGGGTCTCTTGCTGCACCAGACGCAGGCGGCGCGAAACATCGATCGCCGAGACCTGCAGTGCGGCCATGCGCGCGCTGTCAAGCTCGACCCGGATTTCGCGGTTCACCCCGCCCATGCGCTTGACTGCGCCCACCCCGGGTACAGCCAGAAGCCGTTTGCTCACCGTGTTGTCGATGAACCAGCTCAGGTCTTGCGCGTCAAGCGCGGTGTTGGCAGCAGTGGCGGTAAAGGTCAGCACCACACGTCCGGCGGTCGAGGCTTTGGTGACGGAGGGGTCGCGCATCTCGGCGGGCAGATCGGCGCGCACCCTGGCCACTGCATCACGCACATCATTGACCGCCTCGGCGATGGCTTTTTCGAGCACAAATTCCACCGTCACCTGGACCTCGCCGTCGAGCACCTTGGCGTAGATGTTTTTAACGCCTTGCAGCGTGGCCACGGCGTTCTCGAGCTTGCGTGCCACCTCGGTTTCCAACTGGGCTGGCGCCGCCCCGGCCAGCGAGGCGCTGATGGTGACGATTGGCAGCTCGATGTCGGGGAAATCCTGCACCACACTGGCTCGGTAGGCCAGCAGGCCAGCCAGCGTCAGCAGCACAAACAGCATGATGGCCGGCACCGGATTCTTGATCGACAGCGAGGAGAAGTTCATGGCTGCCGGGTATTATTTGAGCGCAGCAGCCGGCGCCACCTTGACCAAGTCGCCATCATTTAAAAAGCCCGCGCCGCTGGCAACCAGCGAGCTCTCGGCGCCAACGCCATCGAGCAACTCGACCCGTTCGCCGACTCGCCGCCCGGTCTGCACTTTAAGCTGGCTCACCCGCTGGTCGCCGTTGAGGCGAAACACATAGTTAAACCCGTCGCGCACCACCACCGCCTGTTGGGGCACGGTCAGCGCCGGCGAACTGCCAAGCTCGAACTCGCCGCTTGCAAACATACCGGCCTTGAGGCCGGCCTGCCTGCTCGGCCCGCTAGGCAGGTCGACATAAACCAGGCCGGAGCGGGTTTGCGGATCGACCGTGGGTGCCACTGTGCGCACCCGCCCAGTCACCAGGCTGCCGCTTGCTGCCGCCACACTGACTGCGGCGCCCACCGGCAGACGGTAGAGTTCACTTGCGCCAACCTCGGCGCGCCACTCCAGCCGACCTTGACGGATGAGTTTGAACAACTCGCTGCCGGCAACCACCACCGCGCCCACTGTGGCGAGGCGCGCCGAGATGATGCCGCTGTCACTGGCGCGCACCTCGGTGTTCTGTAAGCGCAGTAGTTGCGCGGCCATGACGGCCTTGGCTGACTCCACCCGTGCCTTGGCGGTCTGCTCAGCGGTGAGGTACTGGCTACTTTGTTGCCCGCTGAACACACCGGTGTTGAGCAAGGCGCGCACCCGGTCCGCGTTGGCAGTGGCCTCCTGGGCGCTGGCGCCCGCTTCTGCCACGACGGCGCGCGCCTGCGCCAAATCAGCCTGGACCGCAGCCGTGGCAAAGCGCGCCAGAACTTGCCCGCGCTGCACCGTATCGCCTACATTCACCAGCACCTCGGCCAGGCGCAGGCCGCCGATCTCGGCGCCAACATTGGCCTCCTGCCATGCAGCAATATTGCCATTAGCTGTCAATTTGATCGGCAAGGCCAGGGTTTGCGCCTGCGTGCTAGTGACAGTCAGGGCAGGGCGCGCGACGCTGGTTCTGGCGCTGGCTGGGTTGGCAGCAGGCGATGTCTGAGGCGCTGCCTTGGGTCGCATCAGCCAGTAGGCAGCAGCGGCAATAAGCAACCCGGCCAGGACAAAAAGTAACAGGGATTTGGGTTTGACGAAGCGCATGGTTGACAAGCTGGCTCTAGTAGCTTGAGGCCCCCAAAATGTTTGACCCGGCGCGCTGCGGCGGGGCGCCATAGCAGCTGGCAGGGGTCTCAGGGCAAAGTGACAATGGTTTTGGTGCAGTGGTCTTCGTCGAGATCGGGTTCGGGTTCGATCTGGCTCGGGCGACCGAAAAAGATGAGGTCAATGAAGTCTAGCAGCGTGTACCAATCAACCGGGCTGTGGCTGTGGCCACCCGCTCGGCTGACCAGCGCCAATTGCTGAGGCTGGCCCAGCAGCGCATACAGCGGCTGGATTGCCCGGTGCGTGAGCGCGCTGCCCTGCGGGTTAGCCCAGGCGTCGCCCAGGGCCTCGGTGGTAAGCAGGGCGCGCGGCGCAATCAGCGCCTTGAGAAAATGTTGGTCAAACGGCAATTCATGGATCCTTTGAGCATAGGCGGCAAGCCCGGGCGCAAACCAGTGCGGGAAAGCCCCTGTGATGTCTGCCAGCGTTTCTGCTCCGGGGTTGCCCCAGCGCCAGCAAGCGGCACCACCAGCCCCCGAGTTGTTGGCGCTGGTTAGGGCAATTCGGGTATCCGTGGCGCCCGCCAGCAGCGCCGCCTTCCCGCCCCGGGAATGGCCCACCACCGCAATGCGCTGCGGGTCAATTTGCCCCAGCGGCCCGGACTGTCCGTCTGCTGCGAGCAGGGCGTCGATGGCGCGGTGATAGCCCCAGGCCCAGCAGGCCAGCGCGGCATAGAGGCTGTCCGAGTCGCTCCGGCCTGGCATGTCGGCGGCGATATCCACCCGGTTAAATTGAGCAAAGGCGATGTCGCGTCGCAGCACTGCAGCGATCACCGCATCGCTCGCATAGTGCCAGCAGCCATCCCCGTTGAGCAATACCGGGCATCCCGAGGCCGGGCCGGCCGGCAAAAAAACCCGCATTGAGAAACTATTCGCGCCGGCCGGGCTAACCCAGCAAGACAACAATTGCGCACCGCCCAGGCTGGCCACCCTTGCCACATGGCGCACTTCGCATCGGGTCACCGCCGGGGTTGGCGGCAGCGGGCCGTAGGCGGTTGGCAGAATATGGGCGGACACCTCCAGGCGCCGCGCCTCCCATTGTTGCGGCCGCTCGAGCCGCAGGCCGGCGTCAAATCGCAGTAAGTCAGGCAGGGCAGCCTGAGCCAGCTCAGACACCGGCTGGCCTTGACAAGTTGGCCATAAAACTTGGCCCCATCAGGCGATCTTATTGGTGAAAACCATGAGAAGGTTTGCCGGCTTTTGACGTAGCATCGCTGTCGTTTTCATCCTTATTTTTAGAAAGTTTAACCATGCTGAGATTTCCCCCAAAAACCAGTGCCGCCCTGGCAACGACCGCCCTGTTGGCGTTGACTGGGGTGGCTCAGGCCGCTGAGATCCGTGTGATGTGCTACCAAGACGGCGTCGAATGCGACGTGACAGCCGAGCAGGCGAAACGCTTCGAGGCGGCCAACCCGGGCACCAAGGTGGTGATCGACGTGGTGCCTTACAAGACTATTCTGGAGCAGTTGCCGGTGCAACTGGCCGCCGGCCAGGGCCCCGACATTGCTCGGGTGACCGATCTGGGCGGCCTGTCCAAGTATTACCTGGACGTGTCGGCCCATGTGAAAGACCGGGCCTACTGGGAAGCCAATTTTGGCGCCACCCTGCCCTGGCTGCGCCCCACTGCCACCGACAAAGGCATTTACGGTTTCATGTCGCAGCTGACCATGACCGGCCCCTATGTCAACAAAACCCTGTTTGAGCAGGCCAAGGTGGCCATGCCTGGCCCCAAGGCCACTTGGGACGAGTGGGTGGAGGCGGCGCGCAAGGTGAGCAAAGCCACACAAACGCCAGCCGCACTGGCCTGGGACCGTTCGGGCCACCGCTTTGCGGGACCGGCCATCAGCTACGGCGCCAAAATCTTTGACGCGAAGGGTGACTTGGTGCTGGACGACGGCTACAAGACCGCGGTCAACAAGTTTGTCGCCTGGCACAAGGACGGCGCCATGCTCAAAGAGGTGTGGGCCGGCTCCGGCGGCTCCAGCTACGCCGACTCCATCGGCGAATTCAAGAATGGCCGCGTCGCCATGGTGCTGTCGGGTTCATGGCAGATCAACCGTCTGCAAAAAGACATTGGCAATGCCTTTGACTGGGTGGCGGTGCCCAACCCCTGTGGTCCGGCTGCTTGCTCTGGCATTCCGGGCGGTGCCGCCTGGGTGGCGCTGAAGACCAGCAAGTCGCCCAAAGAGGTGGGCATGTTCCTGGACTTCATTGCGTCTGAAGCCAATTACGCCGAGTTCACCGGCAAGACTGAGAACATTCCGGCCCATGCCGGCTTGGCCAGGAAAGGCGTGCCCTACCCAAGTGCCACCCCGGCAGCTCGCGCTGCGTTGGCGAGTTTCAGCGCCGGTGTGGCCAGTCTGTCGCCAGTGGCCTACCAGTTCCAGGGCTACAAGTTCAACCGTGCCATCATGCTGCCCACCGTGGCTCGCGTGACCCAGGCCATTGTGGGCGAGATGAGCAGTGATGAGGCCATGACCAAGATCGGCGCCGACATGGCCGACGCGGTCAAGCAGGCGCAGAAGTAAGTTTCTTGCAGCTGGCAGTCCGCCTCTGCGGCTACTTTTTTAACCTCTTCGAGCCGCTGTTCCGGGTCGGCCAGCGCTGGCTCGGCCTGTCCCGGCTGGGCTGGCTGTTTGTCGCTCCGAACCTGCTCGTGTTCGGCCTGTTTACTTTTTTGCCGATCCTGATCAACCTGGTGTATGCCACCACCGGTGGCGTCAAGCTGATGCCTCTGGAGCGGCCGTTCACCGGGGCCGAGAACTTCGCCATCCTGCTGGAATGCCGCGACTACTTTGACATCCAGAGCTGCCGCAAAGACGTTTTCTGGCGCGCCATCTTCAACACCATCCGCTTCAGCCTGATACAGGTGGTGTTGATGGTCGGCCTGTCGCTGCTGACCGCGCTGGTGCTCAACCGCAAGATCATCGGGCGAGGTTTCTGGCGTGGCGTTTTTTTCTACCCGGTGCTGCTGTCACCGGTGGTGGTGGCCCTGATCTGGAAATGGCTTTTGCAAAGCCAGGGCGTGTTCAATGCTGGCCTGGTGGCGGTGGGCGCGGCGCCGGTGGACTGGCTGCTCGATGCCGGCTGGGCCTTCTTCTGGACTGTGTTTGTCTCGATCTGGGCACACATGGGTTTTTACACGCTGATTTTGCTGGCGGGCCTGCAGGCCATTCCCAAAGACATGTACGAGGCGGCCCAGCTCGACGCGGCCAGCCCCTGGCGCACCCTGCGGCGCATCACACTGCCCCTGCTGATGCCCAATTTGATTGTGGTGCTGGTGCTGGCGCTGATTCGGGCGGTGCAGATTTTTGACGAGGTGTTTGTGCTGACTGGCGGTGGCCCGGGCTCGGCTACCACCTTCATCGTGCAATTCATCTACCAGACTGGCTTTGCTGAGCAGATTCACCTGTACGGCCTGGCAGCGGCGGCTTCTCTGATGCTGGCGCTAGGCCTGGTTGTGCTGACCCTGGCCCAGTTGCGGCTGACCCGGGCCAGCACAGCCGGCCAAAGGGCCCGTTAAGTCGGCTCGACCCCGTCCCATGCGCGCCCTCAATTTTCTTACCCGCACCCGTGGTCGGCAGCGGCTGGACTGGACCGACTGGCTCAGCTACCTGTACCTGGGGGTTGGCCTGTTCACCCTATTTGCCCCCATCGTCTGGTTGCTGATGTCGTCACTCAAGACCGAGAGCGCACTGAGCCAGTTTCCGCCGACCTTCCTGCCCTACAGCCAAAAGACGGTGCAGGTGGCCGGGCATGACAAGCCGCTGCCACTGTTTACCGTGCGCCAGACCGACGGCAGCCTGCGCGAGATGGCGCAGGTGCGGCGCATTGGCATCATGGCCACGCTGGTCGACCCGGTGCAGCCGCAGCAGGAGATTCGCGTCAATATCAACGACCGCAAGCCGGTCAACGAGCTGACCTTTGCCTGGGGCAATTACACCGACCTGTTTGCCAAATTCAGTTTCGGCCGCTACCTGTGGAACAGCGTCTTCATCACGGTAGTGGCGACGCTGCTGACATTGCTGATCAATTCGATGGCGGCTTTCGCCCTGTCCAAGTACCAGTTTCGTGGCCAGAAGGCGGTGTTTTTGCTGATCATTGCGACCCTGATGATTCCGCCCACCATCATTTTGGTGCCGGTGTTCCTGGTGATCAACTCAGTCGGCCTGCTCAATAGCTTGTGGGGCGTGATTTTGCCGGCCATTGCCACGCCAACCGGGGTGTTTTTGCTGCGCCAGTACATGCTGACTATTCCGGACGAGCTGTTGGAGGCCGCGCGCATGGACCACGCCAGTGAGTGGCGGATTTACTGGAAGATCATCCTGCCGCTGTCGGCGCCGGCGTTGGCGGTGCTGGCCATTTTCTCGGTAATGTGGCGCTGGAACGATTTCCTGCTGCCTTTGATCGTGCTGTCGCGCTCAGAGTACTTCACCCTGCAGCTCGCGCTCAACTCCTTTCAGGGCGAGCTCAACACCCAGTGGCACTATCTGCTGGCGATGACGGTGATCACACTTGTGCCCATCACGCTGGTCTTTGCCTTTTTACAAAAGTACATCACCACCGGCATTGCCAGTGCCGGTGTCAAGTAGCCCGAACTGTCCCAGAGGTACCCCCATTGGCCACGCTAGAACTTGCCAACATTGTCAAGACCTTCGACCGCACCACTGTGCTGCACGGCATCGACCTGGCGGTCAGCCATGGCGAGTTCGTGGTGTTTGTCGGACCCTCGGGCTGTGGCAAGTCCACCCTGCTGCGGGTCATCGCCGGCTTGGAGATGCCCAGTGGCGGCGACATCCGAATCGACGGGCAGGTGGTCAATGACATCAGTGCCGCACAGCGCGGCTGTGCCATGGTGTTCCAAAGCTATGCGCTGTACCCGCACATGAGCGTGTACGACAACATGGCCTTCGGTCTAGAGAACTTGCAGGTGCCACGGTCCCAAATCGAGGCCAAGGTGCAGGATGCGGCGCGATTGTTGCGGCTCGAAGAGTTGCTGCAGCGCAAGCCGACCCAGCTCTCAGGAGGCCAACGGCAGCGCGTGGCGATTGGTCGGGCCATCGTGCGCGACCCACGGCTCTTCCTGTTTGACGAGCCACTGTCCAATTTGGACGCCGAGCTGCGCGTCTCCATGCGCGCAGAGTTGCGCGAGCTGCATGCCCGGCTGGGGGCCACCATGGTGTACGTCACGCACGACCAGGTCGAGGCCATGACGCTGGCGGACAAAATTGTGGTGCTGCGCGCTGGTCGGGTGGAGCAGATTGGCGCGCCGCTTGAGCTTTACAACCGGCCCTGCAACACCTTTGTGGCGGGTTTCATTGGCAGCCCACGCATGAATTTTTTGCCAGCATCGCTGGTTGCTGGCGATACCGGCGCGCCCGCTTTGCCAGCGGGCAGCCACACCATTGGCGTGCGGCCGGAGCATGCTGAACTGGCGGCCGATGGCCCCTTGCGTTTGACGCTGACCCAGGTGGAGCAACTGGGCGCCAGCAGCGTGTTGCGCGGTACGGTCGGCGCCGGCACCCCGTTCGAGCTGGTCTGCCCCGGCCAGGCCATGCTCCGCCCGGGCGATGTTGTGGCGCTGACGTTGCCGACGCCGCACCTCCACCGTTTTGATGCCAATGGCCAGAGGCTGTAAATCATGACCACCCCGTTTGGACCGGCACAAATTGCCACTGTTGACGCACACGGCGCCTGCCTGAGCCTGTCTGGTGGCGCCCAGTTTCAGCTGGATGTGCTGGAGCCGACCCTGATACGGGTGCGTCACCGGCCTGGCGCTGGTTACCGCGAACCGCGCACCTGGGCGATTGCGCCCCAAAGTGTCACCACGCCCACTGCTGCTGCTGCTGTTCAGGACGTGGCCTGGGAGGGCCGCGCGCGCGACGACCTCAGCGGCTTTTCGCGCCCTCCAGCCCAGTTCAGCCAGACGGCCAACGGCCTGGCACTGGCCACCGGCGCGCTGTCGGTCACGGTGCGGCTGGACCCGCTGGCCCTGAGCTGGCACGACGGACAAGCTCGCCCGCTGCTTGCTGACCGGAACAGCTCGGCTTACCTGCACAGCCCGCGCACTGGCTCGGTGCGCCACTACCTGCAGCGCGACCGGGCTGATCGTTATTACGGCCTGGGCGACAAGACCGGCCCGCTCAATCTGC
Organism: Rhodoferax sp.; assembly: GCA_009693325.1. GTDB lineage: Bacteria > Pseudomonadota > Gammaproteobacteria > Burkholderiales > Burkholderiaceae_C > Rhodoferax. The sequence continues at coordinate 13,046 of SHXM01000066.1, forward strand.
ATGGGCGGCGCCTGCGAACAATCGCGCTCGATGCGCTCGGCTACGACCCGCAGCATGGCGACCCGCTCTACAAGCACTGGCCGTTTGTGCTGACCCGCGCCCCCACCGGCCACTGGTACGGGCTGTACTACGACACACTGAGCACCTGCACCTTTGACCTCGGTTGCGAGCACGACAACTACCACGACTTTTACCGCTATGTCGACATTGACGATGGCGACCTGGATTACTACCTGATGTCGGGCGCCACGCCAGCTGAGGTGATCGCCCAGTTTGTGCGCCTGATCGGTGGCACTCATCTGCCGCCGCGATGGTCGCTCGGTTACGCCCAGACCGCCATGGGCCTGGCCGACGCGCCCGATGCCCAGGACCAGCTCAATACTTTCATTGACCGGATTGAGTCAGAGGCGATTCCCTGCTCGGCTTTCCATTACGGCTCGGGTTACTCCTCACGCGGCAAGCGCCGCTATGTGTTTACCTGGAACCACGACAAGTTTCCCGACCCGAAGGCGCTCAATGCGCGGTTCCACCAGGCTGGTATGCGGTTGGTGGCCAACGTCAAGCCCTGCCTGCTGGACGATCACCCCGCCTGGGACGAGGTGCGCACCCAGGGGGGCTTCATCCAGGACGCCACCACCGCCGCGCCCGTGGTCGAGCAGTTCTGGGACGGTGTCGGCGCACATCTGGATTTCTCCAACCCGGCGGTGGTGGCCTGGTGGCAGGACGGCTTGCAGCGCCAGGTGCTGGATTTTGGTATTGACGCCGCCTGGAACGACAACAATGAGTACGCCATCATGGACGATGGCGCCAGCTGTGCGGGCTTTGGCCAGCCGCTGCCCATGCACCGTGCCCGCCCGCTGCATGCGCTGCTGATGACGCGGGCCAGCTTTGAGGCGCAGGCCCGGCACCGGCCTGCGCAAACTTCGTCCGAGCCGGTGTTCAGTGTCAGCCGGGGTGGGCCACCAGGCGTGCAGCGCTATGCGCAAAGCTGGTCCGGCGACAACAGCACCAATTGGGAGAACCTGCGCTGGAACATACGCACCGGGCTGCAAATGAGCCTCTCAGGCCTGTTCAACATTGGCCACGATGTTGGCGGCTTTTACGGGCCGTCTCCTGGGCCCGAGCTGTTTGTGCGCTGGGTGCAGGCCTGCTGCCTGAACCCGCGCATGGTGATGAACTCCTGGAAGCCCGGCAGCGCCACCAACGTACCGTGGCTGCACCCCGATGTCACGGTGCACGTGGCGGCGGCGATCCGGCTGCGCTACACCCTGCTGCCCTATTTGTGGCAGCTGTTCGAGCAGGCCAGCGCGCTGCACCAGCCGATCCTGCGACCCACCTTTTACGAATTTCCGGATGACGAGGCCTGCTTCGCCGACAGTGACGACTTCATGCTCGGCGACGCACTGTTGGTGGCACCCGTGGTGCAGGCCGGCGACAGCACACGCCGGGTCTACCTGCCGGCCGGGCCGTCGGCCTGGTACGACTTTGACACTGGCGAACGCTTTGATGCCGGCCAGTGGCATACCGTCGCGGCGCCCTTGGCGCGGCTGCCCCTGTTTGCCCGGGCCGGCGCTGTGATCCCGCTGGCCGGCCATAGCCAGGGCCGACAGCCCGC
>SHXM01000067.1 GCA_009693325.1 Rhodoferax sp.
CAGCGAGGCCGCCTGCTGTTGCTGCGTGGTCCCGAGTTGGACCCGGAATGAATCGATCTGCTCATTTTGGGTGCGCGCCACATCACCAGACTGACCCAGTAGGGCTTGCTGAAAGATCGCCAAACTCTGCATCAATTCGGCACGGCTGTCGCGGGCGCTGTTCTGCACCTCACTGCGCAGCTCCCGCTCAATGCGCTCCACAGCCGTAGTCAGAGCAACCAGAGGGTGCGAGAGTTTTTGCGGCTCGTCTGCTGAGCGCTCGCGCAGTGCCTGCCTGAGCACAATGAGCAACAGGCAGACAGTGATCAGGCTCGATGCCGGCACCAACCACAACAACCAGTCCGACATGCGAGCCCTTGTTAAACCTGCGGCAAGTCCGCCGCAGCGGCGGACTTGCCGGCGCCTTGCAAGACTTCAGGATTGAGTGGCGTGAGCGGCGCTTTCCCGGCAAAAAACGCAAGCAGGTTGTCTGCCGCCAAATTGGCCATGGCCAGGCGCGTGGAGATGCTGGCGCTGGCAATATGCGGCGTCAAGACCACGTTGGGTATTTTCAAAAGATTGGGGTGAAGAGCCGGTTCGCCCTCAAACACGTCGAGCCCGGCGGCTGCAATAGTTTTGATTTGTAAGGCCTGGGCTAGCGCTGCATCATCCACGATGCCACCGCGGGCTAGGTTGACCAGTGTTGCGCTGGGTTTCATCAAGGCCAGTTCAGGCGCACCAATGGCATGGTGGGACGCCGCCGAATAGGGGAGCACCAACACCAAGTGGTCAGCCCTCTTGAGCAGTTCGGCCTTGCTGACATAGCAGGCCCGCAGTTCGGCTTCAACCTCGGGGGCGAGTTGCGAGCGGTTGTGGTAGATCACCTGCATGCCAAAACCATGGGCACCGCGCCGCGCGATACCCTGGCCGATGCGCCCCATGCCCAGAATGCCCAGTGTGGCGCCATGGATGTCGGCACCAGCAAACAGGTCGTAGCTCCATTTGGTCCACAGACCGGCACGCAGGTAATGCTCGCTTTCGGTGATGCGCCGTGCGGTCGCCATCAACAGCGCAAAACCAAAGTCGGCGGTGGTTTCGGTCAGGACATCGGGCGCGTTAGTGGCGAGAACGCCGGCCGCTGTCATGGCTGCCAGGTCAAAATTGTTATAACCAACCGCCATGTTGGCGCAGATTTTGAGTTCCGGACAGGCGGCCAGAACCTGCTGGTCAATCGAATCTCCCCCAGTCGTGAAAACGCCCTGCATGCCAGCCAGACGCTGAGTCAGCATGGCCTTGGACCAAACTTCGTCCGCCTGGTTGGCATGGACCTCAAGATGTTGCGACAGGCGTGCGATAACCTCAGGGAAAACCGCACGCGCAAACAGGACTCGAGGCTTGGCGGACATGGATCAGTGGGTCAAGTTGAACTGCACGATGTAGCAAAACGCCCCAGCAAAATAGCCCAGCAGGGCGTACAGACTGATTTTTTTCATGTACCAAATGAAGTCAATTTTCTCCAAGCCCATCGCCGCGACACCTGCCGCTGAACCAATGATCAGGATAGAGCCGCCCGTGCCCGCGCAGTAGGCCATGAACTCCCACAAAAAACTGTCAGGCGGATACTGGGTCAAGCTGTACATGCCCATTGATGCTGCCACCAGCGGCACGTTGTCAACTACCGCACTGACCAGGCCAATGAGCATCACGATCAGGTCTTGCCGACCCACGTGCTGATCTAGCCAAAGGGCTATGGTTTTCAAAATGTGGGTATGCTCAAGGCTTGCAACCGCCAGCAAAATTCCGATAAAAAAAGTGATGGAACCCATGTCGATTCGCGACAAGGCGTGGGCCAGCGTCAGGTGCTGTTTGTCATCGTCCTGTTTATTGCGGTGGAGCAGGTCGCCCACCAGCCACAGCAGCCCAAGGCCCATCAAAATACCCATGTAAGGCGGCAAGTGGGTGATGGTTTTGAACACTGGCACGGCTATCAGAACGCCCAGGCCCAGCAGGAACATGGTGTTGCGCTCAAAGGAGGTGGTCGGCGCCATTTCGCTCGCACTCTGCAAGCGTGCAGGGGGAACCACCGGTTTACCCCGCAAGACCCAGGCAATCACGCACAGGGGCACCAGCATGTTCACCATAGACGCAATGAAAACCCCTTGGATGATGGCCAGAGTGGTCACTTGGCCGCCAATCCACAACATGGTGGTCGTGACATCTCCAATCGGCGTCCAGGCACCGCCCGCATTGGCGGCAATGATGATGATGCCGGCGAAAAACAAGCGGTCTTCGCGCCGTTCAAGTAATTTTTTCATCAGTGAAACCATCACGATGGTCGTCGTGAGGTTGTCCAGAATCGCGCTGAGAAAAAAAGTTACAAAACCCACAAGCCACATCAGGCTGGAGAGTTGTGTGGTGCGAATCCGCGAGGTGATGACCTCAAAGCCGTTGTGCGCGTCCACCACCTCCACGATGGTCATGGCGCCAATCAGGAAGAAGACAATTTGAGCCGTCCCCATCAAGGACTCGCCGAGTTCGCTGCTGACAAGCGCCGCATCCGCCGAGGCCATGGCATACACAGTCCACAGCAATCCCGCCCCAATCAGAGCCGAGGCCGATTTGTTGATTTTCAAGGGGTGCTCAAGGGCAATGGCCGCGTAGGCCAAGACGAAGATGATCACAATCGCAGTTAACACAGCAACATTCTCCTTGAAAGTGTAAAAAATGCCCTTCGAGCCAAGGCTCAGGGCGCTTGCTCGATGTCAAACACCTGACGCAAGTAGGCCAGGTATTTCTCGTCATCGCACATATTTTTGCTTGGTGTGTCGGAAAGTTTAGCCACCGGCTGACCATTGCAGCGGACCATCTTGATGACGATTTGAAGCGGTTCGTAGCCGAGGTCATTCGTCAGGTGGGTGCCTATCCCGAAGGCGAGTTGGCAGCGCCCCTTGAAGCGCTGGTAGAGCTCGATGGTGCGGGTGACGGTGAGGCCGTCGCTGAAGATCAGGATCTTGGACCGAGGATCGATCCGGTTTCGAATGTAGTGGGACAGCATTTTTTCACCCCATTCGAAGGGGTCGCCGCTGTCATGGCGGGCACCATCAAAAAGCTTGCAAAAATAGGGGTCGAAATCACGCAGGAATGCGCTCATGCCGTAAACATCGCTAAGCGCAATACCAAGGTCGCCCCGGTACTCTTTGGCCCAAGACTCAAAGGCATAGGTTTGGCTGTCGCGCAGCCTCGGCCCCAGCGCCTGACAGGCCTGGAGGTACTCATGGGCCATGGTGCCTAGCGGTACCAGGCCGAGCTTCACGGCGTAAAGCACATTGCTGGTTCCGGCCAATTGCCCGCCACCGACAGACATTTCGCCGCTGCTCTGACCGCTGCCCAAGCGTGCAGCGAGAACCCGCAGCACTTCTTCGTGCCAGGCCTTGGAAAAGCGTCGGCGGGTGCCGTAATCGGCGATCTTCAGGTCGCTCAAGCCCTCGGCCTGCAGCTGGCCGATCTTCACATCGAGCCGACGCCGGCCTTCGAGCAAATCTGGCAGTCGTTGGGTGTTGCGAAAAAACACTTCGTTGACGATCGCGAGGACCGGAATTTCAAACAAAATCGTATGCAGCCAAGGGCCCTTGATCACGATGTCGATGTCGCCAGATGGCAGCGCCGACACCGTCACGCACTGTTCATTGAGCTTGAACAGTCCAAGGAAATCAACAAAATCGCTCTTGATAAAACGCATGGACCGCAGGTAGGCCAGTTCGGCATCCTGGAAATGCAAGCTGCACAAATGACGAATTTCGTCACGAATCTCAGACACATGAGCCGCCAACTGTCGACCAGCCCGGCCGCTTTGGGGATCGATATCGAGGTTGCGGCACTTGAAACGATACTCAACCTGTGCGCCCGGAAACTGGTGCAACACCACCTGCATCATGGTGAACTTGTACAAGTCGGTATCGAGCAAACTGGCAATAATCATCGGTGAGCACCCATTGTCATGCCAGCCATTGCGTGAAAGCTGCCACTGGCACCCGGGGCGTTTCGAAGCGGTTCACCACGGCGGTCTCGTCTGCATAGCCGAGAGACATACCGCAGACAAGCATTTCATCGGCCCCAGCACCAATATGGGGCAAGATTATTTTTGAAAAACCATTCCAGGCAGCCTGCGGGCAGGTATGCAGGCCGCGACCACGGGCGGCCAGCATCAGACTTTGCAAAAACATGCCGTAGTCCACCAGCGAGCCTTGGCCCATCACCCGATCGACGGTGAACATCAGGCCAACCGGCGCATCAAAAAACCGGTAGTTGCGTTGATGCTGCGCGTGCATTTTGTCTTTGTCAGCTTTGCCAATGCCAAGCAGCCCGTACAAAGCCCAGCCGTTTTCGCGCCGCCGGTCGATGTAGGGGCTGACCCATTTTTGCGGGTAGTAGTCGTAGGACTCCTGGTAGTCTTTGGCAAGCGCTGGGTTGGCCCGAATGGCATCGTGGGCAGCACAAACCTTGTCGGCCAATTCAGCCTGGCTCGCACCCTGCAGTACATACACTCGCCAGGGTTGGGTGTTGGTGCCAGAAGGCGCACGGCTGGCCAGGGCCAGCAAGTCGTTCAGGGTTTCGCGAGACACGGCTTGGGTTGTGAAGGCCCGCACCGAGCGGCGCGACAGGATGGCCGCCTCGACCTCTGCACTGCTCATAAAAGTTTCTCCACAACACGCTTAACGGCCGGCGGCAGGGAAACCGGCCGGCGGCTATGCCGGTCAACGTACACATGCACGAACTGCCCGCTTGCCGCAGTCATTGAAGCACCGGCGGCAAACACGCCCAAGTTGTAGCTCACGCTGCTCGACCCCAGGCGCGACAGGCGCATGCCGATCTCGACAGTTTGCGGGAAAGCCAGCGCCGAAAAAAAGTTACAACTGCTTTGTACCACCAGGCCAATCGTGTCGCCCAGATGAATGTCGAGCGCGCCATGTTCAACCAAATGGGCGTTGACTGCGGTGTCGAACCAGTTGTAATAGACAACATTGTTGACATGGCCATAGGCATCGTTGTCAGACCAGCGTGTGCCCAGGGTACGAAACACAAGGTAGCTGGCACGGCTTTGGGCTTGCGGGCGAACGCTTGTCGGATGGCTCATGGGGCCGATTTTGCCAGCCCCGCGGACGCCATCCCCAAGGCCTGCCAATGCTCGAAAGATTGTGCGGCGATGCGCAGGGTGTTGAATTGCACCTGAACCGTGTCCTCCAGCCGCAGCCCGTAGCCCCCGGCCATCACCACGGCCACCGGAATATGCCGTGACAAGCACCAGTCGAACACCCAACGGTCTCTGTGCTGCAATCCGTCAAACGTGAGTTTGAGGCGCCCCAGGCGGTCGCCCTCATGGGGGTCGGCACCCGCCAGGTAAATCACCAGTCCAGGGCTGAACTGCTGCTCCATCGAAGCCATAGCCTGCGCCAGTGCCAGCAGGTAGTCGGCGTCACCACATCCGTCTGGCAGGGCGACATCTAGGTTGCTGCGCTCTTTTGAGAACGGGTAATTTCTGGCGCCGTGAATCGACAGGGTAAACACGCTGTCATCCGCAGCAAAAATCTGCGCTGTGCCATTGCCTTGGTGAACATCCAGATCGACGACAGCCACGCGCAGGGGCGCCCGATGCGTGTTGGTCACACCCACACGAGCCACGGCGCCGCGGCCCCACTCAGCCTGCATCAAGCGGGTGGCCACCGCCACATCGTTGAAAACACAAAATCCGCCACCGCGGGCGGCAAAGGCATGGTGTGTACCCCCGGCCAGGTTGGCGCCAACCCCCTGCTGCAAGGCGCTGCGCGCCGCTGCTATCGTGGCACCAACCGACCGGCGCGATCGCTCAACCATCGCAGGGCTCCAGGGGAAGCCGATCTCGCGCAGCATGTGAGCTGCGAGCGAGCCGTCGATAACTGACTGAACATAAGCTGGCTCATGCGCTAAAGCCAGTTCACCGTCACTGGCGGACGGTGCGTCCAACAACACAATATGCGGCAAGTTTGCCAGCACCTGCTGGCGCAATTGCCGGTATTTGTCCATGGGGAAACGGTGGCCTATTGGCAGAGGCAGGACAAAGTGGTCCGAGTAAAAAGCCTTCATGACGCGATTGTGTCGCAGGGCTTGAGCGCAGAGTTTTAGGTTACCGGCTCTAATTTGCTGCAACGCAACAAAAATCACTTGCAACCATCCGGGAAAACCCTATAATTTGACCCGTGCTGCACTGCAACATAGGCCAAGCAAGGGTAGGTTTACAGAGTAGCGAGCGTCCTGTTTAATTTAACCTCTGGAGAAAATGATATGTTGACTGTTGACCAAATTATGGCTTCCCACAAAGCTGGTGTTGAAACCCTGATGGGCCTCACATCGAAGGCCTTCGAGGGCATGGAAAAGATTGTTGAACTCAACCTGACTGCCTCCAAAGCGGCCCTGGCTGAGACAGGCGAGCATGCCAAAGCAGTGTTGAGCGTCAAGGACGCGCAGCAACTGATGGCACTGCAATCGGGCCTGTTCCAGCCCCTGGCTGAGAAGACGGCAGCCTACAGTCGCCACCTGTACGACATCGCTGCGAGTTCGAACGCAGAGTTTGCAAAAACAGTTGAGGGACAGGCTGCCGATGTTCAGAAGAACTTCATGGGGCTGGTCGATAGCGCAGCCAAGAATGCACCTGCTGGCTCCGAGACCGCAGTGGCCGTCATGAAGAGCGCAGTCGCTGCTGCCAGCAACGCGCTGGAATCAGTTCAAAAAGCTGTCAAGCAGGCCACCGATGTTGCAGAGGCGAATTTCAACGCAGTCGCAGCCACAGCGATCAACGCCGCCAAGCCGGCCATCAAAAAGCGTTGATTCAGCGAATCCATGCGCAAAATACCGAAAAATTTGACTCTGATGATCGAAAAAAATCAGTGTAAACCCTGATATGCTCAGGCAATTGAACGTGTTTCAGCACTGTTAGTGCTCCTAGTTGTCTCCTCGGGTCCTTTCGAAACCTCCGGGTTCAGGGATCCCTTAAGGGCCGGTCGCAAGACCGGCCCTTTTTTATGGGAAGGGGCCTGTGTTGTGAACCACCAGGGAGCCGGCCAAGCTACAGGGTTTTTGCCAGGATGCTGGCCCGCAATTGCGGCAACAGGCGCTGCATGGCCTGCCGCCCTGCCTGTATGGAACGCTGGCGCGAGCTGAAATCAGAACTCGCCACAGCATTGAGTTCGGGTCGTACCACGATGTCTGCTTCGCGCAACTCGAAATTGTTGATGCTCTTTCCCATGATGGAGAAGGTCTGCAGCAAAATCTGAAGGCTGTCATTCGCGGCGTTGGCCTCGGGGGCACTTGATATATCGACAGCAATAACCAAGCCAGCCCCCATTTGCAGCGCATAGCGCACTGGCACGGGAGACACCAGACCACCGTCAACATAGTCGCGCCCAGATATTCTCACCGGCTGAAACAAGGCAGGCACGGCGCTAGAGGCCCGCACAGCAGTGCCAATATCGCCCCTCCGAAACAGCACACCTGCACCGCTGTTGAGGTCGGTTGCAACAATACCCAGGGGCATTGCCATATTTTCAATGAGTTGACCGTTAACCTGCTTGCTGACATAGCGCGCGAGCGCCTCGCCGCGCAACACCCCCCGGCTAAAAATTGGCAAGGTCCAGTCGGCGAAAGTGGATTCATCCATTGAATCTGCAATCTGCTGGAGTTGGGCGCCCGTCTTCCCGCTGGCCAACAAGGCCGCAACCAAGCTACCCGCCGAGGTGCCAACAACCAGGTCAGCCCGGATACCGGCCTCCTCCAGAACCTGAATCACACCAACATGGGCGAAGCCGCGGGCTGCGCCACCCCCAAGAGCCAGGGCAATCCGAGGTGGCTTTTTGGGCAGCAACACAGGCGGCGGCGGTTCCGGTGGGACTACCACTGGGGGTGGGCTGGCACAAGCAAACAGCAGCAGCGCAGCCGCAAGGGCTAAAAGGCGGGTTCTGAAGGGATTCATGGTTTGTTTGACTGCGTCAAAACGTGTTGCAGTTGATTTTGATCAAAAGATATGAATCTTATTGATAATGATTCTCGTTTGTGTTACATTCTTTTCTGCCTGATCTACAGAAACTTCCTTGAACCGAGATTGTTCATTAGGGTTTGGTTTGCAGGCGGATGCAGTGACGAGGCAGTTTTGTCCTGACTGAGGCGTCCATAGCTTGGGCTATGGACAACGAAGAAGGGCGAAAATGACCGTCAATGCGCCGCTTGCATCCAAATAGCACCGCAGGTGCGCCTAATGGACAATCTCGGTTGAACCCAATATGCACCGTCTATCACTCTACCTCGCTTTTGCCCTGGTTTGTCTGGGCACCGCAACAGCGGCTGAACCCATTCTGAATATTTACTCGGCCCGCCACTACCCCAGCGATGAAGCACTTTACGGCGACTTCACCAAACTCACCGGGATTCGCATCAACCGGGTCGATTCGGACGATGCCGGTATTCTCGCCCGCCTCAGAGCCGAGGGAACGGGTTCACCGGCGGACCTTGTTTTGCTGGTAGACGCATCGCGCCTGTGGAAGGGGGAGGTCGAGGGCATGTTTCAGCCGATCAAATCAAAAATTCTTGACCAGGCGGTTCCGCCGCAATTGCGCGGCAAAGCAGGCAGCGACGGCCGTACAGCCTGGTTTGCATTCTCAACCCGAGCCCGCATTGTGGTGTATGACAAAACCACCGTTCAACGAACTGAGCTTGACACCTATGAGGCACTGGCAGATCCAAAACACAAGGGCAGGCTGTGCATCAGGTCTGGATCCCATCCCTACAACCTGTCGCTGTTTGGCGCCATGCTGGAACATCTTGGCGAAGCTAAAACCGAGCTTTGGCTCAAAGGTCTGGTCGACAACATGGCCCGTGCGCCCAAGGGCGGCGACACCGACCAGATCAGGTCGGTGGCGGCGGGCGAATGCGCCATAGCGGTAACCAACAGCTATTACCTGGCCCGCATCATGCGATCTGACAAGGCGGAGGATAAGGCCATCATGGCTCGCCTGGGTGTGGTGTTTCCCAACCAGGCCAGTTGGGGCACACACCTGAATATCGCCGGCGGTGCGGTCGCCAAAAATGCAAAAAACCCGGCCAATGCGATCAGGTTTTTAGAATACCTAGCCACTCCCGGGGCACTGGCCCATTTTGCCGACGGCAACAATGAGTGGCCTGTTGCCAAAGGCGTGCAAATTAACAATGAGGCATTACAAACCATGAGCGGCGGCAGTTTCAAGGGCGACGCTGTTTCTATTTCGGCCATTGGCATGAACCAGATCAAGGTGCAGCAGTTGCTGGACCGGGTCGGGTTTCGCTAGGCCTGGCCCTTGCCCAATCGTCCAATACAAGAATGGGCTAATGGCAGGAGCGTCAACTTGTTGTTGCTTCCTGCGCTTCGGGCTTGGAACGGCCTTCTTTTTTAGACAGGGCTTGAATGTCCAGCAGGACCTCGGTCTTGCTTTCGTCCTTGTCGTCGAGGTCGACGGTCAAGCGGCCGCCATCGGTGAGCCGGCCAAAGAGCAACTCGTCAGCCAAGGCGCGGCGTATGGTGTCCTGAATCAGACGCTGCATGGGGCGGGCGCCCATGAGTGGATCAAAGCCTTTTTTGGCCAAGTGCTTGCGCAGTTTGTCGGTGAAGGTGACCTCCACCTTTTTATCAGCCAGTTGCGACTCCAGTTGCAACAGAAACTTGTCGACCACACGCAAGATAACGACTTCATCAAGGGCTTTGAAGCTGACCACGGCATCTAGCCGGTTGCGAAACTCAGGCGTGAAAAGGCGTTTGATATCGGCCATCTCGTCCCCAGCCTGACGCGGATTGGTGAACCCTATGGTGGCTTTGTTCATGGTCTCGGCGCCCGCATTGGTCGTCATGACGATGATGACATTACGGAAATCAGCCTTGCGGCCGTTGTTGTCAGTGAGCGTTCCGTGGTCCATCACCTGCAAGAGCACATTGAAGATTGCCGGGTGTGCCTTTTCTATTTCATCCAGCAACAGCACCGAGTGCGGCTTTTTGGTGATGGCTTCGGTCAGCAGGCCACCCTGGTCAAAGCCCACATAGCCCGGAGGTGCGCCAATCAAACGGCTGACAGCGTGTTGCTCCATGTATTCGCTCATGTCAAAACGAAGCAGCTCAATGCCCATGATGTAGGCGAGTTGCTTAGCCGCTTCGGTCTTGCCAACGCCCGTGGGTCCGCTGAACAGGAAAGAGCCGATTGGCTTGTCACCCTTACCCAAGCCCGAGCGAGCCATTTTGACGGCCGAGGCCAACATATCTAGTGCCTTGTCCTGGCCGAAGACAACATTTTTCAGGTCGCGCTCCAGGGTTTTTAGCTTGCCGCGGTCGTCATTGGAGACATTCGCCGGCGGAATACGCGCAATCTTGGCAACGATTTCCTCAACCTCGGTCTTACCTATGATTTTTTTTCGTTTTGAAGGCGCCAGGATCCGCTGCGCAGCACCCGCTTCGTCAATCACGTCGATGGCCTTGTCGGGAAGGTGGCGGTCATTGATGTATTTGGCGCTCAGGTCGGCCGCGGCCTGTAGGGCAGCTACCGCGTACTTGACGTTGTGGTGCTCCTCAAACCTGGACTTGAGCCCTTTGAGAATATCTACGGTCTGCTCAATCGTCGGCTCCACCACGTCCACCTTTTGAAAGCGCCTGGAAAGCGCCGCGTCTTTCTCGAAAATGCCCCGGTATTCGGTGAACGTCGTGGCGCCAATGCACTTGAGCGCGCCAGAGCTCAGGCCGGGCTTGAGCAGGTTGGAGGCATCCAGCGTGCCGCCAGATGCAGCACCCGCACCTATGAGGGTGTGAATTTCGTCAATGAACAAAATGGCATTCGGCTTGTCTTTAAGCGATTTCAAGACACCTTTGAGCCGCTGCTCGAAATCTCCACGGTACTTTGTTCCAGCCAGCAAGGCGCCCATGTCGAGCGAGTAAACCATGGAGTCGGCAAGAATTTCGGGCACATCCTTTTGGGTGATGCGCCATGCCAAGCCCTCGGCAATGGCCGTCTTGCCAACCCCCGCCTCGCCAACCAGCAGCGGGTTGTTTTTGCGTCGGCGACACAGAATTTGGATCACCCGCTCGACTTCGTACTCGCGACCAATCAAAGGATCTATCTTGCCATCGCGGGCTAGTTGGTTCAGGTTCTGGGTGTATTGCTCCAGGGGGGAGGCTTTTTCATTCTTTTCGGCCGCGGCTTCTTCGGACTCAGCCTGGGGCTCGCCAGATTTAACTGGCTCAGGCGGGTCATTCTTCTTGATCCCATGGGCAATGAAGTTGACCACATCGAGCCGGGTCACCCCCTGCTGATGCAGGTAGTAAACGGCATGGGAGTCTTTTTCGCCAAAAATAGCCACCAGCACATTCGCTCCAGTGACCTCTTTCTTGCCGCTCCCGGTAGACTGCACATGCATGATGGCCCGCTGTATGACCCGCTGAAAACCAAGCGTTGGCTGGGTGTCAACGTCATCAGTGCCGGCCACCTGGGGCGTGTTGTCTTTGATGAAGTTGGCCAAGGACTTGCGAAGATCATCGATGTTTGCCGAGCAGGCGCGCAAAACCTCGGCAGCGCTGGGGTTGTCGAGCAGGGCCTGCAACAGGTGCTCCACCGTGATGAATTCGTGCCTCTGCTGGCGCGCCTCGACAAATGCCATGTGGAGGCTGACTTCTAACTCTTGGGCAATCATGTGCTTTCCTTGTGCGCCGTGCTATGGTGAGTGACTGTAATCGGATTTTTGCTTCGGTGCCCAGCAGTTGCGACCAATTGCCTAGAAATCAACTGGCTCGCTCAAGCATTTCAAAGGGTGACCCGATTTTGCCGCCGCGTCAAGTACCTGATCGACCTTGGTGGCGGCAACATCTCTGGAGTAAACACCGCAAACTGCCTTGCCGTCGAGGTGTATTTTGAGCATGATTTGCGTTGCGGTTTCAAGGTCTTTGGCAAAAAACTCCTGAATCACGACCACAACGAACTCCATGGGCGTGTAGTCGTCGTTGAGCATCAACACTTGGTACATTTGCGGCGGCTTCGTCTTCTGGGTCCGCCGCTCAAGAACGACGGTACCAGAGCCATCTTGGTCAGGCTCGACCTGCGGTACTCGCTTAGGCAGTACGGGTGATTTTGTAACCATGCGCCATTCTATCCAGCCCGAATGCGTTCTCTGAGCTTCGGTTTTGTACCCGGGCAATACAAAAACAAGCTGGGGCATACAAAATCACTCGCACTGGTCAACCAAGCCGACAGGCCAGCCGTTACAGACACACCTCCCGAATTCTAAGGAGGGAATTTTTGCAGCAATGACTCTCCAAGGAAACTGACAATGAACAAACTTATCGCCGCCCTGATCTCTGGTCTCTTCGTGGTTGGCGCTTCCGCTCAAACCGCGGCACCCGCCGCGGCGCCGGCCAAAGCGGCAACTCCTGCTGCCGCACCGGCCCCAGCCGCCGCACCTGCAGCTGCGGCGGCGCCAGCTGCTGCACCTGCTGCGGCCCCCAAGAAAGAAGAAGCAAAAGTAGATGCCAAGGCTGAAAAAGCAGCTGCTGCCAAGAAGGCCAAAGAAGAAAAGGCCGCTGCTGCTAAGAAAGCCAAAGAAGAAAAAGCAGCCGCTAAAAAGGCTGCTGCCGATGCCAAGCCTGCGGCCAAAAAAGAAGAAGCTGCCAAAAAGTAATTTTTGGCTCTCGTATAAAAAGCCCGCAGATTGCGGGCTTTTTTTGACTCTCGAAAGCATCAAAAATGATGCAAAATCATGTTGTGAACTATATCGCCATCGCGATCAGCGCTTTAGGCCTCTTGCTCGGGCCGCTCAGCTATGCGCAAGATTTGCCGCAACTCGATCTGCCGCGCACTAAGCTGTCGGCCGGCATGCATCTGATCGATGCGCAGCTTGCCGCCACACCCGAGCAACGTTCCACCGGCTTGATGTTTCGCCGCGACATGCCGGCTTCAGAGGGTATGCTATTCGTTTTCGAACAGGCCAGTCAGCAGTGCTTCTGGATGAAAAACACCCCCTTGCCCCTGAGCGCGGCTTTTTTGGCCGATGACGGGCGGATCGTCAATTTGGTTGACATGAAGCCGCAAACCACGGATTCCCACTGCTCAGCTCAACCGGTACGCTATGTGCTGGAGATGAACCAGGGGTGGTTTGCCAAAAAAGGGATTAAAGCGGGCTCCCGACTGGCCGGCAAACCCTTCGACGCCCGCTGAAGAGGCAAGACCAGGAAAATTGGCCGGGAGGTCAAAGCAAGGCCAGCCAGCCAGTCGTTTGATCGGCAGGCACCGGCCCCACGGGAGATGTTGGCTGCGCCTCAGGCGAAATTGGCCTCGGCAAAACCCCAGTTCACCAGCTTGTCCAGAAAAGTCTCGACAAACTTCGGCCGCATATTGCGATAGTCGATGTAGTAGGCATGCTCCCAGACATCTACTGTCAGGAGGGCCGTGTCAGCCGTGGTGAGCGGCGTTCCTGCAGCGCCCATGTTGACGATGTCCACCGAGCCATCAGGTTTTTTCACCAGCCAAGTCCAGCCCGAGCCAAAGTTACCCACCGCCGACTTAATGAAAGCGTCTCGAAACCCTGAATAACTTCCCCATTTGGCATGAATGGCTGAAGCCAAGGCTCCGCCGGGTTCTCCGCCGCCGCTGGGCTTCATGCAGTTCCAGAAAAAAGTGTGGTTCCAGATCTGGGCCGAGTTGTTGTAGACGCCGCCACTGGATTTTTTGATGATGTCGACCAGCGCCATCGATTCAAATTCGGTACCTTTTTGCAGATTGTTGAGGTTGACCACATGGGCGTTGTGATGTTTGCCGTGGTGGAACTCCAGGGTTTCCCGGGAGTAATTGGGTGCCAGAGCATCGATGGCATAGGGCAAGGCGGGCAGAGTATGTTCCATGAAGTCTTCACAGGTTGGTTGTTGAAGGACGGGATTGTAGAAACTTTGTTCAGCGCTTGATTGCCACGGTTAAATCGACCTGGCCGTCGGCCAGGGTGGCGCGGACCGGTTGAGCCGCCTGGAACTGCCCGACGCTGCTCAGCGTCTGGTCACGCTCGTCACTCAGCCAGGCATAACCGCGGCGCAGAACCAGCGAAGGATCAAGCAGCCCCAGCCGCAACCCTGCCCTGTCCCATCGCTGCCTGCCCTGAGCAATGCTGCTTTGCATGGCTTTGGGCAGTCGGGACGCCAAGCCTTGCAAGGCCTGCTGTTTGTGCTGCAAAAAACGCAGCGATTCGCCTTGCAGGCGCTGGCCGGCTGAGGCCAGCCGCAGGCGCTGGAGCGCGGCCAGGGCCGAGGGCCGGCCCAGCCGGGCCGCCGCCTGGTCTAGCCGCTGCGCCTGAGCATCCATGACACGCCAGGCCGACTGTTGCAAGCGACGCGCCATGAGTTCCAGTGCGCTGCGCCATACCTCCCGCGGCTCTGCCACCAACTCGGCTGCTGCTGTGGGGGTGGGGGCACGCAGATCCGCAACAAAATCTGCGATGCTGAAGTCGGTCTCGTGGCCCACGCCGCTGATCAGGGGCACCGGGCTGCGGGCGATCGTACGGGCCAGTGCCTCGTCATTGAAAGCCCACAAATCCTCAATGGACCC
>SHXM01000068.1 GCA_009693325.1 Rhodoferax sp.
CTGATCCCTGGCCGACATACAAGGCCTATCATTGGACGCCCCTGTTGGGCCAACTATTTTTTGGAAGTCAAGCCATGCCCCCTATTCAGAGTGTTCGCCAGTTCCGCCGCATCTGTTGGCCCGCGGTGGGAGCGCTTTTGGCGCTTTCACTGAGCTACCCCTTCACTGCCCTGGCCCAGGCCTGGCCCACCAAGCAGGCCATCAAGCTGGTGGCGGTGTTTCCGCCCGGCGGCTCGGTTGACCAGGTGGCGCGTCTGCTGGCGCCTGCCCTCTCACAGCAACTCGGTCAGTCGGTGATTGTTGAGAACAAGGGCGGCGCTTCGGGCTCGATTGGCGCGGCTGCGGTGGCCGCCGCGCCCCCCGATGGCTACACCTTTGCGGTGGTGTTTGATACCCATGGGGTGAACCCGAGCCTGATTCCGGGCCTGCCATTTGATTCCAAAAAAGACCTGGTGCCCGTGGTGCTCGTGGGTACTGGGGCGATGGTGTTAGCCACGCCGGCGGGCTCTGATTTCAAAACCCTGGCCGACGCAGTGGCCGCCGCACGCACGCCCAAAGGCGCGAGCTATGGAACCATCGGCTCGGGCAGTCTGGGCCATCTGGCAATGGCGCTGCTGGGCAAGGGCAACGGACTCGATTTTCAGCACATCCCCTACAAAGGCGGCGGCCCTTTGTTGAATGACGCCCTGGCCGGCCATGTGCCGCTGGCCATTGGCTCGGTGTTTCTGCTCAAGCCGCAGATCGACTCCAAGCGCCTGCGCCCCCTGGCCGTGACCACCAGCAAGCGCTCGCCCGACCTGCCAGAGGTACCCACGCTGGCCGAAAGCGGCTTTGCCGGCTTTGAGGCACCGGCCTGGTGGGCCGTGCTGGCCCCAGCCCGTACCCCGCCCGATGTTCTGGCGCGCATGAACGAGGCGCTGAACCGGGTTTTGAAAGCGCCCGAGCTGGCCCGGCGCCTTGACGCCCAGGGCATTGACGTGGTGGGCGGCACGCCCGAGGCCGCGCGCGTCTACATCGAGCGGCAAATGGACCTGTGGGGCCAGGTGGTGCGGGACAACAACATCAAGGCCGACTGAAGCCGCCCGCCATCGGCTGGAACTCAGGCCTCGGCTGTGACGCCCAGTGCCACCAGCAGGCGCGCCACCATGTTGTAGGCGGCAATGGCGCTGGTGAGCTCGACGATCTGGGTTTCGTCAAAATGCTGGCGTAGCGCCTCAAACACATCGTTGCCAACCGTTACATCAAGCGTCATTTGCGCCGCATAGCGCACCACCAGTGCTTCGAGTTCACCCAGCGCGGGGTCGCTGCTGGCGCTGCGTGCATCAGCCGACACCAAACGATGCAGTGCCTCGAGCTCGGCTGCTGTGCCACCGGCGGCCAGAAAATCGGGCGCATGGTGGTGGTATTCGTAGTCGGCGCCCGTCAGCAGTGCCACGGTGCAGATGCCAAGCTCGCGCAGCTTGCGGCTGGTTGGCAACTCGGTGCGAACCGCCTTGAGAAAAACATTCCAGCCCCGCGCCACCGGCTCACTCCAGAGCAGCGCCCGGTCCAGGTTGAGCAGGCGGCCACCGCGGCGTGCCAGGATGGCGTCTACCAGCGCCTGCGGCTGGGGTTTGCGCTCGGGAGTCCAATCATTGATACGCATGTTTGGCCTTGTTGGTGCGATCTAAAGCCCCAGAGGATAAGCGGATAATTCCGCCATGCGAATCCCGTTCACCAAAATGCAGGGCGCCGGCAATGACTTTGTCGTGCTCGACGAGACCCAGCGGTGCTACGGCCTCTCATCGGTGCAGTACCGCTGGCTGGCCGATCGGCACTTTGGCGTTGGCGCCGATCAGATTTTGTCAGTGCGCCCTTCCCCCGCGCCGGGCATTGATTTTGAATACCTGATCCACAACGCCGACGGCCAGCAGGTTGAACAGTGCGGCAATGGCGCGCGCTGCTTTGCCCGCTTTGTGCATGACCGCGGGCTGAGCACCAAAACCAGGTTGCGGGTGCAAACCCTGGCCGGCCTGATTGAGCCGCAACTCCAGCCCGACGGGCAGGTGACGGTGGATATGGGGCGGCCGGTGTTTAAGCTCGCCGATGTGCCTTTTGACAGCGCCGGCCTGCAGCCCCGAGATTGGGGCCAATGGCAGCAGTGGCCGCTGGACCTGCCCGATGGCGCGGTGGTCTGGCTGGCGGTGCTGTCCATGGGCAACCCCCATGCGGTCCAGTTGGTCACTGATGTGGATGCGGCCCCGGTCGCGCTGCAGGGCCCCAGCATCGAAATTCACCGGCGCTTTGCGCGGCGCGTGAACGCTGGCTTCTTGCAAGTCACAGACCGCAATCACGTGCGCTTACGCGTTTTTGAGCGCGGCGTTGGCGAGACGCTGGCCTGCGGCAGTGGCGCCTGCGCGGCGGTGGTGGCCGGCATTCGTCAGGGCCTGTTGGCGAACCGGGTGCAGGTTCAAACCCGCGGCGGCGAACTCACCATCGACTGGCCTGGCGGCCAGGCCAGTGTGGGTATGACTGGCCCAGCCAAGCCGGTATTTGAAGGCCAGGTTGACCTGCCCGATGCGCCGTGAATATCCCAGTACCATTTTTTAAGCACCCATGAACACGCCTATGAGCACGCCCCTGACACAGCCCATCACCGAAGACGATATCGCCAACTATCTGGCCAGCACCCCGGATTTTTTTGAGCGCCATGCTGAACTGCTGGCAGCCGTGCACCTGACCAGCCCGCACCATCAACGCGCGGTCAGTCTGCAAGAACGCCAAGCCGAGATGCTGCGCGAGAAAATCAAGGTGCTGGAGAACCGCCTGATGGACCTGCTACGCCATGGCAACGAGAACCTGCTGCTCTGCGCGCGCCTGCTGCGCTGGGCCAGCAGCCTGTTTGGCGCCGCTGGCGGTGCCGAGTTGCCGCCGCAAATCACGCGCGAAATTGCCACCCGGTTTTCTGTGCCGCAAGTCGGTTTGCGTCTGTGGGATGTGGCCCCAGCTTGGGACCAGGCCACGTTCACCCAAGGTGTGAGCCCGGAGCTCATCGGGTTTGCCAGTGCACTCGAGGAGCCGTTTTGCGGCCTCAACACCGGCTTTGAGGTGACCGCCTGGCTGCCTGATCCCCTGTCGGTTGCTTCGCTGGCTATTTTGCCGCTGCGCCTGCCGCTGGCCGACGGTGCCACCGGTGCTTTGTTTGGCCTGTTGGTACTCGCCTCGCCCGATTCGCAGCGTTTCAACAATGCCATGGGCACCGAGTTTCTTGAGCGTCTGGCTGAACTGTGTGGGGCGGCCCTCTCCCCCCTGCACCGGCACTGAAGCAGGCTTGGCCGTGGCCCACAACCCTGCTGCCGCCCAGGCCCTGTGCGAGCGTTACTTGCTGCACGCCCGGGTAGAAAAACGCCTGGCCGAGCGCACACTGAGCCTTTACGCGATCGATTTGCACAAACTTCGGGCCCACGCCGCCGAGGCTGATCTGGGGCTCGAGCAGGTTCAAAACACCCAGATCCGGCGCTGGGCCGCGCAAATGCATTCGCGCGGACGCAGCGCGCGCGGCATCGCCCTTATTTTGTCGGGCTGGCGCGGTTTTTACACTTGGCTGGGGCGCACCGATCAGGTCGCCAGCAACCCGGTGCAGGACGTGCGTGCGCCCAAAGCTGGTAAACCCCTGCCCAAGGCGCTGGGGGTTGACCAGGCCATGCAACTGGCTGACTTTGATGCCAGCACTGATGCACCCTGGCTGGTAGCCCGAGACACGGCCATGCTGGAGTTGCTGTATGGCAGCGGCCTGCGGGTGAGTGAATTGACCGGGCTGGATGTCAATGCCAGTGCCCAGGCGCGCGGCTGGATTGACCTGCAGGCAGCCCAGGCCCATGTGCTGGGAAAGGGCAGCAAGCGGCGCAGCGTGCCAGTTGGCTCAAAGGCACTGCTGGCCCTGCAGAATTGGCTGGCTGTGCGCACCCAGCAGGGCCCCATCGAGCAGTTGGCGCTCTTTATCGGGCGCAGTGGCACGCGGCTGACGGCCCAGTCGGTCTGGCAGCGGCTGCGCCGGCGCAGCCGCCAGGCCGGCCTGGCCATGCCGGTACACCCGCACATGCTGCGCCACTCCTTTGCCAGCCACCTGCTGCAGTCCAGCAGCGACCTGCGCGCCGTGCAAGAGCTGCTCGGGCATGCCAACATCCGCACCACCCAGGTCTACACCCGACTCGATTTTCAGCACCTCGCCCGCGCCTACGACGCCGCCCACCCCCGCGCCAAGCGCAAGCCCTGACCACAGCAAAACTTGAGCTGGTAGGGCTGCTCGGGGGCTGAATTAATTGGAATCTGACCCCAATTGCAGACCCCAATTGTTCAACTTTTCAATGGCGCAGCCGCACCCGGAGATAATCGCGGCCCACACAAGCCACCACCCAGGATTGCCATGACACTGATTCCCGCCACCATACTCACCGGCTTTCTGGGTTCGGGCAAGACCACCCTGCTCAAGCGTGTGCTGACCGAGGCCCACGGGCAAAAGATTGCGGTCATCGAAAACGAGTTTGGCGAGGAAAACATAGACAGCGACATTTTGGTCTCTGACACACAGGAGCAGATCATCCAGATGAGCAATGGCTGCATCTGCTGCACCATTCGAGAAGACTTGCGCGGCGCGCTGCGCGACCTGGCCGAGAAAAAACGCACGGGCGAGCTGGTGTTTGACCGGGTCGTGATCGAGACCACCGGCCTGGCTGACCCTGGCCCGGTAGCCCAGACCTTTTTCATGGACGACGAAATTGCCGAGAGCTATTTGCTCGACTCTATTTTGACGCTGGTCGACGCCAAGCATGCTGCTGTCCAGCTCAATGACCGGCAGGAGGCACGCCGCCAAGTGGGCTTTGCTGACCAGATTTTTATCAGCAAAACTGACCTGGTGCTGCCCGCCGAGGTAGACGCCCTGATGCACCGGCTCAAGCACATGAACCCTAGAGCGCCGCAAAAAGCCGTGCATTTTGGCGATGTCGCCTTGAGCGAGGTGTTTGACCTGCGCGGCTTCAACCTCAATGCCAAGCTCGACATAGACCCGGACTTTTTGAAGGACGGGGCGCATGAGCACGACCATGCTGGCCATGACCACGGCCACGATGACCACGATCACGACCACCATGACCACGGGCCAGAAGAGCATTGCGACCATCCCTCGCACCAAAACCAGCATGCCGGGCCGGGCCGCCATCACCACCATGACGATGATGTCAAGAGCTTTGTGTTCAAGTCCGACAAGCCATTTGATGCGCGTCGACTGGAGGATTTTTTGGGCGCCGTGGTCAATATCTATGGCCCGCGCATGTTTCGCTACAAAGGCGTCTTGAACATGCAGGGCAGCGAGCGCAAGGTGATTTTTCAAGGCGTGCATCAGCTGATGGGCAGCGACCTCGGCCCGCCTTGGGGGGAGCAGGAGCCTCGGGTGAGCAAGATGGTGTTCATCGGCATCGAATTGCCCCGGGACATCTTTTTGCAAGGTCTCAACCAATGCCTGGTGGCCTGAGCCGGCCGGCCGGCCGCTTTGGGCACCGGCCCTGCTTCTTTACCCCGCACTCGAATAATCGGGATTTCTCGTGCTCTAAACCGCTACACTCGCGCGCCGTGCAAGATCAAGCAGGCGTTCGGCGACTGCTTTGATTCAAAAAAAGCGGGGCTGGTGTGAAGAAAAAAGGGAGCCGGTGTGTCAGGGCGGATCGCCGCGCTGATGAAAAACAGCATGTGCACGCGCATTCTGCGAGGAGTCAAGATTGAAAGCTCAAGCCGCCAAAGCCAAATCAAGCCCGGCCAAATCAAGCCCGGCCAAATCCGCTGCTCTCAGCAAAGCCGGGCCTAAACCGGCCCGTCCCAGCAAGCCGGTGGCCAAGCCGGCGCTTAAAAATACCGGAACGAAGCCGTCCAAGACCCAGCCCAAAGCGCCGGCAAAACCGGCGTCTAAAACCGCCACCAAACCCCTGGTGCAGGCGACAAAAAAACCAATGGCCAAACCGCTTGCAAAGCCAGCGGCCAAAGTTGTCGCCAAGCCTGTAGCCCAACCGGTGGCCAAAGCCGTCAAAAACCTTGCTGTCTCAGCCAAGGCCAAGGTTCCGGTGCGCCCAGCTGCCGCGGTGCCTGTCAAGCAGACACCGGCAAAACCCGATCTATCAAACAAAAAATCAAAAGCCTCTCCTGCCAAACCTGCTGTCACAACCCATGTCAAGGAATCCGTGAAAAAGAAAGCTGTAGAAATGTCGGCCGCCAAGCCGGCCTCGCCCCTTAAAACCAGTGTGGCGCCGGCCACGGTGGCGGTAGCGCCAGTGCCGGTCGCAGGGCTCGCAGTGCCATTGCGCTCCGGGCGCCCATCTTCGCGTTTGGCGCAGCTCACCGTGCCTTCCATGGCTCAGTCGGTGGCCTCTACCGCGGCCAAGTCGAGTTATAGCCAAAGTGTGCCCGCGCCGCTGATTGTTCCGCCGTTGGCTTCGGCGGTCAAAAAAGACCCTAAGCTGGCCAACAACTGGAAGACCAAGGCGCTGGCCGAACTCACCCCGGCCGAGCTGCTTGCCATGCCCGACAGCGAGTACATGAACGAAGTGCAACTGGCCTACTTTCGGCACAAGCTGGTGCTGCTCAAGCAAAACATCTTCAGCAATGCGGTTGATACTACAGAGCATTTGCGTGAAGACACGGTGGTGGTGCCCGACCCGGCTGACCGCGCCACCATAGAAGAAGAGCATGCGCTGGAGCTCAGAACCCGCGACCGGGAGCGCAAGCTGCTCAAAAAAATCGAGCAGTCCATTGCGCGCATTGAATCTGGCGACTACGGCTTCTGTGACGAGACCGGCGAATCGATAGGTGTTGGCCGGCTGCTCGCGCGACCGACAGCAACCCTCTCGCTCGAGGCGCAGCAGCGGCGTGAACTCAAGCAAAAAATGTTCGGTGACTAAGCAGGGGTCAGTCTGACAGCAGCATGGAACAATTTCACGGCACCACCATCATCAGCGTGCGGCGCCAGACGCCAGATGGGCCGCAGGTGGCTATCGGGGGCGACGGACAGGTCACCTTGGGAAATATCGTCATCAAAGGCACCGCGCGCAAGGTGCGCCGGCTCTACCACGGCCGGGTTCTGGCCGGTTTTGCTGGCGCCACGGCCGATGCCTTCACGCTGTTTGAGCGCTTCGAGGCCAAACTGGAAAAACATCAAGGCCATTTGGCACGAGCCGCCATTGAGCTCACCAAAGATTGGCGTACCGACCGGGTGCTGCGCCGCCTGGAGGCGATGCTGGCGGTGGCCGACCGGGACGCCTCGCTGATCATCACCGGTAACGGCGATGTGCTGGAGCCCGAGCATGGTGTGGTGGCGATTGGCTCGGGTGGCGCCTATGCGCAGGCGGCCGCGCTGGCCCTGCTCAGCCACACCGAGCTCTCGGCTGCTGACATCGTCGCTCGCTCGCTCGAGATCGCGGGCGAGTTGTGCATCTACACCAACATGAATCACAGCATTGAGACCCTGCCATGACCCCGCAGGAAATTGTGGCCGAACTCGATCGGCATATCGTAGGCCAGCAACAGGCCAAACGGGCGGTTGCCATTGCCCTGCGCAACCGCTGGCGGCGCCAGCAGGTTGAGCCCGGGCTGCGTGTCGAGATCACGCCAAAAAACATTCTCATGATCGGCCCCACCGGCGTTGGCAAGACCGAGATCGCGCGCCGCCTGGCCCGCCTGGCCGATGCGCCCTTCATCAAAGTGGAGGCCACCAAGTTCACCGAGGTGGGTTATGTGGGCAAGGATGTTGACGCCATCATTCGCGACCTCGCCGAAATTGCGGTCAAGCAAACCCGCAGCGCCGAGATGCTCAAGGTGCGCGCGCGGGCCATGGATGCGGCCGAAGACCGGGTGCTCGACATCCTGGTGCCGCCATCGCGCTCCGAGTCAGGCCCGCCAGCGCCGGGCGAGGCGCAAAGCAGCACGCGCCAGAGCTTTCGTAAAAAACTCCGCGAGGGCCAGCTCGCCGAGCGCAGCATCGAGGTCGATGTGGCGCGCCCGCCGCCTGCCCTGGAGGTGATGGGCCCGGCCGGTATGGAAGAGATGGCCGAGCAACTGCGCGGCCTGTTTGGCCAGATGGGACAGGGCAAGCGCCAGACCCGCAAAATGCTGATCGGCGAGGCACTCAAGGTCCTGGCGGACGAAGAGGCGGCCAAATTTGTCAATGAAGACGATATTCGTTCCCAGGCGCTTGAGATGCTTGAACAAAACGGCATTGTCTTCATCGATGAGATCGACAAGGTCACCTCGCGCAGCGAGGGGCAGGGTGCCGAGGTGTCGCGACAAGGCGTGCAGCGCGATCTGTTGCCACTGGTGGAGGGCACCACCGTGTCAACCAAGTACGGCATGGTCAAGACCGACCATATCCTGTTCATTGCCTCTGGCGCCTTTCACCTGAGCAAGCCCAGCGATCTGATCCCTGAATTGCAGGGCCGCTTCCCGATCCGGGTTGAGCTGCAATCGCTGTCGGTGCAGGACTTTGTGGCCATCCTTACCCAAACCCAGGCCTCCCTGGTGCGGCAATACCAGGCGTTGCTGGCGACCGAGCAGGTGCACATCGAGTTTTTGCCGGAGGGCATAGACCGGCTCGCACAAATTGCTTTTGATGTCAATGAGCGCACCGAAAACATAGGTGCACGCCGCCTCTCCACGGTGATGGAGCGCCTGCTCGACGAGGCCAGTTTCCAAGCCACAAGCCTGGCCGGGCAAACTGTGCGGGTGGACGCCGCCTATGTTGACGCCCGGTTGGGCGAACTCAGCCGCAACGAAGACCTGTCGCGCTATATTTTGTAAGACAAGGCCCGCCACGGGCACCTTCTGGTTTGGGTCTGACTTCAAGATCCAACATTTGAAATGTCTTATAAATAGTTAATCTACAAGGTTAATCTTATTTTTTTGACCTAAATATCGGGCCAAAGTCATTTTCCTGCTTGAAAAATACTTAGGGCAAACCAAGGGTAATTTGTCATTTTTAGCGTTATTTGCTGATACAGTGCAAAAAAGTGCAATTAAGTGGTGGAAAGTGCTCCCACGCTTTCGCTTGTTTGCGCTTCGATCAAGAGCAGGTGCATTGTCGTGTTTCAAGGTGCTTCATCGCTGAGTCTGGATGCCAAGGGGCGACTGTCGGTCCCCACGCGGCACCGCGAGATCCTGAGCGCAACTGCGGCCGGGCAACTCACGCTGACCAAACACCCGCACGGCTGTTTGATGGTGTTTCCCCGACCCGAATGGGAAAAATTTCGCGAGCGCATCGCAGCTCTGCCCATGTCGGCGCAGTGGTGGAAGCGGATTTTTTTGGGCAATGCCATGGATGTCGACATGGACAGCACCGGGCGCGTGCTGGTTTCACCCGAGCTGCGAGAGGCCGCCGGCATCACCCGCGACACCATGCTGCTGGGCATGGGCAACCACTTTGAGTTGTGGGACAAAAGCAGCTACGAGGCGCAGGAGGCGCAAGCGATGCTGGGCACCATGCCTGACGTCTTCAAAGATTTTTCTTTTTGAAGGCTGGCGGTGAACACAGCATGGCAACACACCAGTGTTTTGTTGGATGAGGCGGTGGAAGCACTTCTGCACCAGCCGCAACCCGCCCCTGCTGTCGCGGCAGCAGCCACCTATGTCGACGCCACCTTTGGGCGCGGCGGGCATGCCAGGCGCATTCTCGCGCGGCTGGGTCCGCAGGACCGTCTGATCGCCTTTGACAAAGACCCCGAGGCACTGGCGGCCGCGGCGAGCATTTCGGATGCGCGGTTCTCGATTCGGCACCAGGGCTTTGCCCGGCTGGCTGAGCTGGCCCCGGCCAGCGTGGCCGGCCTGCTGATGGACCTGGGCATCAGCTCACCACAAATCGACAACCCTGCGCGGGGCTTTAGTTTTCGCTTCGACGGGCCGCTGGACATGCGCATGGACACCACGCGCGGCCAAAGTGTGGCGCAGTGGTTGGCGCTGGCCGAAACCGACAGCATCGCGCAGGTCATCCGTGACTACGGCGAGGAGCGCTTTGCTGGCCCGATTGCCCGGGCGATCGTGGCGCGCCGCCAGTCCCGCGGCCCTTTGACCAGCACCAGCGAGCTGGCCCAGCTCGTGGCAGAGGCGGTGAAAACCCGCGAGCCCGGGCAGAACCCGGCGACCCGCACCTTTCAGGCTTTGCGGATTTTCATCAACGGGGAACTCGACGAGTTGAAACAAGCCTTGGCCGCTTGTCTGGATGTCCTGGCACCCGGTGCCCGGCTGGTCGTGATCAGCTTTCACTCCCTGGAGGACCGTATCGTCAAACAGTTCATTACCAGGCATGCCAGCGATCCCTTTGATCGCCGCGCGCCGTATGCGCCGGCCCGTGCGATGCGGCTCAAGGCGATTTGCCGCAGCAAACCAGGCGCCGCCGAGCTCGCCGCCAACCCCCGGGCCCGCAGTGCCATCATGCGGGTAGCCCAAAGGACCTCGGCGTGAGGGGCCTGGCATGACCCGCCTGAACCTGCTGCTGTTGCTGGCCGTGTTGGCGAGTGCGCTCTACCTGGTGAACTTGCAGTACGAATCACGCCGGCTGTTTTCTGCCCTGGACAAAGCCCATGGCGAGGCCCGCCGGCTGGAGACCGATCGGGAGCGCCTGCACCTGGAAAAACTCGCGCAGGCGACCCCGTCTCGGGTTGAAAAACTCGCTCGAGAGCGCCTACAAATGCGCGGTGCCACGCCGGCCATCACCCACTACGTGGCCGCCGGTGCGCAGCCTGCGGCCAGTGCTGCTGCCACCGCTGCCAACACGGTCTCAGGCGGGGACCGGCCATGAGCCGCAGCATCAACTACAACGCCAGCCCGCTGCTCACCAGCCGTGCGCCAGTGTGGCGCAGCAAGCTGGTGGTGGGCGTGATTGCGCTCTCGTTTGGCCTGCTGGGGGCGCGCTCGGTTTACATCCAGGTGATCAACAACGACTTCTTTCAGCGCAAGGGCGAGGTGCGCTTTGCCCGTACCCTGGAGCTGCCCGCCAGCCGTGGTCGGGTGCTCGACCGCAACGGCCTGATTTTGGCCTCCAGCGTGCCCGTGCCCAGCATCTGGGCGGTGCCCGAAAACGTTGACCGCGACCCGGTTCGCCTGCAGCAGCTCGCCGCTCTGCTCGACATGCCCATGGTTGAGCTCGAACGCCGCCTGGCCGATGAGGAAAAAGGTTTTGTATCGCTCAAACGGCATGTCGATGTGGCCTTGGCCAAGGAAATTCAGGCGCTGGGCATCCGGGGCATTTACCAGCGGGAGGAATACAAGCGCCTGTACCCGGAGGGCGAGTCCGCTGCCCATGTGGTGGGCTTCACCAATGTTGATGATCACGGGCAGGAGGGCATTGAGCTGGCTTTCAACCAAGACCTGGCCGGACGCGCTGGTTCGCGCCGGGTCATCCGGGACGGCCGTGGGAGGGTGGTGGAGGCGGTGGGCGAGGATGTTGCGCCAGTGGACGGGCGCGACATCCAGCTCAGTATTGACAGCAAGGTGCAGTTCTTTGCTTATCAAAAACTGCGTGAAGCGGTGCTGCAAAATAAAGCTAATGCAGGCAGCGTGGTGGTGCTCGATGTGCAAAGCGGCGAGGTGCTGGCGCTGGCCAATTACCCCAGCTATTCGCCCGGGCGGCGGCAAAACCTCAGCGGCGAGCAACTGCGCAACCGCGCCCTGACCGACAGCTTTGAGCCTGGCTCCACCATGAAGCCCTTCGTGATCGCACTGGCGCTGGAGAAGGGCCTGGTCAAGCCCGAGACACAGATACAGACCGCCCCCGGGCGCCTGAATATTGGCAGCGCGACCATCAGCGACGCCCATCCCCACGGGGTGCTGACTGTCAACGAGGTGATCCAGAAGTCCAGCAACGTGGGCACAGTCAAGATGGCCATGCAAATGCAGCCGCGCGACATGTGGACCATGTTCACGCAGGTCGGATTCGGGCAAAAACCCCAGCTGCCCTTCCCGGGTGCAGTCAGCGGTAAATTGCGCGCCTACAAAACCTGGCGGCCGATCGAGCAGGCCACCATGAGCTACGGCTACGGCTTGTCAACCAGCCTGTTTCAATTGGCCCACGCATACAGCGTGTTTGGCCGCGATGGCGAACTCGTCCCGGTGACCATGCTCAAGTCCCCCCAGAAGCTGGGCGGAGTGCGGGTGCTGGAGGCAGGCCATGCGATCGAAGTTCGCCACATGCTGCACCTGGCGACCCTGCCTGGTGGCACCGCGCCCAAGGCGCAGGCCATGGGCTATTCCGTGGGTGGCAAGACCGGCACTGCGCACAAGGTGGAGGGGCGCGGCTATGCAGACAAAAAATACCGCGGCTTCTTTGTTGGTTTGGCACCCATAGACCAGCCCCGCATCGTGGTGGCGGTGATGATCGACGAGCCCAGTGCGGGCCGCTACTTTGGCGGCGATGTGGCAGCGCCGGTGTTCAGTGAAACGGTGCAGCAGACGCTGCGTTTGCTGGGCATACAGCCCGACATGAATGTCAAGCCCCAAATCGTGGCCAAGGCCGAGCCGGAGAGCTTTTGATGCGCAGCTTCACGAGCCCGGTTGAGGCGGCCCGCTGGTTGAGAAGCCGGGTGCCTGGCACGCTGTGCAGCGACAGCCGTCGTTTGCGTGCAGGCGACGGTTTTCTGGCCTGGCCGGGCGCTGCGAGTGACGCCCGCTCGCATGTGCGCGAGGTGCTGGCGCGCGGTGCTGCGGCCTGTCTGGTTGAGCAGACCGGCGTTGCAGCATATAGCTTCGCCGACGAACGCGTGGCAAGCTTCGAGCAGCTCAAAACCGCCAGTGGCCCGCTGGCAGCGGCCTACTTTGACAGCCCTTCAGCGCAGCTCGCCGTGGTGGCCATTACCGGCACCAACGGCAAGACCTCGAGCGCCTGGTGGCTCGCCCAGGCCTTGTCTTGCCTGAAGCACCCGCCCATGCCCTGTGGGCTGGTTGGCACCCTGGGCATCGGGCAGGTACCGCTGGCCGAGGGTGACAGCTCGGCCTTGCAGCCAAGCGGTCTGACCACACCCGATGCGGTGCTGCTGCAGCAGAGCTTTCGCCAATTTGTCCAGGTCGGCCTGAAGGCCTGCGCCATCGAAGCCTCGTCCATCGGTCTGGCCGAAGGGCGCCTGGCCGGCACCCATATCCGCAGCGCTATCTTCACCAACTTCACGCAAGACCACCTGGATTACCACGGCAGCATGGCCCAGTACTGGGAGGCCAAGGCGGCGCTGTTTCGCTGGCCTGGCTTGAGCAGCGCAGTGATCAATATCGACGATGCGCACGGCGCCAGCCTGGCGCTCGAGGTGGCCCACCGGGTGCCTGATGTGTGGACCGTGTCTTGTCAGCAGGCTGCGCGGCTTCAGGCCTGCGACATCAAGCAGGGGGCTGCCGGCCTGGAGTTTGTAGTCTGCGAAGGGCAGCAGCGCCACAGCGTTGCGACTGCCCTGATCGGTCACTACAACCTAGCTAACTTGCTGGGCGTGATGGCCGCCATGCGGGCCCTGGGCGTGCCGCTGGCCGAGGTGGCTTCGGTCTGCGCCAGCCTGGGCCCGGTGCCTGGACGCATGCAGCGGGTGAACAGTGCCGCAGGGGCACTGGCTGTGGTCGACTACGCACACACGCCCGATGCGCTGGCCAAAGCCCTGCAGGCCCTGCGTGGGCTGGCAGATGCGCGGGGCGGGCGGCTGTGGTGCCTGTTTGGCTGTGGCGGCGACCGTGACAGCGCCAAACGCCCATTGATGGGCGCCATGGCCGAACAGCATGCAGATCAGGTGCTGCTCACCAGTGATAACCCGCGCAGCGAATCACCCCAGGCCATCATCGCGCAGATCGCCGCGGGTGTGTCCCAGCCCAGCCGGCTGCTGGTGGAGCCCGACCGGGCCCGGGCTATTGCCCAGGCGCTGGGCGCGGCCGGCGCTCATGACGTGGTCCTGATCGCGGGCAAGGGCCATGAGCTTTACCAAGAGGTGTGCGGCCAACGGCTGGCCTTCTCGGACGTTCAGCAGGTGCTTTTGGCCCGACCGCGCCAGACCGCTTCAGTGCAGGGGCAGGCGTGAGCAGCATGTGCACGCTGGTCCAGTGCCTGCCTTGGCTGAGCGGCGCACGGTTGCACGGCGCTGGCAGCACTGTTGTGCAAAGGGTGCACAGCGATACCCGCACGCTGGCAGCTGGCGATCTGTTCGTGCCCCTGCGTGGCGAGCGCTTTGATGCGCATGATTTTTTAGCCCAGGCGCAGGCACGTGGTGCGGTGGCTGCGCTGTGTGAGCTCGGCGCCGCCGAGCGGCTGCTTGCCGCTGGCCTGCCGGGCCTGCTGGTGCCCGACACCCGCCTGGCCCTGGCCGAACTCGCCAGCGGCTGGCGCCGGCAGTTCAGCCTGCCGCTGATCGCTGTGACTGGCAGCAATGGCAAGACCACGGTAACCCAGATGCTGGCCGCGATTTTGCAGGCCTGGAAACCCCAGGCCAGTCTGGCCACCCAGGGCAATTTGAACAATGACATCGGCCTGCCGCTGACCTTGCTGCGCCTGCGCGCGCAGCACGAGATCGCAGTGCTCGAGCTGGGCATGAATCATCC
>SHXM01000069.1 GCA_009693325.1 Rhodoferax sp.
GCCGATTCTCGTTCTGAGGTTCTGGCCCAGCAGTCGGTGGCAGCCCTGGTGCCCACCGAAGACGGCAGTTTTTGGCATGCCGTAGTGCAGGGGCTGGTGGCCAAGGAGGCTATTTCCGGCCTGGTGCGGGAGCTGGCCCTACAGGCACAACTGCTTGCGCGCGACACCGACCAGTGGCTGCTTCGGCTTGAACGCGAGTCGCTTAACCAGCCCGGCAGCCGGGACCGCCTGGCATCGGCCTTGCAGGCAGCGGGCCATGCCGTGCAATTGGTGGTGGAGGTCGGCCGGGTGAGCGACAGCCCCGCCAGGCGTAATGCGCAAGCTGCGGCCGAGCGCCAACTGGCGGCCGAGAAAATCATTTTTGAAGACCCCTTCGTGCAGACCATGTTGCGCGATTTTGGGGCGAAAATCGTGCCTGGCAGTATCAAGCAGGGCTGAGCACCGGTCACCCCGCGCCCCACCACAACCCCCGAGGAAAAAAATGTTCAACAAAGGTCAACTCGCCGGACTCATGAAGCAGGCCCAGGCGATGCAGGACAACATGAAGAAGGCGCAGGATGAGCTCGGATTCATCGAAGTCAGCGGCGAATCGGGCGCCGGCCTGGTCAAGATCACCATGACCTGCAAACATGATGTCAAACGCGTCACGATTGACCCGAGTTTGCTGGCTGAAGACAAGGACATGCTGGAAGACCTGGTGGCTGCGGCTTTCAATGCCGCCTTGCGACGGGCCGAGGAGACTTCGGCTGAGAAAATGGGCAAGCTCACCGCCGGCATGCCCGGGCTGCCGGGCGGCATGAAGTTCCCGTTCTGAGACCAGCTGCTGTGGCAAGTGCCAACGC
The DNA here is from genome assembly GCA_009693325.1 of Rhodoferax sp. GTDB lineage: Bacteria > Pseudomonadota > Gammaproteobacteria > Burkholderiales > Burkholderiaceae_C > Rhodoferax. The sequence goes on from SHXM01000069.1 coordinate 843, forward strand.
CCTGGAGCTGTTGATCCAGGCTTTACGGCGTTTGCCCGGGGTTGGGGTGAAGTCGGCTTCGCGGATGGCCTTCCATCTGCTTCAACATGATCGGGCTGGTGCACTGGGCCTCTCCCGCGCCCTGGCGCAAGCCGCGGCGGAAATCGGCCATTGCGAGCGTTGCCACACTTTTACCCAAGCCGATGTTTGTGCAACCTGCCTGGACCCGAAGCGCGACGCCTCCAAGCTCTGCGTGGTTGAGACCCCGGCTGATCAGTCTGCTGTGGAGCGCACCGGCGCTTACCGTGGCCTGTATTTTGTGTTGATGGGCCGGTTGAGTCCGCTCGACGGGATCGGACCCAAGGACATCGGCCTGAAGAAACTCTTCGAGCGTGCCTGTGACGGGCAGGTGCGAGAAGTCATTTTGGCCACCAACTTCACCGCCGAAGGCGAGGCCACGGCCCATGTCATCAGCGAAGCGCTCAAAGCCCGAGGTCTCAGCCTGACCCGTCTGGCCCGCGGGGTGCCCGCCGGCAGCGAGTTGGAGTACGTGGATCTGGGCACCATTGCCCATGCCCTGGTCGACCGGCGTTAGGCCGCGGCCGCTCAGCGCTTGCTGGACCGCTTAGGCCCGCTGGAGGGCTTGATCGCGGATGGCGCACGCGTTTTGCTTTTGGCAGCCTGCTTGGCTGGTTTGTTGCCTGTCGGTAAATAAAGTACCACCGCCTGGCCGGCTTTGAAGTTGGCTGTGACGCTGACCTGGTTCCATTCGGCCACCGTTGCCGGGCTCAGGCGGTAACGCTTTGCCACACTGGCTACCGTTTCACCCTTGCCGGCTTTCACGCTGCTGCGCTTGAGCGCGATTTCAGGCGCCAGGTTCAGCTGACCATGGTCGGCCACATGGCTTGCCACATCGTTGCCAAGTTGCAGCGGACGCGGCACCAGGAGGCTCGAGCCGGCCTTGATGACAACCCTGGGTGGTATGTTGTTGACCCGGCGCAACTCGGCTTCGCTCATGCCGACTTTTTTTGCCGCGTCCGCCGGCTTCAAGGTGCTCGGTGCGACCCATACAGTCCAGCTTGCCAAGCGCCCATCGTAGCCCGACAGGCGTTCCTCAAAGGCCTTCGCATTGTCCCAGGGCAGCAGTATTTGCGGGGTGCCGGCAGCCAGAATCACAGGCTGACGGGCGGATGGATTGAGGGCCATAAAGTCCTCTAGTTTCACACCGGCCAACTTGGCAGCCAATGCCACATCGATATCGCGTTTGATATCGACGGCCTCAAAGAAGGGGTGGTTTTCGATGCGGGGCAATTCGACATTGAATTCTTGCGGCCGGGCCACGATGTTTTTTATGGCCTGCAGCTTGGGCACATAAAAACGGGTCTCTTGCGGCATTGGCAAGTCGACGTAGCTGCTGCTTTGCCCAGCTTGCTGACGCTTTCGCATCGATCGGCCCACGCTGCCCTCGCCCCAGTTGTAGGCTGCCAATGCCAGGTGCCAATCGCCAAACATCTCGTGCAGTTTTTGCAGGTAGTCCAGCGCCGCACGGGTTGAGGCAAGCACATCGCGGCGGTCGTCCCGAAAAATGTTTTGGCGCAGTTCGTACTGCTTGCCAGTGGCCGGCATGAATTGCCACATGCCCATTGCCTTGGCCGAGGACACTGCCTGGGGATTGAAGGCACTCTCCACAAACGGCAGCAATGCCAGCTCGCTTGGCATGTTGCGGCGCTCCAGCTCTTCAACAATATGAAACAGGTATTTGTTGGAACGCTCGGTCATACGCATCAGGTAGTCGGGCCGGGCGCTGTACCACTGTTCGCGCCCGCGCACCAAATCAGTGTCGAGGTTGGGCATGCCAAATCCGCGGCGGATACGCTCCCACAAGTCGACCGGTGCAGCCAAGCCCGTGACAGCCTGACTTTGTACCTCTACCGGCGTGATCAGTCGCAACTCGGCGGGCGCCGATGGGCTGTCTGCCGCTGTTTTTTCGGCCAATCCGGTCTGCCCATGCGCCATGCCGCCGATCAGGCTCAAGACCCAAGGCAGCGCCAGCAACAGATAAAATTCACCGGCTTTCAAGATGTTGGCGCCAGAACATGCGCAAGGCGAGCTCGTGCCGGCGGACGGACTTGTGTAGGCGCTGATGGCCAAGTGTTTTTGATGTCATCCATGAACGATGAAATTATAGGTTTGCAGGATTGGTTTCAATCAGCGCCAGGTCGCTACCTGCTGGCGTGGGAGCGAAAGCAGCTCGGTCTGGCCGTGGCTGACATTTTTGGCTTTCATGCTTTGCAACTCGGCTTGCCCGACATGGATGCCCTGGCAGCCAACCGCATGCCACACCGCTGGCTTGCGACACCTGACTGGTTTTCGGCGGCCCACCTGGTGAGCGATTTTTCCGCCTTGCCTTTTTCAGCCAACAGCCTTGACCTGGTGGTTTTGCCCCATGCGCTAGACCTTTCGCCAGACCCCCATGCAACCCTGCGCGAAGTTGAGCGGGTGTTGGTGCCTGAGGGCCGGGTGGTGATTTGCGGGTTCAACCCACTGAGCCTGTGGGGTTTGAGGCAAAGCCGCGCCTCTATTTACCGCAGGCTGGGTTTTGGCCAGACGTTTTTGCCCAGGGACCGCTTGATTGGGTATTTGCGGCTGCGCGACTGGCTGCGCTTGCTCGGTTTTGAGGTCGAGCTTGGGCGTTTTGGCGCTTACCGGCCGGCCTTGCTCAGCGAGGCCTGGCTGGCCCGCTTTGAATGGATGGACCGGGCTGGCCCGCGCTGGTGGCCGATTTTGGGCGCCGTGTATTTTGTCGTCGCCGTGAAAAGAGTTCGCAGCATGACCCTGCTGAGCCCCGGCTGGAAACACGCCCGCGCGCGCAGCCACGCACCGGTGTCGATTGCCAGAAGCAGCGGTCTGGAGCAGCCGGTGGCCCATAATGAGCAACAGGCCAGGAACCAGGATTGAATTCAGTCAAGATTTATACCGATGGCGCCTGTAAGGGCAATCCCGGCCTGGGAGGCTGGGGCGCAGTACTGAGTTCGGCCGGCGCGCTCAAGGAGTTGTTTGGCGGGGAGCTTCAAACCACCAACAACCGCATGGAACTGCTGGCCGTGATTGAGGCGCTGTCAGCCCTCAAGCGGCCCTGCCATGTCAACCTTCATGTCGACAGCCAATATGTGCTCAAAGGCATCACAGAATGGCTGCCGGCTTGGAAAGCGCGCAACTGGCGCACCGCGTCCAAGCAGGGGGTCAAAAACGCAGACCTCTGGCAGCGCCTGGACGCCCTGGCCAACCGGGCTGGTTACCAGATTGACTGGCACTGGGTGCGTGGGCATAACGGCGACCCGGGAAATGAGCATGCCGATGCTCTGGCCAACCGGGGTGTTGAGCAAATGCGCCAGCGGCTTTAACCGAGATGGTTCAGGCCGGCAAATCTAGGTTGCCGCCAAAGGCTCCCCCCATTTGACGGCGTGGCGCGCTCATTGATTTACCCCAAGCCCTGCTACAGTTAGCGGTTAATCGTTCCGTCCGGACTTCTCTGGGTCGGGTTCCGGTCAGTCGATTGAGCAGCAAGTCCATGACAAGAAAAATCCTCTACCCCTTGGTTGCAGTGCTTGGCATTGCGGCAGCCTCAGGCGCCGCATGGTGGTACCAGGGTCAGGCCAAAGGGCCCAAGGAAATCAGTGGATCTGGCACTGCGGCCTCGCCATCATTGCCTGGCGCCTCAGCGCCATTAGCGCCTAGGGCGGCTGGCGTAGAAGTCGGGCGGGTTGAAAAAATGTTGCTCCAGGACGACGCGCAAACCGTGGGCACGCTGCGCTCCCGCCAAAGTGTCATGCTGCGCCCCGAGGTGCCGGGCCGGATCAAGGTCCTGGGCTTTAGCGACGGTGCCAAAGTGCGTAAAGGGCAGATGCTGGTTCAGTTGGACGATGCCTTGCAAAGGGCTGAAGTTCGGCAGGGTATGGCCCAGGTATCGATCGCCAAGGCCAATTTGAAGCGCAACCAGGAACTGGTGGCGCAAAATTTCGTTGCCCAGCGGGTTCTTGAAGAGAGCGCTGCGAGCCTGCAGGTGGTTGAAGCTCAGTTGGCTTTGTCCTGCGCGCGGCTCGCTCGCATGGTTTTGCTGGCCCCCTTTGACGGCACCGTAGGCATCCGACTGATCAATCTGGGCGACTTCGTGAAAGACGGCGCAGACCTGGTCAATTTGGAGGACATCAGCAGCATGTATGTTGACTTCCGCCTGCCTGAGCGCTTTCAGGGCAAGCTACGGCTGCAGCAGTCCGTGGAGTTGGCGCTTGATGCCATGCCCGGGCGGGCCTTCAAGGCCCGCATCGAGGCGCTAGATCCCCTGCTTGATGCCAACGGGCGATCGGTCGGCGTGCGGGCTGTGTTGCCCAACACCATGGGTGAGGCGGCCCAGTCTGCTGGCGGCCGCCCGGGTGGCGCAACCGGCGGGGCACCTGGTGCTGCACCAGGCGCCGGTGGGCCGGGCGGCGCAGCAGCAGGCAAAGCTGGCGGCCCGCCCATGGCCGGAGGTCCGCCAAGCGCCAAGCCGGCAGTGCGGCCCAAACCAGCAGCGCCGGCTGGGCCGGAGGCAGGCCGCGCTGGTGCTGCGCCGCCAGCCTCAAGCGAGCCCTTGGGCTGCCCGACTGAGGCCGGCCCAGCGGTTGGCGCGCCGGCATCTGCCGACGCGTCGGGCGCAAAAACTGGTGCCAGACCGGCTACCCGGGCCGGCGCACCCGCCGGTGCGACCAGCGGCGCAGCGCCCACTGCTTCGGCCGGTGGCCGGCCTGCTGGACGAGCAGGCGCTCAGGGCCCGGGCGGCGCTGGCGAGCCAGCACCCTTGCGACCTGGCATGTTTGCCCGGGTGACCACGGTGTTTTCAATCAACCCGGAGGCCTTGGTGGTGCCTGAGGAGGCCATCGTGCCACAGGGCGGACGACAGTTTGTCATCAAAGTGATCGAGCCCTCTGAACTGCCTGCGCCAGCAGTTGCTGCCTCTGGCGCGGTTGCTCCACCAGCGCTGCCACCAGACACCAAGTTTGTATCCTTGCGCCAAGAGGTCAAGCTCGGCGCCCGTCGCCAAGGCAAGGTGCAGGTGCTCGATGGGCTGAGCGAAGGCCAAACCGTTGTGACCGCTGGTCAGCAGCGTTTGCAGCGGGACGGCACCGCCCTGCGCATCATTGAGCTCGGGCGCCCGCCGCAGGGGGCGGCATCCGCAGCCAGCGCTGCAGCCGCCAGCGCGCCAGCAGCCGCACCGCCAGCCTCGGCTGCCAGCCGTTGACCCCCTCGGAGAACCAGCATGCAATTGGCTGAAACCTCTATCCGCCGCCCGGTCTTTGCCACCGTTTTGTCCCTGCTGATCGTCCTGATTGGCGCGGTCAGCTTCAACCGGCTGAGCGTGCGCGAGTACCCGAAAATCGACGAGCCCGTGGTGTCAGTGAGCACCCTCTACACGGGCGCATCCAGCGACGTGATGGAAAGCCAGGTTACCAAGGTGCTCGAAGACTCGCTCGCTGGCATTGAGGGGGTTGATGTGATCACCTCCAACAGCCGGCAAGAGCGAAGCCAGATTTCGGTGCGCTTCGCGCTCACTCGCGATGCTGATTCAGCCGCCGCCGATGTGCGTGACAAAGTCACCCGGGTGCGCCAGCGACTGCCCCAGGGCATCGATGAGCCGGTGATCGCCAAGGTTGAGGCTGATGCTTTCCCGGTCATTTTTTTGGCGCTGAGCTCGGACACACACACCTCGCTACAGCTCTCCGAAATGGCCAACACACTGGTCAAGCCGGTGTTGCAGACCGCCCCTGGCGCTGCTGATGTCATCGTGCAGGGCGAGCGCAAGTTTGCCATGCGGGTTTGGGTAGACCCCGACAAACTCGCCGCTTACCGGCTGACCGTGCAAGACCTTGAAGACGCGCTGCGACGCTCCAACCTGGAAGTGCCGGCCGGCCGCATTGAGAGCCGCATGCGGGAATTCAATGTCACAGCAGCGACTGACTTGCAACGGCCTCAAGAATTCGCGCAGGTGGTGATACGCACCGTGAACGGGCAGCCTATCCGCATCGCCGATGTGGCGCGGGTCGAGCAGGCCTCGGTGGACGAGCGCTCCAGCGTGCGCCTGAATGGCCGTGACTCGATCGGGGTGGGCGTGATCCGCCAGGCCACAGCCAATCCGCTCGATTTGTCGGCCGGTGTTCGCAAGCTGCTGGTCAAGGTGCAGCGCGACCTGCCGCCCGGCGTGCAGGTGGAGGTGGCCAACGACAACTCGGTGTTTATTGAGCGCTCCATCAAAGGAGTGTTCACGACCATTCTTGAGGCCTCGGTGTTGGTGGCGCTGGTTATTTTTGTATTCTTGCGCACGCTGCGAGCGTCGATCATTCCACTGCTGACGATACCGGTGGCCCTGGTTGGGACTTTTGCCCTGATGGCGGTGGCCGGGTTTAGCATTAACACGCTGACCCTGCTGGCCCTGGTGTTGGCAATTGGCCTGGTGGTTGATGATGCGATCGTCATGCTGGAAAACATTTACCGGCATATTGAGGAGGGCATGGCGCCTTTTCAGGCTGCGATTCGTGGCGCCAGAGAGGTGGGTTTTGCAATTGTGGCAATGACCATGACGCTGGTGGCGGTCTATGCGCCCCTGGCCTTTTCTCCTGGGCGCACTGGGCGTTTGTTTACCGAGTTTGCCCTGGCCCTGGCGGGTGCGGTGGTGGTGTCGGGCTTGGTGGCCTTGACGCTTTCGCCGATGTTGTCTTCGGTTCTGCTGCGGCACAACCCCAAACCCTCTTGGTTTGACCGGACGATGGAGGCGGTCTTGCAAGGCGTCACCCGCGGCTATGGCCACGCACTGAGCTGGACTCTGCGCCAGCGTTGGCTGGTGGTGTTGGTGATGATTGGCAGCGGCGTGGTGTCCTGGCTCATGTTGGGGGAAATCAAGCGCGAGTTGTCGCCGATTGAAGACCGTGGCGTGGTGGTGGCCCAACTCAATGCCCCTGATGGCTCAACCCTTGAATACACCAACCGTTACGCCCAGATCGTCGAGCGGGTCGGCCAGAGTTTTCCTGAATTCGACCGGGTTTTTGCCACTGTTGGCAACCCGACTGTGGCGCAGGGGAATATATTTTTTCGTGCCAAGCCCTGGGAGGAGCGCAGCCGAACCACGCTGGAGATAGCCCGTGAAATGACGCCCCGGGTGGCTGGTCTGTCGGGCGTCACCGCATTTCCAGTCACGCCGCCCTCCTTGGGCCAAGGATTCATCCAGCGGCCGATCAATTTTGTGATCATCACCTCGGACAGTTATCAAAACCTGTCTCAGGCGGTACGGGCTTTTCAGGATGAGTTGGCGAAAAATCCGGGCTTTGTGCAGGTGGATACCGATCTGCGCCTGAACAAGCCCGAGATCAAGCTCGAAGTCGACCGTGAACGGGCTGCAGACATGGGCGTCGGGGTTGACCTGATCGCCCGGGCCGTTGAAACCATGCTCGGTGGGCGCAAGGTCACACGCTACAAGCGCGAAGGCGAGCAGTACGACGTGATCGTTCAAACGACCCCCAGCGGTCGTGACACGCCCGACGATATTGAAAAAATATATGTGCGTGGGCGAGGCGATGCCATGATCCCGCTGGCGGCCTTGGTCAAGATTCGCGAGGTGGTGGTGCCACGGGAGCTCAACCACTTTGGCCAGCGCCGCTCGGCCTCGATCACCTCCAACCTGTCGGCCGACTACTCCATGGGCGAGGCGCTGGACTTTATGGACGCCACGGCCAAAAAAGTGCTCAAGCCCGGCTATGCCACCGACCTCAATGGCAGCAGTCGTGAATTTCGCAAGTCGTCTGATGCCCTGACCCTGGTGTTCGCCTTGGCACTGCTGTTTATATTTTTGGTGCTTGCCGCGCAGTTCGAGAGCTTTGTTGACCCCTTGGTTATCTTGCTCAGCGTGCCGCTGTCAATGGCCGGGGCCTTGATGGCGCTCAAATTGTCGGGAGGCACACTCAATGTGTTCAGCCAGATCGGTCTGATTACTTTGGTGGGGCTGATCACCAAACACGGTATTTTGATCGTCGAGTTTGCCAACCAGCTGCGCGAGCAGGGCCTCGACACGCTGCAGGCGATTAAAAAATCAGCTATCCAGCGCCTGCGCCCCATCATGATGACCACCGGCGCCATGGTGCTGGGGGCGGTGCCCCTGGCCCTGGCCACTGGCGCCGGGGCTGAGAGCCGGCGCCAAATTGGCTGGGTGATTGTGGGCGGCATGGCACTTGGCAGCCTGCTCACAATATTTGTGGTTCCCACCATGTACACCCTGCTGGCGCGCAAACATGCGCCGGGTGCCAACAAAGAGCCCACGCTTGACCCTGATGCAGCCCACCACCCGCCGCCCGAGCAGTTGGTGCAGCCCTTGGCCGCCCAAGCCGTGCCAATGCCTGAGACGGCGCCCAGCCGGGGGGTACTGCCTGCGGGCGAAGCGGTGCTGGCCAAGTAGTCGGGGCGGTGCCCGCTGGGTGGTCCTTGCTGGGCCGGTTTAGATTGCGCCGTCGAACATCATCACATCGACTGGCTCTCCGGTTGCCACGTCACCCTGAGCATGGTGCAGTACGATCAGCCCATTGGCCTGCACCATGGAGCTCAGCACGCCCGAGCCCTGGTTGCCGGTGGTTTTAACCCTCAGTGAGCCATCGGCTGTGGTGCTCACGGTGCCGCGCTGGTATTCGGTGCGGCCTGGTTTTTTGCGTAGCGGCTCCAGGCTGTAGGCCTTGAGCAGGGGTGGCAGCAGTGCGCTGCTGCCCATCAGCCGCAGCAGGGCGGGGCGCACAAAGGCCAAAAAAGTCACCATCACCGCCACCGGGTTGCCTGGCAGGCCAAACAGCAGGGCCTGGCCGATTCGGCCCACCGCCATGGGCCGTCCTGGGCGCATGGCGATTTTCCAAAATGCCACGTCGCCGAGTTTTTTCATCATTGCTTTGGTGAAGTCGGCCTCGCCCACGCTCACGCCCCCGCTGGTGATGATGGCATCGCAATGGCTGGCAGCATCGATGAAGGCGGCCTCGAGCAAAGCGGGCTGGTCGCGCACGACACCCAGGTCAACCACCTCGCAACCAAGCCGGCTGAGCAGGCCAAACAGGGTGTAGCGGTTGCTGTCGTACACCGCACCCTCGCGCAGGGGCTCACCCAGGCTCAAGATTTCGTCGCCGGTAGAAAAATAGGCGACCTTCAGGCGCCGCTGAACCTGCACCGTTGCCAGGCCCAGACTCGCCACCAGGCCCAGCGCAGCCGGGCCGAGGTGCGCGCCTTTTTTCAAGGCGACCTCGCCACAGCGCAGGTCTTCGCCCAGGCGGCGCCGGTTATCGCCGAGCTTAAGCAGATTGGCCGGGACTTCAATACGCAGGTCGTCCTGCGCCAGTCGCTTGACAAGCTCTTGTGGCACCACGGTGTCTAGCCCATCGGGCATCACCGCCCCGGTCATGATCTTGACGCACTCGCCCGGGCCTACTGTGCCTCGCCAGGCGACCCCGGCCAAAGCGGTCCCAACCCGGCTCAGCTGCAAGGGCGCGCCGGGCCGCAGCTCGGAGCCGCGCAGGGCGAAGCCGTCCATGGCCGAGTTGTCATGAGGCGGCACATTGATGGGCGAAATGACATCGTCTGCCAACACCCGACCCAGCGCTTCAAACAGGGGTAGTTGCTGCGGCGCATCAATGCTGTGCACCAGGCGCAGCAGAAACTCGTTGACACCAGCCACGCTGAGCGCCTGCGGGTCGTAGCCTTGCAGTTGGGCAGCAACTTCTGCCACAGAGCTCATGGCCGCCAGCCTTCGAGTTCGCGCAGCTCTGCCAGTGTGTTGGCATTGAAGAAGGCACGGGGGTCGTCGCCGGGTAAGTCAAAGGGGGTGAGTACGGTGTTGTGGCGCGCCGTCCAGGCGTCAATCTTGCGCCCGCCTTCGTGGGTGAAGGCCACCAGGCTCTCGAGCAGGCTCACGCGCAACAGGCAAAAAACCGGCTGCGGGCGCAGCTGCAACTGGCCCTCGGCTCCAGCCTCTGGCGCTGCCGCCATGGCGATCTCGGCATCCTGGTCTTGCATTGCCCGCGCCAAACGGGGCACCAGATCGATTGGCAGTCGGGGGGTGTCGCAGGGCACGGTTACCAGATAAGGGGTTTCGCAGCGCTCCAGACCGGTCAAAAAACCCGCCAATGGCCCGGCATAGTCTGCCAAAACATCAGGCCAGACAGCCGCTCCAAATGACTCATAAGCCGCCAGATTACGGTTGGCATTGATCATGACTTGGCCCACCGAGCCGCCAATTTGCAGGCGGGTCAGGGTGTGTAGGGCCATTGGCAGGCCGTTGTAGCTTTGCAAGCCCTTGTCCACGCCGCCCATGCGCGAGCCACGCCCACCAGCCAGTATCAGGCCGGTGATGTCGGCCGGGCTGATTTGCTCAGCCACCGATGTAGCTCATCTCGACCCGCCGAGCCGTGCCTGTGTCGCCGGCCTGAAGGCTGCGCAGTTCGGAGTAACGCTCGGTACGCCCCTGCCAGATGTGGCCAATGGCAGACACCAGATCTGCCCCGACCGCCCCACTGCGCAACAGGCCGCGCAGGTCATGGCCCTGGGTGGCGAACAGACACAGGTAGAGCTTGCCCTCGGTGGACAAACGGGCCCGGTTGCAGCTGCCACAAAAAGCCTGGGTGACGCTGCTGATGACACCTATTTCCCCGGCACTGCGGTCCCACTGGCCGCTTGCGTCTGCATAGCCCCAGCGCTCGGCTGTCTCGCCCGGTGCCGAGGGACTCAGGGCGAGCAAGGGCAAATCGGCATGGATCTGCCGAACCAGTTCGCCCGAGGGCAGCACTTCGTTCAGACGCCAGCCGTTGGTTGCCCCCACGTCCATGAACTCGATGAAACGCAGCACCATGCCGCTGCCCCGAAAGTGCCGGGCCATGGGCAGGATTTCCTGCTCATTGGTGCCGCGCTTGACCACCATGTTGATTTTGATCGGCCCCAAGCCAGCCGCCTGCGCCGCATCAATGCCCGCGAGCACTTCCGAGACCGGAAACGCGACATCGTTCATGCGTTGGAATACGGTGTCGTCGAGTCCGTCCAGGCTGACGGTCACGCGCTGCAAGCCCGCGGCCTTCAGGCTTGCAGCTTTGCGCTTGAGCAGGGCGCCATTGGTGGTCAGCGTGAGGTCAAGCGGCAAACCTTGGAGGGTGCGCAGGCTGGCCAATTGCTCGATCAGCAATTCGATGTTCTTGCGCAGCAGTGGCTCGCCCCCGGTGAGGCGAATTTTTTGCACGCCGTGGGCCACAAAGGCCCGGGCCAGCCGGGTAATTTCTTCAAACGACAGAAGCTCGGCCTGTGGCAGATAGGCGTATTCCTGGTCGAACACCTCTTTGGGCATGCAGTAGCTGCAACGAAAGTTGCAGCGGTCGGTGACACTGATGCGCAGGTCTCGCAGTGGCCGACCCATGGTATCGGTGAGTTGGCCGTTGGCGCCCAGCCGGGTGGCCGGCGCGAATGCGGCCGCCGGGGGCTGCAAAACCCGCGCCCGGTGGTCCAGCAGCGGGATGATTCTTTCAGCCACAGGCGCTGTCCGGGGCAGCCCCATGCAGGCTGCTCATACGCAGCGCGCCCCGTCTACCTCAAGGCAGACGCCGCTGATAAAACTGGCCTCGTCGCTGGCCAAATAAAGGACGGCGTTTGCGACATCCAGCGCAGTTGAAAACCGACCCAGCGGTATGCTGGCGCGAAACTTTTCCCGCCGCTCCTCGGTCAGTGGGCCTCCGGCAAATTCTGCTGCCAAGCCGGTGTCGGGGTTAAACACCGGGTTGATGCAGTTCACGCGGATATTCTCAGGCCCCAGCTCGGCCGCCAATGATTTTGATGTGGTGATGACCGCCCCCTTGGAGCCGTTGTACCAGGTCAGGCCAGGGCGGGGGCGTATGCCCGCTGTTGAGGCAATGTTGATAAAGCTGCCGCCACCCTGGGCCCGAAACACTGGTGTGGCATGGATGGTGGCAAGGTAAATGCTCTTCACGTTGACTGCGTAGCACTTGTCGAATTCATCCTCGCTGACCTCTAGCGCCGGGCGATTACGGTGGGTCCAGCCGGCATTGTTCACCATCACATCAAGCCGCCCATGGCGCTCTACTGCGGCAGCCACCAGCGCAGCAACTTGGTCTGAGCGGGTCACATCGGCGGCAAAAAAAGAGGCCAGCCCGCCGGCCGATCTGATCGCTGCTGCCACCTGCTCTCCTCGCAGCGGGTCGATGTCATTGACGATCACCTGTGCGCCCTGTTCGGCCAGCCGTTTGGCGATGCCTTCGCCGATGCCGCCGGCCGAGCCGGTGACGATGACGGATTTGTTTTTGACGCGTTGGCTCATGGCTTGGATCAGGGTTGAATAAGGTTTGCAGAGGGTCTCGGCCCGACGGTCTTGCTCGCCGGCTGCAGTTCTTATTCTGGCATGACTTGCGCGGCCGTTTAGCCGTGCCTGATGGCCACAGTTTTTAGGGTGGTGAAACCGTGCAATGCCTCAAAGCCTTTTTCCCGCCCGTAGCCGCTGGATTTAACCCCGCCAAAAGGAAGCTCCACGCCACCGCCGGCACCATAGTTATTGATGAACACCTGGCCGCTGCGGATTCGCTTGGCCAAGCGGAACTGGCGTGCCCCATCGCGGGTCCAGACACCCGCCACCAGGCCAAAATCGGTGGCATTGGCCAGTGTCACGGCCTGCGCCTCATCAGCAAAGGGCAGCGCGCAAAGCACCGGACCAAACACCTCTTCTTGCGCCAATCGGTGGCCAACCGGCACATCGCGCAACAACAGGGGTGCCTGATAAAAGCCCCCTTCTGGCGCCGTATCGACCACCTTACCCGCGCCCACCACCATCAGGCCCGCAGCCCTGGCGTCGGCCAGAAAGCCCGCCACCCGTTGCTGTTGGCTGCGGCGTATCAATGGGCCCAGATCCAGGTCCATGCCGGCCGGCCCGACCCGCAGCTTTGCAAACTCGGCGCCAAGGCGGGCCAGCAGCGGCTCGTAAATTGCCTGCTCAACCAACAGACGCGCGCCAGCAGAGCAGGTTTGCCCTGCGTTTTGCACAATCGCGTTGAGGATGGCCGGCACGGCGGCGTCCAGGTCAGCATCGGCAAAAACGACTTGCGGGCTCTTGCCCCCGAGTTCCATGGTGACCGGGCAATGCCGAAGGGATGCGGCCTGCTGAATCAAGGTGCCAACGCCAGGGCTGCCGGTAAAGCTGATGTGATCGACGCCGGGGTGGCGCGCCAGCGCGTCGCCCACCTCATGACCATAGCCGGTGACAATGTTGATGACGCCGGGCGGAAAACCCACCTCGGTGGCCAGTTCGGCCACGCGCAGCAAGGATAGGCAGGCGTCTTCAGCGGGTTTCACGACACAGGTGTTGCCAGCGGCCAAAGCCCCGCCAACGCTGCGCCCGAAAATCTGCATCGGGTAGTTCCAGGGAATGATATGGCCGGTTACCCCGTGTGGCTCGCGCCAGGTCAGCACGCTGTAGCCGTCTAGGTAGGGGATGGTGTCGCCGTGCAGTTTGTCGCAAGCCCCGGCATAAAA
>SHXM01000070.1 GCA_009693325.1 Rhodoferax sp.
GTGGCCCGCACCGCCACCACCACCGGCACCAAGGCTTCGGGTAGGTTTTGGGGCAGGGCAATGGCCAAGGGTTTGGCAGAAGCTGCGGGCCTACCGACGCTGGCTTGGCCTGCGCCGTGTTTTTTCCGCAGGTCTGCAATCAGGCTTTCAAAGCGGGCCCAGTCGGGCATCTCGGTGCGCTTGAGTGCCGCCAGCAGCAGCGCGGTGCGTATCACCGCCTCGGCGTCTTTGCCGGCATCTTGGAGGTCTTCTGCCTCGACGCCCAGCCGCTGGGCCAGCCAGGTGGCAGCATCAAGCACCAGGGCCACCGCACTGCGCTGCGCCAACTCAGCCCGGTAATCGGCCAGCGCTCGCAACGACCACTTGGCCAGCTGGGGAATGTGCTCGTCGGTAAAACCACCGCCCTCGTTCATGCCGAAGTGGCTGTTTTGCGGCATGACGATCAGCGCTTTAAGTAGGTCCGCACCACCTTTGGACCGCGAGAGCAGCGAGTGCTCGCACAGCGCTTGGGCCGCCAGCCGCAGATCGCCGCCGCTGCTGTGCTCTAAATGCAGGCTGACCAGGTTGACCAGGCGCGCGCGCGCTTGTTCAAGCTCGGGGCGCAAGAATTCGCTGCCAAAGTAACGGGCAATCTGCACCATGCCTTTGGGCGCCTCCTGGCCCATGGCTTCGATTCTGTCGTGCGAGATGATGCTGTGTTGCACACCATAGGCCAGGACTTTTTCAAAAAAAGGCCTGGCGTCAAACAAGGAGACGGTGGACATTGGTGCTAAAGGCTGGCCAGTGAATCGGTCGGTGGTCTGGTCGGTCAGATGGCTGACTCTTCGTCAGACTCGCGCGCCGCCGGCGTGGCTGTTCCGCGGTCGGTGTCTCGGGTATCAACCTTGTCGTCGTCAGCCTCAGCCTCATCTTCTTCGACCAGGCCGGCATCAAATGCCCGTGCCTTGGCGCGCAATACCAGCAGCATTTCAATGAACAGGTCGGCGCACTGGTAGCGCAAAATCCAGGCCAGCTCCATCCAGTCTTGGTCGGCCACCTCGTCTTGTTCGACACGGGGCTTGATGTAGGCCGAGGCCAACAAGGCGCTGTCTGTCAGTATTTCGCCATCGTCTTCAGCGGTATCAAAGGTGCCGCTCCGGGCAAAGGCCTCGATCCGGCTGCGCTTCTCGGCAAAGTAGTCGGCCAGCGCCTCGGCGCCGCCCTCTAGGTTGCCGATCGCATGCATGAACTCGGCCGGGTCGGCGCCGTCCCGAAAAATGATCGAGTTGAGCATGCCGCGCAAATGGGTGTGCGTGAGGTCTTTGTAGTGTTTTTCGATGACCACCGCGCGGGCAAATTGCTCGGGTGTGACAAGTAGGTTAATCAAAGACTCCCGGGAATTGTCGTATTCCCGGATCACCGCCAGAATATCTTTGGGCGGCAGTTGCGCCAGCACCACCATCAGGGCTTGATCGCCCTCGGCATCGGCCAGCTCCACCAGGGCAGACTCGGCGCCCACAATGTCACCCGAGGCAATCAGGCTTTGGGTTTTGGCGATCAGGGCGAGCTGGTTCATGGGCGCTTTCGGTTCAACAATCGGTGGTTTGGCGCTTGGGCTCAGTCTTTGCGGTCAAAGCCCTGCTCGGCCAGCCAATCTGCACCCGCCTCGTCGAGGCTTTGCTCTTGCGGGTCTTGGTCATCGTCGGAGCCCTGGCCATGCGGGTCGCGTTCGACCTCGTCTTGGGCTGAACTGGGGCTTGATCCGGGTTTGCTGTAGAGGTATTCCAGCCCAGCTGCCAGGCTCATAAACCAAGCCCCCCTGGGCTCTTTCAGGACTTCCGTGGCCAGGGTCTGTGCCCAGGGCCGCAAACCCACCGCGTCCGCTAAGCCGCCCCAAGCCAGAAGTTCGTCAGAACCCTGGCTAACCACCTGCTCCATCAGCCCGGGGCGCTTGAACTCAAAGCCCTGGTGAAACACCACCGCCACCATCTCGGGGCTGACTTCAATCATCTGGCGCAAAAACCCAATCTCCTGGCGCTTGTCTGTCAGGCGTTGACGCAACACGTCTTTGCCCTCGGAGTCCGAGCTCAAGTCATCCATCTCGGCTTGGTAAGCGCTGGCCAGGTTGTGGAAAAAAGGCGAAATACTCACGGTGTTGTACCCATCAAAGTCGATCTTGAAGAATGGTTTTAAAGTAGTTCTGCCAGATCTCTCTGGCGGTTTGTTGGGGATCATCAAGCAGGTTACGCCGGCGGTTGTCGTCGTAGGCTTGTCGCCTGACCTCGTCAGAAAGTACCTCGTAGGCTTCTTGTACCGCTCGGAAACGGGCGGGCGCATCCGCAGCGCTGTTTCGGTCGGGGTGGTAAATCGCCGCTTGTTGGCGAAACGCTTTTCTGATGTCGGCCAGCGCGGCATCGCTGCCCAAACGCAGGGCGGCGTAGTGGTCTTTCATGGGCGGGCGGTGAGCCGCAGGGCCGCGAGCAAACAACAAACATGCATGGTCTTTAGTATCGCATCTGGGGCCGGTGGGCGGGCCGCCTGAAGTCACTGCGCCAGCGCCACCGCCTGATCAACAAAGCGGTAAACCTCGCTGGGGATGATGCCATTGGGGCCCTTGTCGGTCTTGTTGCGGAACTGGCCCAGACGCACCACCACCAGCTGCTTGGAGGGCACCACAATCACATACTGGCCCTGGTGCCCCTGCATCAGGTAGAAAGGATGTTGGTACTGCCAATCCAGCCAGAGCGAATGGCCGTAGTAGGGCTTGAGGCCGGGTTTGCGCATGCGCTCGACAAAGGCTGTGTCAAGCAGGGTCTGGCCCTGCCACCGGCCGTCTTGCAACAGC
This sequence comes from Rhodoferax sp., assembly GCA_009693325.1. Classification (GTDB taxonomy): domain Bacteria; phylum Pseudomonadota; class Gammaproteobacteria; order Burkholderiales; family Burkholderiaceae_C; genus Rhodoferax. The sequence continues at coordinate 2,825 of SHXM01000070.1, forward strand.
AGTTGGCCGAATTTTGCAAAGTCCCGGGCTGTGGCGAAGATGCAGCAGAAGGTGCGCTCGATGCCTCCCCGGGCGCCGTCGCGGTCTAGTGTGTAGATACCGTCGCGCAGCATGCCCAAGGGCTGCCACGGGCTGCGCGACAGGTGCGCGCTGATGGCCAGGTCTTTTTGTTTAGCCTCCAAGGCACGCTGCAGGTATACCCCCAGCAGTTGGGCGCTGTCACTGCTGTACTCGTAGGCACTGCCCGGCTCCCGCTCAAAACCCTGGCCTAGTACCAGTTCACGGGCGTTCTTGCCAAAGTAGAGCTCGGTGGTGATGTTGATCGGCAGGTAGTAGTTTTCGGTCCAGTCGTGCCCTGAGGTCATGCTCGAGAGCTGGGCCAGGGTGGCCTTGGCAGCCCACGAATTGGTGGCATATTCCGGAAGCCGGGTGGTGATGGCTGAATCAAAACTGGCGATGATTCCCTGCTGCATCGCCATACCAACCTGCATCGTGGTGATGGTCTTGGCGACCGAGAATGCATTGGTGCGGCTGCTTTGGTCGTAGGGCGCAAAGTACTGCTCGTGCAGCAGGGCGCCGTTGTGCACCACCAAAAAGCCAGCCGTGCCGTACTGCTTGAGGTAGGCCTGCATCTCGGGGGCCAGGGGCTGCTGGTTGTAGCGGGGAGCTTTCGGCCAGTCTTGCGCCGCCCCCGCGGCAATCCGGCGTTGCTCGAAGTTGTTGGCATCGTCAATGTGCGCAGTGGCATGGCCTTGCAGGTAAGTGGCGGCCAAAGCGCGCCAGATGTAGCCGTGCCCAGAGAGTTGCAAGCCCAGCGCGGCCAGCAGCACAGGGGCCAGCAGGCCCCAAGCCAGCCAACGCCAAATATGCGACACAGCGCTGCCCCCCTTGGCTGTCGAAGACCTGGGGCTTACTCGGTTTCGATTTTGGCTTCGCGAATAGCCTTGGCCCATTTGATGGTTTCGGCAGCGGTGCGCTGGCCCAGCGCATCGGGCGAGGCCGGCGCGGTCTCAAAACCCAGGGCCGAAAAGCGCTCCAGTAAATCTTTGTCGACCGCCGCCGCGTTGGCCGCCCGGTTGAGTTTTTGGATCGCATCGGCTGGGGTTCCGGCGGGCGCGTAGATGGCAAAGAAGGCGATCAGCTCGTAGTCTTTGAGGCCCAGCGCCTCGTTGACCGTTGGCAGCTCAGGCACGGCCTTGGAGCGTTGGCTTGAGGTCACCGCCAACCCGCGCACCTTGCCACCCTTGACCTGCGGCAACATCACCGCAAAGTCGGCGGTGAACAGGTTAACCTGGCCAGCGATCAGGTCAGTCATGGCGGCCGGGCCGCTTTTGTAAGGCACATAAGTCATCTGTATGCCCGCCATGCTGGAGAGCATCTCGGTCGATACCCGCTGCGAGGTGCTGGCGCTGGCGTAGGTCAGCACGGTGGGTTTGGCGCGGGCCAGTTCCGTGAGCTCGCGCAGGGTGCGCACCGGCACATCATTGTTGACCGCCACAATCAGCGGCACCGAGCCCATGTAGGCCACTGGCGCGAAGGCCGTGTCCTGGTCATAGGGTAGTTTTTTCATCAGGCTTTTCAGGGCAGCGTTGGTGCTGTTGGTGCCGATCAAAATGGTGTAGCCGTCTGGCGTGGCTTTGGCCACCGCGTCGGCGCCCAACATGCCATTGACGCCGGCCTTGTTTTCCACCACCACGGCTTGGCCCAATATATCGGACATTTTTTGGGCAAAGGCACGACCAATCTGGTCGGTGGCGCTGCCGGGCGCAAAGGGGATGATGGCCTTGATCGGCTTGGTCGGGAAGTTTTGCCCTTGCACCGCGCAGGCGCCCAGGGCCAGCAGCAGGGCCAACAGATTTTTGATTTTGTGTGTCATGGTGTCTCCATCGGGTTGTAAAAAATGTCGGCTCTGGTCGGCTCAATGCGCATGCCCAGCAGCATGGCGCTCAGGCACTTGCCATGGGCATCGAGCGCCAGCGATCGGGTGACCCCGCCGCCCAGAGCGTCGTGCAACACAAAGTGCAGGGCGCCCAGATGCGCCAGCTCGTAGCGCTCCACCGCGCCGTGAACGATGGCGCACAAGTGTAGGCGCACCCGCTGCGCGGTGAGCGCCTGCTCGATCAGGGCGAAGTCTTTCAGGCGGTACACGATCACCGACAGCGTGGCACGGCAGCCTTTGTCACCGCTACGGGCGTGGGCAATGTCGCGCAGCAGCACAGATTTTGGGCGGCTCATGGCCCTGGCCCTGCGCCTAGGAGCTCAATCCGGGTGCTGACCCATTCACGCGGAATGAGCACCGAGGCCACTGCTATCACCTCCTTGACCGAGCGGGTAGCGCCGCCGCCGCCGGCAGGGCCGTTGAGGTAGAGCGCCTCGACTTCATGGGCTACCGCCTGTGCCTGTTGCTCAGTGGCCACGCGCAGGGCAACCCTGGCCCGCACCTCGGTCGGCTCTGGCCGGCGCGGGTGCAAGGCTTGTTGCACCGGGCCGCTCAGGGCGTTGAGGCCAATCAACTCAAAGCGGCTGTCAAAGTCGCCCAGACCGGCATCGCCCAGGCGCTGGCGCACCAGCTCGAGTGCCAGCTGTCCACGGTCCTGCGCGCCCGGCCCAGCATAAGAAATTTGGCCCTCGCCGATAAAGCCATCGCGGTAGCCCACGCTGACCTTGAGGGTCTGGGGCCTGGCCTGCCCGTCCCCCCCGCTCACCCGCACTCGGTCTGGCCCGGCGGGCTCAAAGCGCACTGCGGAAAAGTCGGCCACCACATCGGGCTGCAGGTAAAGTGCCGGGTCATCAATCTCATACAGCAGCTGCTCGGTGCAGGTGGCGGCGGTGACGCAGCCGCCCGAGCCCGCCACCTTGGTGATCACGGCATCGCCACTGGCCTGAACTTCAGCCAGTGGAAAACCCAACCACGCCAGCTTGGGCACATCTTTGAAACCCGGATCAGCAAAATAGCCCCCGGTGATTTGCCCGGCGCACTCCAACAAATGCCCCACCAGCACACCGCGGCCCAGGCGTTGCCAATCGTCCAAACGCCAGCCGAAGTGGTGTATGAGCGGCGCCAGAAAAAGCGCCGGGTCGGCAACCCGGCCAGTAATGATCACCTGCGCGTTGGTGCGAAGTGCAGGCAACAGGGCCTCAGCACCCAGGTAGACATTGGCCGACAGGGCGCGCGGCAGCAGGTCTGCCAGAGCTGCCGATGACTCAAGTACCGCCAGACTTTGGCCGCGGTTGCGCAAGACCTCCAGCACATCATCACCGAGCAACACAGCCACCTGCACCTGGGGCAGCCCAAGCTCAGCGGCGATCCGCAGCACCTCATGGCCCGCCTGCAGCGGGTTGGCTGCTCCCATGTTGCTGATGATCCGAACACCCTGGCTCAAACAGGGCGCCAGTACCGCACGCATGCGTTGCGCCAACAGCGGGTCAAAGCCGAGCATCGGATGCCGGCTGCGCTCGAGTTGCGCCAGGGCAATGGTGCGCTCGGCCAGACATTCAAACACCAGGTAATCAAGCTCCCCTTGCTGCGCCAACTCGCGGGCCGGGGCGATACGATCGCCCGCGAAGCCAGCGCCCGCGCCTATGCGCAGCAGAGTTTTTTTTGGCGTCATGGAGGGCTTTTGTTCTTCATCACAGCAACCGGGTGCTGCCGCAGTTTAATGAACCGTGGCGCGGTTTCCCCCAAATCTATACTCTGCATCCTCCCGCCGTTCTCCGCAAGCCCAGTATCTTCACATGTCCGCCCAGTATCTTGGCCCCCTGCCTACACACGGGCGGTTTGACTACTGCAGCATCGAGCAACGGGCTTCTTACCGTTGGCCCAATGGTGCTGGCTTGGCGGTGTACCTGGGCTTTAATGTCGAACACTTTGCGTTTGGCCAGGGGCTGGGCGCCTGCATCGGGCCAGCATCACCGCCACCCGACGTGCTGAATTACGCTTGGCGCGAGTACGGCAACCGCGTAGGGGCCTGGCGCTGCTTGGAACTGTTTGACACCCTCGGACTGCCGACCGGCGCATTGATCAATACCGCGCTCTATGAACACTGCCCGGAGTTGGTGGCGGCCCTGGTGGCGCGTGGCGACGAGTTGATTGGCCACGGCCACAGCAATGCCGAGCGGCAAGGCAGTCTGGGCGAAGTGGCCGAGCGTGAGTTGCTGGTCCATTGCCGTAATCGCATGCTGGCCCACGGCCATGCGGCGCCCCAAGGCTGGCTATCGCCCTGGATTTCCGAGACCACGCTAACCCCCGATTTGCTGGCCGAGACGGGTTACCGCTACACCCTGAATTGGTGCCATGACGAGCAGCCGCTGCCCATGCGCACCCGCAGCGGCCAGGCGCTCTGGGCTGTGCCCTACCCGCAGGAACTCAATGACATACCGATGATCATGGCGCGGCAAATGGACGCCAAGGATTTTTGCCAAATGATCGTCGACAACTTTGACGAGATGCTGCTGCAGGCCCGCCAACAGCCGCTGGTGATGGGCATTGCGCTACACCCCTACCTGATGGGTCAGCCCTACCGGCTGCGCCACTTGCGAGCAGCCTTGGAGCACCTGTGCCGGGCGCGGGACCTCGGGCAGATCTGGTTCACCACGCCAGGCGCCATATGCGCTCATGCCGACCGGGCTTTGGCCCAAGCTGGGCTTATTGGACCGGCTGGGCAAAGCCTGGCTCGCCTCGGTTAAAGCCCGAACTCAGTGCGGCTGGTTACAAGGTAGGGTCCATGAAAATTTACGAGTTCATCGTCGGCATAGAAAAAGCCATCCTGGTGTTGATCGCCGGCTTCACTGTTTATGCTGTGGGTCTGGAGATGTTCACCATTGTCTTGGCGCGCTCAGTCAAGCTCACGGACCTGCTGCTGCTCTTCATTTACGCAGAGGTTCTTGGCATGGTGGCGGGCTTTTACAAGAACCGCCGCATTCCCATCACCATCCCGATTTTTATTGCCGTCACGGCGCTGTGCCGGCTGATTATTTTGCAGGGCAAAGAGACGAATGCGGTCAATCTGATTTACGAGAGCGGCGCTGTCTTGCTGCTGGCAGTTGCCGCCTTGGTGATCCGCTGGAACCTGATCAAACTCAATAGCCCACCCGGCGCGCCGGAGCAGGACGAGTTATAGCGATCCCGCGCCTTCATTCTGCGTCTTTTTTAAAGAGATTAAACCTATGTCGTCGGTCAAAGCCTGCCTGAATAAAAAATCCGGCCAATTGTTTTCCCTGAGCTCCACCGATCAGGTGCACCAGGCACTCGAATTGATGCGCTCAAACCGGGTGCGATCGGTGTTGGTGATAGACGATGGCACCTTGGTGGGCGTCGTCACCCAGGGTGACTGCGCCATCAAGGTGCTGCTGCCGGGCCTCAATGCACGGCAAACCCGACTGGCTGAAATCATGACCCCGGCGCCAGTCACCGTCGCCATCACCGACAGCCTGCAGTTCTGCATGGGCATCATGACCACTCGCAACATCCGCCATTTGCCGGTGCTGACCAAAGGCAAAGTGGTCGGTATGGTGTCAATTGGCGACATTGTCAGAGACATCATGAGCCAGCAAGGCGACCAAATCAAGCAACTTGAAACCTTTATCAAGGGTCATGGCGTGGCTTGAAACTGCCGGTAGATAATCCCGGCCTCATGGCCCTCATCACCCTGCTTGACGCCCAACTCGCTTTTGGGCATGTCCCCCTGCTAGACCACGCTGATTTCTCCCTTGAGTCACAGGAGCGTGTTGGCCTGATCGGTCGCAACGGAGCGGGCAAATCGTCTTTGCTGAAAATTCTCGCGGGTATGGAAAGACCCGACGACGGCAGCCTGCAAGTACAGGGCAACACCCGCATCGCGTATGTGGCCCAAGAGCCGCTGCTTGATGCCCAGGCCAGTGTTTTTTCGGCCGTCAGCGCCGGCCTGGCCAAGGTGGTGTCTCTGATTGACGCCTATGTTCTGGGCCAGGGTGATCTGGATGCCATGCAAAGCGAGATCGAGGCACTGGACGGCTGGAACTGGGAACAGCGCGTCAGCGAAACCCTGCAGCGCCTGCGCCTGGATCCCGGGGCTATTTTGGCAACCCTCTCAGGCGGCACCAAAAAGCGCGTGGCACTGGCCCAGGCACTGGTGGCCCAGCCCGATGTGCTGCTGCTCGATGAGCCCACCAACCACCTCGATCTCGACTCGATCGACTGGTTGGAGGGCCTGCTGGTGGAGTTCAGGGGCAGCATCATCACCATCACCCATGACCGGTCTTTTTTAGACCGGGTGGCGACGCGCATTGTGGAGCTTGACCGCGGGCGCCTGCTCTCTTACCCCGGCAATTTTGCGGCCTACCTGACGCAAAAAGAAGAGCAATTGGCGCAGGAGGCGGTGATCAACGCCCGCGCCGACAAGCTGCTGGCGCAAGAAGAGGTGTGGATCCGCAAAGGGGTAGAGGCCCGGCGCACCCGCGCCCAGGGCCGCATCACCCGCCTGGACCGGCTGCGCGCCGGACGCGAAGCGCGGCGCGAGACTCTGGGTAGCGTCAACATGGACGTAGCGAGCGGCGCCGCCAGCGGCAAACTGGTGGCCGAGCTGACCCATGTCTCCAAATCGTTTGGCGAGCAAGTCATCGTGCGCGACTTCAGCGCCACCATCCTGCGCGGCGACAAAGTCGGCCTGCTCGGGCCCAACGGCGCGGGCAAGACCACGCTGCTCAAGCTGATTTTGGGCGAGCTCGCGCCCGATCCGGCGCCGGCCAACGCCCCGGCACCCGAGCCTGGCCACAGCCGCTGGGGTACGGTACGACAGGGCGCCAATGTGCAGGTGGCCTACTTTGACCAAATGCGCAATGCGCTCGACATGCAGGCCACACTGGAAGACTTCATCAGCCCGGGCAGCGAATGGATCGAGATCGGCCGTGAGCGCAAACACGTCAAGAGCTACCTGGGCGACTTTTTGTTTTCGCCTGCCCGGGCAAATTCACCAGTCAGCAGTTTGAGTGGTGGCGAACGCAACCGACTGCTGCTCGCGCGCCTGTTTGCCCGACCAGCCAATGTGCTGGTGCTCGACGAGCCCACCAACGACCTGGACATCGACACCCTGGAGCTCTTGGAAGACCTGCTACAAAATTACGACGGCACGGTGTTTTTGGTCAGCCATGACCGCACTTTTTTGGACAACGTGGTCACCAGCACCATCGCCTTTGAGGGAGAGGGCCGCTGGCGCGAATACGAGGGTGGCGTCACCGACTGGCTGACGCAAAGTAAACGCGCCACAGAGCTGGCCAAAAGCAAGGGGCAAAAAGGCGCCCAGCCCTTTAATTACGGGCGTGATCAGCTATCAAAAAACGAGCCGATGAGCCGGCCTGAGCTACCCAGCACCGCGCCAGCCGCCCCACCGCCGAAGGCGCGCAAACTCAGCTTCAAGGATCAACGCGAGCTTGAGGGCCTGCCCGAGCGCATTGCTGCCCTAGAAGCCGAGCAACAGGACATCGCCAAGCTCCTGGCGGACGGCACGCTGTACGCCACTGGCAACGCCCGCGCACTGGGTCTGGCGGCACGCAGCGCCCAGATCGACGACGAACTGCTGGCTGCGCTCGAGCGCTGGGAGGCCCTTGGCGCGCCGGCTTGATTAGCCGGAAGAATGAAACCGCTGACTGCTTCATATAGCTTCTAATGTCGATCTCCTTGCCCGACACTGACTGCTTCAACCCCAGCCAGAGTACAGCAGCATGCGTATCGGACTCCCCAAGGAAATCAAGAACCACGAGTACCGCGTCGGCCTGACGCCAGCCAGTGTGCGCGAACTGTGCGCCCATGGCCACAGCGTGCTGGTGCAAAGTGGCGCTGGTGCCGCCATCGGCCTGAGTGACGCGCTGTACCAGAGCGCCAGCGCCACCCTGGCGGCCGATGCGGCCGAGGTGTTTGCCTGGGCCGACATGATCGTCAAGGTCAAGGAGCCACAGCCGCAAGAATGCGCCATGCTGCGCCCGGGCCAAATCCTCTACACCTACCTGCACCTGGCGCCGGACCCGGAACAAACCCGGGCCCTGATCAAATCCAGCGTGGTCTGCATTGCGTACTAAACCATCACCGGCCCCGGCGGCGGCCTGCCGCTATTGGCGCCCATGAGCGAGGTGGCAGGGCGCATGGCGGTGCAAGCCGGCGCCGCCCACCTGGAAAAATCCAAGGGCGGCATGGGCGTGCTGCTGGGCGGCGTGCCGGGCGTGCCAGCCGGCCATGTGGTCATTTTGGGCGCCGGCGTGGTCGGCAACCACGCGCTGCAAATGGCCGTGGGGCTGGGCGCGCGCGTGACGGTGCTGGACGCCGAACTGGTGATCGGCGGCGTGCTCATCCCCGGCGCTGCCGCGCTCAAGCTGGTGACGCGCCAGATGATTGCCAGCATGAAGGCCGGTGCGGTGGTGGTGGACGTGGCGATTGACCAGGGTGGCTGCTTTGAGACCTCGCACGCCACCACCCATGCCGACCCCACCTTTGTGGTGGACGGCGTGATGCACTACTGCGTGGCCAACATGCCCGGCGCCGTGGCCCGCACTTCCACCTTCGCCCTCAACAGCGCCACCCTGGCCCATGCCGTGGCGCTGGCCAACAAGGGCTGGCAGCAGGCCATCCGCGACAACCCGCACCTCAAAGCCGGCCTGAACGTGGCGCTGGGCCAGGTGACGCATGAGGCGGTGGCGCAAGCGCTGGGCCATGCCTATGTGCCGGCAGAGCGGGTGCTGGGCTGATACGCCGCTGCACCGACCGGGCTTCGCTGCTCAGTGAAAGTACACCTTCAGTCGGCGATCAAGCTAAGCGGACGTTCAAGCCAAATACAACTCGACGCGATCCGTCGTCCAAGTCGCTACCCCTGTGCCAAAGAAGTCGGCATCTTCTGTCCATACGGGACAGGTCATCGCCATGGCGCAGGCGAGCACAGGCCAGTCATCGGCATCGCGCATGGCAATTCTTTGTAACGTCTGAGCTTGCCATCCTGAATAAACACCCAGTTCTAGCGGCAGGACAATAGAAGTCACTGCATCGAGCACCGTCAGCACCGCTTCGCTGTTCACGCCTCTTTTTTCCAGCAACGCGGGAAGCTACTTTCGAGCGTCAGCGTAGGCGACATCGGGCGCGACGAACTGCACCGTGCCTGTATTGGCAACGACGAGCTCTCGCACCCGCTTGCCCAGTACTGCTCGAATCAGGATGTTGGCATCCAGAACGATGGCTTTGTTGCTCATGCCACCGCAGGTACAGGCTTCTTGGAAGCGCTTGCGCGCTTACGGGTAGTTTTAAATTCAGCGACCACGGCATCCACGTCAATGCTCTTGGCTGCAAGCAATCGATCCAAGGTCTTGCTGGCCTTCTTCAATGAGGCCATGTCCGCCTCCGCCTGACCGTGGGTCGGTATAAAGTAACCAATGGTTTGCCCATGGCGCGTCGCGGCCACTGGCGTGCTCGACGCAATGAACTCGGCGATGCCGGCACGGAATTCCCGAATCCCCACTTTGGTAGCTTCCATCAGTTTTCCTTTGAATTCAAATGCATAGTGGTAAGTCGTCCGCTGGCAAACCATCCACGCCACGCGGCGTGTACCCGATGACGCCCACCTGCTCCGCCAACGAGCATGGCATGGCGCTGGCCGTGCCTATGTACCGCCAGATTCGCCGCTCAGTGAAAGTGCACCGTCAGCACGGTCCGGTCATCGCTGAACTGGGTTGACGTTGAGCCCTTGACGCCGGCAAAAGCGCCGCACTTGTGAAAGTCCTGCGCCTCGACCCGGATGAACTCATTCTCCCAGTCGCGCACGCTGGTGCCGCTCGGGCAGGACAGGTAGCCGTCGGTGAACAACTCGATGCTGTGCACCTCGCTTTTGCGGCGTGACAGGCTCAGCACATCGGGGCCTTGGGTGTGCGTGCCGTCCAGCACCGCATAGCCCAGCGAATGGCCGGTGCGGTTGCAGTAGCCGTACTGCCCGCCGGCAATGCCGGCCAGCAACAGCTGCGGCACCTGCGCGATGGCATCGGGCTGCAGGCGCGGCGCGCAGGCCGCCTGCGCCTGGGCCAGCAGCTGCGCCACGTCTGGCGCCGACAGCAACTGCGGGTCACAAGCGGTCAAACCCTTGAACACCAGCTGCCGGGTCTGCTGCTCCAGCGCATCCCCCACCCAGCCACGCGCCTGCAGTTGGCGCAACACCCCGACCCGGCCGGCGGTGTAGATCAGGTCAATGTCCTTGTGCATCCGCAGCAGCTCGGTGCCATTGATGCGAATGCCCGAGTCCCCCACGATCAGGACATGCAACCAGTCACCGGCGTCTTCCACGATGGCCGCCGTGGTGCCGGCCCACACCGGCCCGGCAACAGCGGCGGCGAGGGCATGGGCGATTGACCGGTTCATGGTCTCCATCAGTGCTTGGGCCGGGGCCGGTACGTGGCCGGGGACGCTCGCATAGCGCACCATGGCCAGGGCCGCCTGCCGCGCCGCCAGCCGCCCGGGGGATTCGCCCTGCACCGACACCCCGGCGGTGTCAGTAGCGCCGTCAAACACCGCATAAAGACACTGCGGCAACACCACCAGGATGTCATCACCCGGCTGCGACAGGCCGCGGCATTTGGGCGTGCTGCAGGATTCAATCTTCATGGCCTGCACTCAGACAAAGGCGGCCTCCTTGGACTGCGAAAACCGCAACACCACAAAAACGCACAGGCCCGAGCTGGCCAGCAGCAGGGCGGCCAACGCTGCGGCAATGCCAAACTCGCCGTCCAGCACGGCACTGTAGATACGCACCGGCATGGTGGTTGTGCGAGCGGTGTAGAGCAAGAGGGTGGCTGACAGTTCGTTGATGGCCGTGATGAAACTCATCATCGCGCCGGCGATTACGCCAGGCAGCATCAAGGGAACGGTCACCCGGGCAAAGGCTTGGAGCGGCGATGCACCCAGGTTGACTGCCGCCTCCTCGATCGAGGGTTTGATCTGGCGCAGCACCGCGCTGGTGGCACGCACCCCGTAGGGCAGCCGACGGACGAACAACATCAGCACAATGATCGTGCTGGTGCCAATCAGGTCAAACGCGCCGTACTGAAAGCAAAGCAAAAACCCGATAGCCAAGACCACCCCGGGTACCACATAGGGCACCATCAGCAAGGCGTCGAGCAGGCCGGCCGCAGCGGTTTCACGGCGCACCACGACATAAGAGATCAAGCCCCCGGCCAGGGTAATCAGAAGGGTGGCCAAAAGTGAGAACTTGAAGGTGTTGACAATCACATCGGGCACCTCCCGAATCACCCGGGCGTAGCTGTTCAGGCCAAAGCCACCCGTAAATACCGGCCCATTGGTCTCTAAAAACGAGGTGTAGATGACCGCCGCGATTGGCATGGTAGCCAGCGCCACAATGCTGTAGCACAGCGCATGTACCGCCACCCCAAAGGCACCACGGCAAGGCTTGGGT
>SHXM01000071.1 GCA_009693325.1 Rhodoferax sp.
CGTCGTGGTGTTCCGCGTCCAGCGGCGGGTAGACCTTGGTGGCATCACCAAAATATGAGAACTCCTCGTGGTCGCGCACACCGCAGTAGGGGCAATGGATTCTGAGCATGGGATGGACCTTACTGCAGATGGTTGTAGGGGCCGTAGCCCGCTTCGTCAATGTAGCGGCCCTTGGCAAACCGGTCCATGGTGAAGCCGGCATTCAAAGCGTGGGGCGCGTCATTGGCAATGGTGTGCGCAAAACACCAGCCCGAGGCCGGCGTGGCCTTGAAGCCGCCATAGCACCAGCCGCCGTTCAGGTACAGGCCGGGCACCGGTGTGGTGGTGATGATCGGGCTGCCATCGGGCGTCATGTCCATGATGCCGCCCCAGTGCCGCAGCAGGCGCAGCCGTGCCGCAAACGGCACCAGGCTCACCAGCCCCTGCGCGGTCTCGGCAATGCTGGGCAGGTTACCGCGCTGGGCATAGCTGTTGTAGCGGTCGATGTGGCCGCCAAACACCAGCCCGCCCTTGTCGGACTGCGACACGTAAAAATAGGTGGCAGACCACACCACCACATGGTGCACCACCGGCTTGATCGATTCGGTCACAAAGGCCTGCAGCACATGGCTCTCAATCGGCAGGCGCAGCCCGGCCTTCTGGGCCAGCACCGAGGTGTGACCGGCCACCGCCACGGCCACCTTGCCGGCGGCAATGTCGCCCCGGCTGGTTTTGACCCCGATGATGCGCTCACCCGCCCAGATGTAGTCCTGCACCTCGCAGTTTTGGATGATGTCCACGCCCAGCTGGTCGGCAGCGCGGGCATAACCCCAGGCCACGGCGTCATGGCGGGCGGTGCCGGCATCTGGCTGCAGCATACCGCCGTAAATCGGGAAGCGGGCCTGCTCGGTGTAGTCGAGGTAGGGCGCTTCCTTCATGACCTCTTCGCGCGTCAGGATTTCGGCGCGAATGCCGTTCAAGCGCATGGTGTTGGCACGCCGCACCAGGCCGTCTAACGAGCCCTGCGAGCAGGCTGCAAACAGGTAGCCGCGCGGCGAGAACATCACGTTGTAGTTCAGGTCGTCTGAGAGCCCGCGCCAGAGTTCCATCGAGTGCTCGTAGAACGGCGTGTTCTCCTGCATCATGTAGTTGGACCGCACGATGGTGGTGTTGCGCCCCACATTGCCCGAGCCGATGTGGCCCTTCTACAGGATCGCGATGTTGCGGATGCCGTGGTTCTTGGCCAGGTAATAGGCGGTGGCTAAGCCATGGCCACCCCCACCAATGATCACCACGTCGTAAGACTTCTTGGGTTCGGGGTCACGCCAGGCGCGTTCCCAGCCCTTGTGCCCGCCCATGGCGTGCTTGAGCAGCGACCAGATGGAATAGCGCTGCGACATGCTCACATCCTCATGCGTTTGGCTTCGGGGTCAAAGGGCGGATCCATCTGCAGCCGGGCCGGCCGGCGCTCACCCAGGATCTCGATCTCCAGTTGCACGCCGGGCTTGACCAGCTCAGTGGGCAGATAGCCCTGGGCCAGCGACTGGTTCACGTAGTGGCCGAAGCCGCCCGAGGTGACCCAGCCCGCCACTTTGCCGTCAACCCAGATCGGCTCGTCGCCCATCACATCTGCGTCCAGGGCATCGACCACCATGAACACGCGCTGGCGTTTGGGGCCGTCCTGCTTTTCCTTCAGCGCAGCTGCCCTGCCAATAAAGTCGGGCTTGTCGAGCTTGATGAAACGGTCCAGCCCGGCCTCGAACGGTCCGTAAATCGGCCGGTATTCGCGGTACCAGGTGCCAAAGTTTTTCTCCAGCCGCAGGCACAAGAGGGCGCGCATGCCAAAGTTTTTCAGGCCCAGATCGGCACCGGCAGCGTGGATGCTTTCATACAGCCGGCGCTGGTACTCGGGCGCCACCCAGATCTCATAGCCAAGGTCGCCGGTGTAGGTCACGCGGTTCACCTGCGCCTTGACCGTGGCCACTTCCATCTCGCGGTAGTCCATGAACTTGAAGGCTTCGTTCGATACATCGTCGTCGGTCAGGCGCTGCAACAGGGCGCGGGCGTTCGGGCCGGCAATCGACAGGCCGATCAGCTTCATGCCCAGCGCCTCGATCTTGACCGACCCGTCCTTGGGCAGAGTTTGCTCGAACCAGCGCATGTGGTAGACCTGCGCCTGGCTGGAGCCCCACATCATGTAGCGGTGCTCGGCCGCTTTGGCCACAGTGAAGTCGCCAATGATCTTGCCCTGGTGGTTGAGCATGGGCGTGAGCATGAGCCGGCCCTGCTTGGGCATGGTGTTGGTCATGACCTGCAGCAGCCAGGCTTCAGCCCCGGCACCGGTGATCTCGTACTTGGCAAAGTTGGCGATCTCAGTCACGCCCACAGCCTCGCGCACCGCCCGGCATTCGGCCTTGATCGGGTCGAAGTCGTTGGAGCGGTGGAAAGACACGATGTCTTCTGCCTTCTGGCCGGGTGGGGCAAACCACAGCGGTGTCTCCATGCCCCAGGAGTCACCCATCACCGCGCCTTGCGCCAGGAAGGTGTCGTACAGCGGGGTGGTCTGCAGCGGACGGCCTGCCGGCAATTCTTCGTTCGGGAAGCGGATGCTGAAGCGGCGCGAGTAGTTCTCGCGCACCTTGGCGTTGGTGTAGGTGCGTGTGGCCCAGTCGCCGTAGCGGGCTACGTCCATGCCCCAGATGTCAAAGCCCGGGTCGCCGTCCACCATCCAGTTCGACAGCGCCAGTCCCACGCCACCGCCCTGGCTGAAGCCAGCCATCACGCCGCAGGCGGACCAGAAGTTGGTGCGGCCGCGCACCGGGCCCACCAGGGGGTTACCGTCCGGGGCAAAGGTGAAGGGTCCGTTGAAGACGCGCTTGATGCCGGCATTCTCCAACCGCGGAAAGTGCCTGAAAGCCACCTCGAGCGAAGGTGCGATGCGGTCCAGGTCAGGCTGCAACAGCTCCTGACCAAAGCCCCAAGGCGTGGTCTTGGGCGACCAGGGCACGCAGGCCTTCTCGTAGGCGCCCAGCACGATGCCCTTGCCTTCTTGGCGCAGGTAGCACTCGGCGCCAAAATCAATCACGTGAGCGATATCCTTCCCGGTGCCGCGGTTGTACTCGCCAATCTTGGGGATTTCATCGGTCACCAGGTACATGTGCTCCATCGCCAGCACGGGCAGCTCAATGCCCACCATGCGGCCGACCTCACGGGCCCACAGGCCGCCAGCGTTGACCACATGCTCGCACTCCACCACGCCCTTGTTGGTGACGACGCGCCAAGTACCGTCCGGCTTTTGTTCCAGGCTTTCCACCTTGGTCTGCACCTCGATGGTGGCGCCGCCGAGCTTGGCGGCCTTGGCGTAGGCGTAGGTGGTACCCGATGGGTCCAGGTGGCCTTCGTTCGGGTCCAGCAGTGCGCCGATGAAATGCTGGTCTTCAATGAACGGGAAATAGCGCTTGGCTTCCGATACCGAGATGATCTCGGTGGCCATGCCCAGGTAGCGGCCCTTGGCCACCGTGGTTTTCAAAAACTCGAGCCGCTCCGGTGTGTCGGCCAGCATGATGCCCGCCGACAGGTGTAAGCCGCAGGACTGGCCCGAGATTTCTTCCAGCTCTTTGTACAGACCGACGGTGTAGCTTTGCAGCATGGCCACATTCGGGTCGCCATTGAGCGTATGAAAGCCGCCTGCCGCATGCCAGGTGGAGCCCGAGGTGAGCTGGTCCCGCTCCAGCAGCAGCACGTCGCTCCAGCCCTTTTTGGTCAGGTGGTAGAGCACCGAGCAGCCTACCACCCCGCCGCCAATCACCACCACTTGTGCTGTCGTCTTCACGCTTGTTCCTTGGTCGAAGCTTGTTTCAGTTTATTTTGAATTTAGCAGATCAAAAATCGGTGGGCGAGCCACCCTCGGCCTTGCGCCGTGCCACAAAGGCATCGAGTTCTTCTTCGATGGCATCGTCCATCGGCGGGCGCTCGTAGGCGGCCAGCTCCTTTTGCCAGGTGGCGTTGGCCTTCTGGTAAGCGGTGGGGCTGCCGGCCTCCTGCCAGGTTTCAAAATTGCGCCAGTCGGAGATGATGGGCGAGTAGAACGCGGTCTCAAAACGCTCCAGCGTGTGCGCCGTGCCAAAGTAGTGCCCGCCCGGGCCGACGTCGCGCACGGCATCTAGCCCCAGGCCGGCCGGGCTGACGTCCAGCGGCGTCAGAAACTCCGCCACCATCTGCAGCAGGTCGCAGTCCAGAATGAATTTCTCAAATGAGCAGGTCAGGCCGCCCTCCATCCAGCCGGCCGCGTGCATGATGAAGTTGCCACCTGCCTGCGTCAGCGCCCAGAGCGAAAACACTGACTCATAGGCCGACTGCGCGTCCACCGTGTTGGCGGCGCAGACGTTGGAGGTGCGGTAGGGGATGCCGTACTTGCGGCACAGCTGGCCACCCGCCAGCACGGCCTTCATGTACTCGGGCGTGCCAAAGGCAGGGGCGCCAGTCTTCATGTCCACGTTGGACGTAAAGCCGCCGTACACCACCGGGGCGCCCGGGCGCACCAGCTGGGTGAAGGCAATGCCTGCCAGGGCCTCGGCATTCTGCTGCGCCAGCGCGCCGGCAATGGTGACCGGCGCCATGGCGCCAGCCAGCGTGAAGGGCGTCAGGATGATGATCTGGTTGCGTGCCGACATCTCGATGATGCCTTGCAGCATCGGTGTGTCGAGCCGCAGCGGTGACGAGCTGTTGATCACCGAGAACAGCGAGGGCTCGCGGTCCATTTGCTCTGGTGTGATGCCGCGCGCAATGCGGGCAATCTCCAGGCCGTCGCGGTTGCGCTCCTTCCCCAGCGAGTAGGCATGAAAGGCCTTGTCGGTCAGCTTGGCGATGTCGGACAGGCAGTCCAGGTGCCGCACCGACGCATGCAGGTCTACCGGCTCGACGGGATAGCCGCCGGTGCAGTGCACCACGTCGTAGCGCTGCGCCAGCTTGATCATGTTGCGGAAATCCTGCTGGTTGCCGGCGCGCCGTCCCCCCTGCATGTCGGAGCAGTTGGGCGGGCTGGCAACCTGGGCAAAGGCCAGGTTCTTGCCGCCAATGCGGATGTTGCGCTCGGGGTTGCGCGCATGCAGCGTGAATTCAGACGGGCAGGTCTTGATGGCCTGCAGAATCAGGTTTCGGTCAAAGCGCACCCGCTCCGAGCCGGGCCGCACATCGGCGCCGGCTTTTTTCAGGATCTCGCGCGCCTCGACATGCATGAAATCCATGCCCATCTCTTCCAGAATGGTCAGTGAGGCGTCGTGAATCGCCTCCAACTCGTCATCGGACACCACCGGCGTGGCCGGAAAGCGGTGCTTTAGGCTGCGGTACTTGACAGTGGATGGGGCCACCCGCACGGTGCCGCTGCCGCGACCCCCGCGGCGTCGTGGTGCCGCTGTGGCTGGCGATTCGTCGGTCATGCCGGGAGACTCCTCGAATTAAAACCAATAAGCCCGGCAGTATCAGGGAAACCGGTAGGGGCAAAAAGCCATATTTTCTAGGGCCGTGCATGAGTTTTTTTCATGCGGCTGAGCAGGTAGAACACGATGCTCAGATTCATCAGGTTCCAGGCCACGCCATTCAAAAAAGCGGCGTGGTAGGAGCCAGTGAGGTCAAATACCTTGCCCGACATCCAGCCGCCCAGGGCCATGCCCAGCATGGTCGACATGATGACGATGCCTACTCGCATGCCGGTTTGGGCGGGTGCAAAGTTTTCCCGCACGATGATGGCATAAGACGGCACGATGCCACCCTGAAACAGGCCGAACAGTGCGGAGACCAGGTACAAGGACACGATGCCGTCAAACGGCAGAAACAAGAGCAGGGCCAGGCTCTGCAGTACGGACCCGACCAGCAGGGTGCGCAGCCCGCCGATGCGGTCACACAGGGCCCCCGAGACAAGCCGGCTGACGATGCCGCAAGCCAGCATCACCGAGAGCATTTCTGCGCCGCGGGCAGCGCCAAAGCCCAGGTCAGTACAGTAGGCGACGATGTGCACTTGTGGCATGGCCATCGCCATGCAACAGCCGATTCCTGCTGCGCACAACAGCAGCGTGGCCCGGTTGGGATTCAGGCCAAAGGGCTGGGTGTTGGTGCCCGATCCGTCTTGAGCCATCGCCAACGGCTGCTGCTGTGGCGCCCGGCGCCGCATCAGCGGTGCCAGCAGCAGCATGCTGGCGCAGCAAAACAGGCCCACGCCTAGGTAGGTCGTGCGCCAACCAGTGCTTGCAACAAAGTGCTGGATGATGGGCGGCCAGACGGCCCCAGCAAGGTAGTTGCCGCTCGCGCACACCGCCACGGCGATGCCACGCCGGCGGGCAAACCACATCGCGGTATCGGCCATCAGCGGTGCAAATGTGACGGAGCTGCCCAAAAAACCGATCAGCAGACCATGGGCCAACGCAAAGCCCGCGATACCGCCAGACAGACCAGCCAGCACAAAGCCAAGGCCGGTGGCGCAGCCTGAGACCAGCAACAGGGGCAACAAGCCAAAGCGGTCGGCCAAACGACCCATCAGGATACCGCCCAGGCCAAAACCGATCATCATGGCGGTGTATGGCAAGGCGGCTTCGGCCCGGCCGATGCCAAAGTCGGCCTGCACCACCGGCAGCACCACCGGGATCACCCACATGCCGCCGTTGCCGATCGTCATCAGCAGCAGCGAAATCAATAGGCGAAACCAAGCGTAGGGCGAATCAACCCCGTCACTCTCAGACGAGTTGGCGGCAGCGGCCTTGTTCGTGTCAGCGGATATTTCAGGCACGCCCGATTATGGTGCGCCCGGGGCCTTAGCCCGAATGCCTCCCCGGTCTGTCGTGCAGGGTCAATTCCGAAACCAGTCGGGCAGGGTTGCAGCCGAGTCCCAAGGGCCAAACCAGGAGGCCCAGGCAGCACCGATAGCCGCTTGGGCTACTGCTAACATGGCCGCTCTTCAACAAGCAGCGAGGAGCCGCTATGGCAAAAGCCTATATCGTCGGGCAACTGGCCGTCACCAATGCTGAGGGCTACGCCAAATACTCGGCCGTGGTGCCCGGCACCGTCCAAGCCCATGGCGGAAAGTACCTGGTCCGCGGCGGAGGCCAGGTCAGTCAGCTTGAGGGCGTGAGCCAAGGCGAGCGGCGGGTTGTGATTGAGTTTCCAAGCCGCCAGGCTGCCCAAAATTGGTATCACAGCCCCGAATACCAGGCCATACTGCCCCATCGCCAAGCCAACTCGGTAGGGCATATCGCACTGGTTGACGGCGTTGACCCCGCTTAGGGTGCTGGCAGCAGCGCCCGAGTTTGAAAGGCTTGAATTTGTCCAGCAACAGAGTCTGTTTGGTGGTGGGCGCGGGCGATGCCACCGGCGGCGCAGTGGCCCGGCGCTTTGCGCGTGAGGGCTATGTCGTTTGCGCCACGCGACGCAGCCAAGACAAGCTCGAACCTCTGCTGTCTGAGATCCGCGCTGCGGGTGGCTTGGCCCACGGCTTTGGCTCGGACGCGCGTCAGGAAGACCAGGTCATCGCCCTGGTGGAGCACATTGAATCGAGCATCGGGGCCATCGAGGTGCTGGTGTTCAATATTGGCGCCAACTCGCCGTGCAGCATCCTCAGCGAGACCGCGCGGCGCTACACCAAGATGTGGGAAATGGCCTGCCTGGCAGGTTTTTTGAATGGCCGGGAAGTGGCTAAACGCATGGTGGCGCGCTCGGCCCCAGATGCGCAGGGCATCACCCAAAGAGGCAGCATCATCTTTACCGGGGCCACAGCCTCTTTGCGTGGCAGCGCCAATTTCGCGGGATTCTCGGGTGGCAAAATGGCTTTGCGTGCCTTGGCCCAAAGCATGGCACGTGAACTCGGCCCCTTGGGTATTCATGTGGCACACACCATCATCGATGGCGCAATAGACACCGAGTTCATTCGCACCCTGTTTCCCGAGCGCTATGCGCTCAAAGCCCAAGGCGGCATACTCAACCCGGACCACATTGCTGAGGCCTATTGGATGCTGCACCAGCAGCCCCGGGACGCCTGGACGCACGAACTCGATTTGCGGCCCTACATGGAAAAATTTTGAACCCCCGAAAGGCAAAGATGGCTAAAACATTTGATTTCTACTTCGACTTTGGCAGCCTTGCATCCTATTTGGCGCACACCCAGCTGCCAAAAATGTGTGCCCAAACCGGCGCCAGCGCCACCCTGCTGCCCATGCTGCTGGGGGGCGTGTTTCAGGCCACCGGCAATGCCTCACCCATGAGTGTGCCGGCCAAGGGGCGCTATGTGTTCATTGATTTCAAACGCTTTGCCGACAGCTATGGCGTGCCCCTGAACACCAACCCCTATTTTCCGATCATCACCACCACCCTCATGCGCGGCGTCACAGCCCTGCAAATGCGTGGTGACTCGCAAATGCAAAAATACATAGACACAGTGTTTCATGCGATTTGGGTTGATGCCCTGAACATGAATGATTCAGCGGTGGTTGCCCAGACCCTGACCAAAGCCGGTTTTGATGCCGCCGCTTTGATTGCCATGGCCACCGAGCAGGCGACCAAAGACCAGCTCAAGGCTGTGACTATGCGGGCGGTCGAACGCGGCGTGTTTGGTGCCCCCACCTTCTTTGTTGGCGAGCAAATGTTTTGGGGGCAGGACCGAATCGAGCAGGTCGTGGCCGCGCTCCAGGCCTGACCGGCTGCCCCGGCAGAGAAATACCGAAACATGCAAGCGCGCCTTCCCGCTGCGCCGGTCGTTTCAAATTCTTGCCTCACCCTTTGCCTTGGCTTCTGTGTCGGGTTGGTGCTGCGGGCGCACCCGCCGGGCGCATTTTTCCCCATACTTTGGTATCGGCGCGCTAGCGACCACTGACGCATGTCTGTTGCCCACGCCCAGATTCAAGTCTGGTTGGCAAGGCGCCCGGTCTTGGTGGCCATCGGCCTGTCGATGGGAACCAGCCTGGGTATCAGCTTGGCGCGCTTTTCCTATGCGCTGTTTGTGCCGACGATGCGCGACGACCTGGGCTGGAGCTACTTGGTTTTGGGTGCCATGAACACTGCCCATGCCCTGGGCTATTTGCTGGGCGCGTTGACGCTACCCTTGATCATCAGGCGCTTCTCATCCTGGGTGGCCTTTGTGCTGGGCGGTATTTTGACCAGCGTTTTTCTGGGCCTGTGCGCCCTGGTGTCGGACGCGACACCGATCGCCATATTTCGGTTTTTGTCCGGCTTCACCAGTGCATCGGTGTTTGCTGGCGGCACTGTGCTGATTGCGCAACTCGCTAGTCTGCATCCTGGCCGCTCGGGTTTGTTGCTGGGTATTTACTATGCCGGCGGTGGCCTGGGCATGGTCATAACGGCATTCCTGGTACCCGCCACCATTGATCTGGGCACACACTGTCAATGGCCCCACCCTTGGCAACTGGGGTGGCTGGTGGTTGGCCTAACCGGTTTGTTTTTGACGTTTTTGATGTGGAAGCCCAGTTTGTCGGTGCCGGCAGCGCCGCCCAGGACGAGCCGGGGTGATGCAATTGCAGTGAGCCGCTACGCCGCCGTGGCCGCAGCCTATTTTTGCTTTGGTATGGGCTACATCGGCTACATGACCTTCGTGATCTCGCTGCTGCGAGAGCTGGGCTGGGACAAACTCAACCTGACGCTGTTCTACGCAGCCATGGGCTTGTTTGGAATGTTCAGTGCCCAACTGTGGGCCAATGCGCTGGACAGGCTCAAAGGTGGTGAGTGTTTGGCTATTGTCAATGCCTTGCTGGCGCTGGCCTGTCTCATACCTGCCTGTTTCGCCTTTGAGCCCGGTGCCGGCACTGGTCATGTTGGCATGTTCGCCATCTACCTTTCCGGGATGATTTTTGGCGCTTGCTTTGCGACAGCGGTCGCCTCAACCACAGCCTTCATCAAACACAATATGCCGCAGACACAGTGGGTAACAGCGATCACGGTCTTCACCAGCATCTTCGCAGCAGGACAGGTGTTTGGGCCGGCCCTGACTGGTTTGATCTCCGACTTGACCAGCGGCTTGGCTGCGGGTTTCATGCTCTCCGCGCTGGTGCTGCTGCTGGGCGCCGGCCTGGCCTGGCTGCAAAAACCAATCGATCACCGCCGCCCTAGCTGACCGTAAGGTCTGCAAGACGAAGCACGCCAGGCACTGCATTCGCAGCGATGCAAACAGGCCGGTGTGCGAGGCCCTGAGAGCTCCTGCGCTCCCTTACTGCAAAAGCGGCAATTCATGGCTGCTTGGCCAAACCGAGCACGGCTGGATGGGGAAATAGGGACTGATAAACTCAGATGCGTTTCAGGGCGGATAAAAAAATGAATTTCTTAAGATGCGCAGGCAGTGTCCTGCTGGCGGTCGGGCTGCTGGCCTGTGGCGGGGGTGGGGCACCTGACACGAGTGTCAAGGTGCCAACACTGTCGCTCACCTTGGTGGACGGCACAGAATCTGTTGTGTCAGACAGATCGCTGTCGACCACGGATTCGCGTTATCTCAAGGTGGCTCTGCGGACCAAGTCAGGTGCGCCGGCAGCCTATGTGCCTGTCAGCGTTAGCCTGGGTACCGCCACCGCGGTCCTGCTGCCGGCGGACGGCCAAAAATTGACCGATGGCAACGGAGTCGCACTCATCAAGATCAGCCCCGCTGACCCCTCCCAAGGCTTTGTGATTCAGGTCACTGCTGCGGCGTCGGTCGAGAATGTGGCCTTGTCCAAGGCGCTGGACTTGGCCATCACCTCTGGTACGGTCGGACTGTCCGACTTCCAAGTGTCGCCGGCCAGTGTGCAGCAGGGGCAGTCGCTCACCGTCAGTGTGGCCGTGCAGGTCAATGGTGTTACGGCCTCTTCCAACTCGGTGCCGGTGACTTTCTCCTCGCCCTGCGGCACCGCTGCACCCTCACCAGCGCTGGTGGACAGCAGCGGTCGCGCCAGCGCTGTTCTGCAAACCACGTCAACCGGCGCTTGTGCCGTGACGGCCGGCACGACTGGCAATGTGTCGCTGACCGGTAGTTTCACGGTCACCACGCCACCAACCACAGGCCTGGTTTTCGTCAGCGCCACGCCGACCTTGATCTACCAGTCCGGCTCGGTTGGCGTCAATCAGTCCACCGTCAAGTTCAAGGTGGTCAACTCCAACAACGATCCGGTAGCCGGCAGTCAGGTTTCAGCGGGCTTGACCAACACCAACGATGGCATCAACTTCTGCGGTGCCCCGACCACGGTCACGTCCGGCGCCGATGGAACGGTGTCTTTTTCAGTCTGCGGCGGTACTGTGCCCGCCACGGTGCAGGTGCGCGCCTCTCTGGTCAACACGCCGGCCATTTCCACTGTCTCTAATATCCTGACCGTTCAGACCGGCTTGCCCACGCAGCGCTTTTTTGGCCTGTCGGCGAGCCAGCCCAACTTCCTCGCTGGCGGCTATTTCACCGCTAATGTCAACGGCAACAGCACCACGATAACGGCCTATGCGGCAGACCGCTTGGGCAACCCGGTGCCGCAGGGAACCACCATCGTTTTTGTGTCGTCCGGGGGGCTGATCAGCTCAGACTCCGGGTCCAGCAGCTGCGTGGTCTCGGGGACGACCGGCCGATGCAGCGTGACCCTCTATGGGCAGGATTACCGGCCCTTGGGCTCGGCATCGACCTTGGGTATGTCGCCAGCAGGCGCCGGGGGTGATCCACGCCCTGGGCGGGTGACTGTGTTGGCTCACACCGATGGCGAAGAACATTTCTTTGATACCAATAACAATAATCGTTGGGACTCCACCGAGTCATTCGAGGATTTGGGGCGACTCTACCTCGATCGGGACAACAACAAGGTGTTTGAGGCTGCCTACATCAATGTGCAGACCCAGTCGCTTGAGAGTGATACCGCGCTGTCGATGCCGGCCGGGTCGGTAGGCGCAAAGGCATGTGGTGCCACTGATATTGCTGCCAACCCAGGCCTGTCTGTAGAGGGGACGTGCAATGGCACTTGGGATGGCTTTGCCAAGGTCCGCCGCAGTATCGTGGTCGTGTTTTCGGGAGATGCTATCGGACAACCGGCGGGTTACAGCATCACTATCCCGGTGACCAAGCGAACCCAGACGGTTTCCGCCAGTTCAAGCGCTGTGACCGTACAGCTCGCTGATCTGGATGGCAACCGCTTGCCCGCGGACGCCACCATAGCCGTTAAAGTGATCTTGGCCAATGACACCAGCACCTGTACTGCGACTCTGGGCGACACCACGATCGGCAAGGATTTGGAGCCATCCAGACACACTGCGGCCTTGACCACCTGCGGTACCGGCGACAAGATTCAATTCGTGGTGACGGCCCCGAATAGCCGGGAAAGTTCATATACCGTCGCTGTACCCTGAGCTTGAGCCGTCATTCAAATGCCCATCGTTGATGCGTGCATCAGGCACAGCAGGTAGGCCACTGCCTTGCGTGCGAGTGTTAAAAATAGCAGCCAGCAGGCAAGGTCCCTGGTGAACTTCTTGCCCGTTCACGGTTATTGCCTACCCTTGCCAGACCACGCAACGTAGCGACGAGGTTTATCGGTTTCGGGTTAGCTCCAACGAAGCCAAGGGGCGCATCGAGTCCAGGGCGCAACCCGCCAGGCACCACCATCGATCGAAGATGAAGACCCATTCAAGAATTCCAATCCAAGGAATGAAAAAACAGACCATCAGCTATAGTTGCGTCGATTTGCCACTCAAGAAAATCGACGCTGGCCCCGGTCAAAACCCAATCAGTACAGGTGGTCAATATCGGATCTGCGACGACACTTGGTCTAATTCAACCGAGATTGTTCATGAGGGTTTGGCGTGGAGGCGGATGCAGTGACGAGGCAGTTTTGTCCTGACTGAGGCGTCCATATCTTGGGCTATGGACAAGGAAGAAGGGCGGATGTGACCGTCAATGCGCCGCCTGCATCCAAGCAGCACCGCAGGTGCGCGTCATGGACAATCTCGGGTCAAGGTAACACTCAATTCATTACCAGTTTTGCGTAGGACGTTATGATCAGTACGACATACATCAGCGCCGAAAGCGATAAATTCACGCCTGCGGCCTTGCTCAGCTTGCTGCAACAGTGCCACCAAAGTAACACTGGTCTCGGCCTGACTGGCATGTTGATTTTTGGCAATGGAATTTTCTTGCAAAGTATTGAAGGCGATGATGCAGTTGTCGATGCCTTGATAGAGAAAATAAAAAACGATCCGCGTCACAAAGACTTTAGACTTCTAAGCAGGGAAACAATCCACAAGCGTTTATTTGGTAATTGGAGTATGGGCTTTGAACGCTTAACTGAACAAACGCTGCTAGACGCCCCGGGGCTTGGAAATTTCGTTTTCAAAGACTTTAGCCCTGACTATTTAAGTAAAAATCCGACGGTCGTAGAAAATCTTTTGCAACGTCACCGGTCTCAACACTGGGATCCCTTGGTGCGGGAGATTGATGCAAGAGAGCGATTTATAGAAGAGCTTCGACGAGCACTTGCAGGCGCGCGTCAGCAAAATGAAATGGCCGCTCTGTTGATCGAGTCGTTAATTGAATCTGCAGGGACAGGTTCAATCGGTAGCGATCATCTAGGCTTATGTAGATCCGTGTTGGCCACGCTGCGCCGCGACTGATGTGTTTAAACCGGGATTGTCCATTAGGCGCACCTGCGGTGCTGTTTGGATGCAGGCGGCGCATTGACGGTCACATCCGCCCTTCTTCCTTGTCCATAGCCCAGCTATGGACGCCTCAGTCAGGACAAAACTGCCTCGTCACTGCATCCGCCTGCACGCCAAACCCTAATGAACAATCTCGGTTAAAAAAGATTCGTCTGAGGGCGATTCGGCCGGGCGGTATTTACAGGGTGCTGCGATACCCTGGAATCCGTTTATGCTGTTCTTACAGTGCCT
>SHXM01000072.1 GCA_009693325.1 Rhodoferax sp.
GGCCACACAATCTCCGCGCAGCACCCGCCCCGGGCCTGCTGCTGCCCATAGCAGGCCCGGGGTCTGATAGCGAATTTCCAAGGGCCCACGGTCCAGCTCTTCAACAAAGTGCAAGAAACCCGCAGGCTGGTCTTTTTGTACCAGTTCCCCGGCTGAATTGCAGGGCTCGAAGATGCCTGCGCCGGTCGCAAAGCTGTAGCAAGAAGGGTCGGGCACCATCATGTGCCGGGTGCCGGAGGCGCCATTTTTTTGAGTCGTCTCGGGTGTTCCGTCCAGCATGCCGAGGTGGCACAACAGATTGCGCAGACCACGCTCGCCGATGCGCAAGGCCTCCACACTGACCCGCCCCCAGCCGCCAATCTCGGTGCCAATGCACAGGATTTGTCGGCGCTCGATCGCTGCGGTGAAGGTCGCTCCCTCGTCCACGCCCGAAAAGATCACGTTAAAGGGCGCCCCGAACGCTGCTGCTGCGGCCAGCGTTTTGCGGCGCAGGTCGGGGTTTTCTATGCTGTGCATGACGCTGCACGGAGCGAATTCGGCCGAGTGGCCGCCGGTGTGCATATCAACGCACACATCGACATGGGGCAGGATGTTGGTATCCAGAAAATGCGCCAGCATCTCGCAGAAGGTACCCGCAGGATTGCCCGGAAAACAGCGGTTCAGGTCGCGCCCGTCAATCGGTGAGAGCCGCACGCCGTTGTGCTGGGTGGCCGCCGGCAGATTGACCGCAGGAATCATGATGAGTCGGCCGCAAATCTCCTCCGCCTTGAGGCTTTGTGACAGTTTGTGGATGGCAATCTGACCCTCGTACTCGTCGCCGTGCACGCCGCCGGTGAGCAGCAGGGTGGGACCGGCGCCGTTCTTGAGCACATAAATTGGGATTTGTACGGTGCCCCAGCCCGAACTGTTGGTCGAATTTGGCGCCCGCAGGAAGCCCGCTTGTCGACCATCCCGGTCGAAATCGAGGTCACATTGGATGCGGCTCTTGGTAAGTTGCATGGCAAAAATTAGCTGGCGTGTCTGAAAATATTAGCATACTTTCTAAAAGTATACAATCTTCATTATTCTGCGCCCGTGCTCTGTCAGTGCCCTGCTCAGCGTCTGTATCTGCCAGGGCTGCGGTGCGCCCCATAGAAAATCTCGAGTTAACCAGCCAAGAGGGTGTGCGCGTGGCTTTTGCGGTGAGAGTCATCAAAAATCTGCGCATCCAGATGGCCGATGGCATCGCCCTGGCGGCAGACCTGCACATGCCTGAGGCGCCAGGCTTTAGGGGCCCGGCCATCATCGAGTACACGCCCTACCACAAGGGTAACAACGCAGCCTACGGGCCGCGAGCTACCCGCTACCCGTTTTTTGCATCGCAGGGCTATGTCTTTGTGAATGTCGACATCCGGGGCACTGGCGACTCTGAGGGCTTCAACGATTCACCCAGCAGCCCGCAGGAGGTGCAGGACAGCCTTGCCGTCATCCGCTGGTGCGCTGAGCAGCCCTGGTGCGATGGCAATGTGGGCATGATTGGCATCAGCTACACCGCCGGGGTTTGCTATGACGCTGCTCGCCAGGCGCCACCCGAACTCAAAGCGGTGGTGCTGTGCCAGATGTGCTCAGACTGGTACGCTGGCATGGCCTGCCCGGGTGGCAGTTTGCGCTTGTTTGCGATGGAAAATTTTGCGCCTTTGATGGCCGCCTACAACTTTGCACCGCCTGCCCCGGAACTGCTCGGCGAGCAATGGGAGGCGGTGTGGCGGCAGCGGCTCGACCACTCCAAGCCCTGGAGCCTGGCTTACATCGACAACCTCCAGGACGGTCCGTTTTGGCAGTCCCGTTTGCTGCGCGACCAGCATGAGCGGGTCAAAGCGGCCACTTTTTTGATCGCCGGTTGGAGCGACTGGTACGGCGATGACATGCTGCACACCTATGCCAAGTTGCAGTGCCCCAAGCGCGTGATCGTCGGCCCCTGGACCCACAACTACCCCGAAAACGCCTGGCCCTTGCCGCGCATGAACGATCGCTACGAGTGCCTGCGCTGGTTTGACAAATACCTCAAGGGCCTAGACACCGACCCAGCCCAGCCGCTTGAGCGCGAGCCACCGGTGGTCGTCTTCGTGCGCGACTACACCGCGCCTGCGCCCTTGCGGCGCACCGATGCCGGCTACTTTCGCTGCGAACCGACTTGGCCGCCGTGCGCTGCCACGCAGTCCTGGGAGCTGGGCAGCCAGGGTTCCTTGAGCTTGGTTGAGCCTGGCAATAAAAAGCCAGTGGCGGCAGGCAGCGATTCCTTTGTCTACCGACCTGATGTCGGTATTGCCGCGGGGCGCTATGCGATAGGCCAGTTCACGCCGGGCTGGGGCATGGCTGACGACCAGCGGCTCGATGAGGGCCTGTCTCTGGTGTACACCACGCCGGGCCTTGACCGGCCGGTCGAGGTGATCGGCGTGCCGCGGGTCAGGCTGTATTACCAGGCCAGTGCCGGCACCACCTTCTTGAGCGTGAAGTTGTGCGATGTTGCCCCCGACGGCACCAGTGTGCTGGTGAGCAAGGCGCTGCTCAACCTGACCCATCGCGATGCCCCGGCCGCGCCAAGCCCCTTGGTTGCGGGACAGGTTTACCACCTGGACCTGCCGCTGCAAGCCGTGGCCTATCGCTTTGCCCCCGGGCACAGAGTCCGTTTGATGTTCGGCGGCGCCGATGTGCTCAATGCCTGGCCCACACCCCAGCACTACACGGCAACCTTGCATCACGGCCCGGGCCGGGCGTCATGCCTCGAGTTGCCGCTGGTCGGCCCGTCTGGCCTGAGCGGCCCAAGTTGGAGGCCCAGCGAGTTCGAACCCCTGCCCCAGGACCAGATCCCGGCGCCAGACTATGAGGTCAGCCGCGACCTGATTGGCGCAACGCTGACCTGTAGTTATAAAACCAATTCTGGTGTGGGGGTGAACCGCTCGCGCTACACGGTGAGCTTGAAGCACCCCGAAGCGGCCAGCGTGACGAGTGATTACACCTACGACATGCACCGGCCCGGTTGGCATTGCCAGGTTTACGCCAAGTGCATCACCGAGAGCGACGCGCACAGCATGCGCCACACAGCCCAAACCCTGATCACTGTCAACGGCGCCGCTTACTGGCAAAAGACTTGGTCCACGAGTGCAGCCCGGGTTCACTGGTAAGCTGCACCTGAACCCAGATGCCGCCTGAGTCTGTTGACAGCCCAGCTCTTCAGCATACTATATAAAAGTATACAATATTCGCCTACCATGTCTGCTACCGACCGTCTCCAGCTCATTGCCGCATCAACGCCAGAGGTTTCTTCGACGGCCTTTGTCAAGTTACAACCGCGCACGCTGGCGCACCAGGTCATCGATGCCCTTGTGGCGGGTGCCGCTGAGGGCCTGATCCTGCCGGGGGACAGGATCATCGAAACCGAGTTGGCCTTGCAACTCGGGGTCAGCCGGGTGCCGGTGCGCGAAGCACTGCGGGTGCTCGAGAGCCAGGGCGTGGTGGTGAACGAGCCCTACAAGGGTATCCGTTTGACCCCCGTAACGCCCGAGCGCATCGACTGGCTGATCGAGGTTCGGGTGGCGCTGGAAACCACGGCTGCAAACCGTGCCATCGCCCGCGGCCTCAATATTGAGCCCCACCTGGGCAGCTTGGGCGCAATTGTGGAGGACATGCAGGCCAAGGCCGCGCGCAACGACGTGTTCGGCTTTGCCACCGCCGACACCAACTTCCACCGCGCCCTGTGCGCGCTGGCTGGCAACACCGTGTTGACCGACATGTGGGAAATGCTGGCCCGCCAGATGACCATTATTTTCGGCCTGTCAACTCTGGGCAAGCCGATGTCGGCAATTGTGGAAGAGCACCGCCGAATGCTCGAGGTTTTTCGCTCAGGTGACCCGGTCGATATGGCGCGCGAGATCAATGACCACATTGATGTGCAAATACACAAGGTCGACATCGAAAAAATCGTGGCCCAGCGCCGTTTGCAAGCCGACCAGGCTGCCAGCCTGTAAGAAAGGTTCCCCAGGCCATGCCAACCCTGCCCACTGCCGAGCGCACCTCCCGCCCAGCCATCCGTATCCGCGCCATCGTCGCCGTGCCGCTGTTTGGCGACAGCCCCAAGGGGGGGTGGTCAGCAGAAATCAAACCAGAGGATTCCATCCACGCCCTGGTGGCGGTGCACACCGACGCTGGTATCACCGGCTATGGCAGCGTGTTCACCGACGGGCGTTTGGTGCAGGCGGCTCTGCAGGTGCTCGAGCCACTGTTTTTGGGTGAAAACGCCCTCGAGCCCGAACGCGTCACTGAAAAATTGCACCAAAACACCTTTTGGATGGGCCGCGGCGGCAGCCTGACCCATGCCATCAGCGGCATTGACATCGCCCTGTGGGATATTTTGGGCAAAGCCACCCGCATGCCGGTTGGGCGCTTGCTTGGCGGCAGCTACCGCAGCAAGGTGCAGCCCTATTGCTCGCTGCTGATGGAGCAGCCCGAGCGCATGCACGATGTGATCACGCCCTACCGTGAGCGCGGTTTTACGGCCTTCAAAATTGGCTGGGGCCCGTTTGGCCGGGCCATGGACAGCAAGCTTGACCGTGAGATCATCCGCGCCGCCCGCGCCGCTGCAGGCCCAACGGCCAAGCTGTTTGTGGATGCCGGGGCGAGTGACGCCCATTGGCCGCATGGCCTTAAATGGGCCATGCGCACCGCTGACATGCTCGCCGAATATGACGTGGGCTGGTTTGAAGAGGCCCTCAAACCCGATGCGATAGACGATTTTTGCCAGCTTCGCCGCAGCAGCCCGGTACCGATTGCCGGGGGCGAGGTGCTGACCCGGCGCCAGACCTTCTTGCCTTGGCTGACCCGTGGTGCGTTTGACATTGTTCAACCCGACGTCACCAAAGTCGGAGGCATCAGCGAGCAGCGTCGCATCGCCTGGATGGCGCATGACTTTGGCGTGAAATACATCGGCCATGGCTGGAACACAGCGCTGGGCGTGGCCGCTGATTTGCAACTCGCCAGCGCTCTGCCCGACACCGACCTGATCGAATTCATTGGCGGCAGCCCCTATGTCGACGGTATTTTGAAGCAGCCCTTCGAACTCGATGGCGCCGGAATGTTGAGCATCCCCGACCTGCCCGGACTGGGCATTGAGCTCGACCCCGAACGCCTGGCCCGCTACACGCCAGACCCGGCAGCCCTGTTTGCGCTGTGACGGGTCTGACCGGGCTGGCCAGCAAACCCAAACCAGGCTGAGCATGTTTGATTTCAAAGACCGGGTGCTGCTCGTCACGGGTGCCGGCGGCGGCATTGGTGGGGCGACCGCAGCCTACTTCCATGCCTGCGGCGCCCGCGTGATGATGGCTGACATCAACGAGGCGGCTGTGGTCGCCTTGGCCCGCAGTCTGGACCCCAGTGCCCAGCAGGTGCGCGCCCAGCGTTATGACGCAAGCCAGTCGGCCGATGCGCAGGCCTTGGTGCAGGCCTGCCTCAGAGCGTTTGGCCGGCTGGATTTTCTGGTGCCCGCCGCTGCCATTTACGAAGACCAATTGCTGCGCAGCATGAGCGATGCGCAGTGGGAGGCCACCATGGCGGTCAACCTCAACGGGGTGTTTTATTTGGTGCGCCAGGCGATTGCCGCCATGCCTGCGGGCAGCTCGATTGTGACCCTGGCCTCGCAGTCTGGGCACACCGGCGGCAGCGTGGAGCACGGCCACTATGGCGCCACCAAGGGCGCGATCGTCTCCTTCACCCGCACGCTGGCCCGGGAACTGGGCCCAGCAATCCGAGCCAATGCGGTGTCGCCGGGCATGATTGACACACCCATGGTGGCGCGAGCCCTGGCCGGAAAACGCGAAGAAGTCATCGCCAACACGCCGCTCAAGCGGCTCGGCCGGCCCGAAGAGGTCGCCAGCCTGATCGCATTTTTGTGCAGTGATGCCGCGAGTTTCATCACCGGTGAAGCCATTTTGGTCACCGGGGGTTTGTTCATGGGTGGCTGAGCTGCCCAAACCTGGAGGTTTGCCGTGGCACAAATTTTTTCGCTCCAAGGCCGGGTGGCACTGGTCACCGGTGCCTCGCGCGGCCTGGGTTTTGCGATGGCGCAGGGCCTGGCCCAAGCCGGCGCGCTGGTGGTTCTCAATGGCCGCGATGTCGCTGCCCTTGCGTTGCGCCGCGCGGACATCGAAGCCGCTGGCGGGCAGGCTGAGACCGCAGCATTTGATGTCTGCGACCGCCTTGCAGCCGATGCCGCCATGGACGCCATCCTGGCCCGGCATGGGCGGCTCGATATCCTGATCAACAACGCAGCCTTTGGTGTGCCGCGTGACTTTTTTGACATCTCTGACGATGACTGGCGCCTGTCGCTCAACGTGGCACTGGATTCCTGCTTTCGGCTGTCGCGCAAAGCTGCTGCCGGCATGGCGGCGCAAGGCTGGGGCCGCATCATCATGATCTCGTCGGTCAATGCCCGCATCGGCCGCGCCACCAACACGCCCTACATCACTGCCAAGGCCGGCCTGGAAGGGCTGGCGCGTGGCATGGCCACCGAGCTTGCAACCCGTGGCGTGACCGTCAACTGCATTGCGCCGGGGTACATGGCCACCGACATCAACACCAAGTTTCGCGAGCAGCCGGGACAGTATGAGTGGATACGCAATCGCACGCCCATGAAGCGCTGGGGGGCACCCGAGGACCTGATGGGCGCCGCCGTATTCCTGGCCAGCGAGGCCTCGGCCTTCATGACCGGACAGGTGATGGTGATCGACGGCGGCATGACGGTCGCCATATGAATCCAAACCGCTCGGGCGACCTCATGCGTGGCCACGGCGTCAACCTTTCCAAGGATGTCATGGTCCCGATGCGGGATGGCATCCGCCTTGCGTTTGACATCTATCGCCCGGCAAGACATGGCGCCTTTGTGGAGGGTCGCTTCCCGACGATCATGTTGCACACCCCTTACGACAAGACCGACAGGCGCTACAGTGAGATCGCAGACTATTTTGTGCCCAAAGGTTACAACGTGGTGCTGATCGACCTGCGCGACCGTTACCGGTCAGAGGCCTCCGGGGTGTACTACCACGCGGCCACGCCCCATACCGGGCGCGATGGGGCTGACATCTGTGGCTGGATCGGCAACCAGCCCTGGAGCAACGGCCGTATCGGTACAGTGGGCAGTTCCTATGCGGCCATCACGCAGGTGCGCACAGCCATTGAAGCGCCGAAAAACCTGACCGCCATCTGGCCCGATGTGGTGCCCACCAACAGTTTTCAGAACCAGTGCCGCGAGGGCGGCGCCATGCAGCAACACATGTTCTGGGCCTTGTTCATCCACGCGCAGGACGACCAGCGGGTGCGCGACGATCCGGCCAAGACGGCTGAGGTGTGGGACAACCTGCGAAACCTGCGTCAAATGTTTCGGGCTACCCCCTGGCAAGCCGGGCAGACGGCGCTGCGCCATACCCCGCAGCTCGAGGCCTCGCTGCTGGACTACTACACGCGGGGCGCTTACGACAGCTACTGGGATCGGGTCGAGCACAACTACACCAAATTTTGGGAGCAGCACGCCGACATTCCGGTCACCATGTCGACCGGTTGGTATGACCCGTTTCCGGCCGCCGACACCGAATACTTCACGGCCATGACCCGCCTGAAGAAGTCGCCGATGCGCCTGATCGTTGGCCCCTGGAGCCATGTTGGCATGCGAGGCGAGGCCAGCTATTGCCATCAGGTGGATTTTGGACCCGACAGTGTGTGGGGCGTGAAGCGGTACTTTGAAGAACAACTGGCGTACTTTTCGCGCTGGCTGCCCGACGATGCTACCGGCCAGCCGGCCGATGAGGCGCCGGTTCGTATTTTCGTGATGGGTGGCGGCTCGGGTCGCAAGACGCCCCAGGGCAAGCTTGGCCACGGCGGCTGCTGGCGCGACGAACAGGCGTGGCCCTTAGACCGTGCTGTGCCAACCCCCTATTTCTTGCGTGGCGATGGTGGCCTGTCTACTCAGGGGCCGGCACCGGATGAAGCAGCACGCCAATTTACCTATAACCCGGCGCACCCGGTCCCCACATTGGGCGGCTTGTACTGCGCCATCGGTGAGTTGCCGGCTGGCGGCGCTGGCATGGAGCAGGCCTGGGCTCGGCTGCTTAGCCCGGTGCTGCGCCTGCGCGACCTGCTGTCCCCCGGTCCGGTAGACCAAAAGGAGGCGCCCGAGTTTTTTGGCTCAGAGGCGCCCTACCCGCGCCTGGCCGACCGCGCCGATGTGCTGGTGTTCCAGACGCCAGCGCTCACCGAGGCGATTGAGGTGACCGGGCCGATGACCGTACACCTGTGGATATCGTCGAGTGCGCCCGACACGGACTTCACCGCCAAATTGATCGACGTGCATCCTGCCAACGAGGACTACCCGGAAGGCTTTGACATGCTGCTCAACGACTCGATCATTCGTTGTCGTTACCGTGAAGGTTATGACAAAGAGGTATTTCTGAGTCCGGGCCAGGTGGTGCCGGTCACGATTGTGCTGCCGCCTACCAGCAACCTCTTTGGCCGAGGCCACCGAATCCGGGTTGACATTTCTTCTTCGAACTGGCCCCGCTTGGACCTGAACCCCAACACCGGCGAGCCCATGGGGCGGCACACCCACACGGTCCCAGCGAAGCAGAGGGTGTACTCGGATGCTGCGCGACCGTCTTACATCTTGTTGCCGGTGATCCCGGCGGCAGAGTCCGGGACGGTGGCGTGACGGACGTACTTGTTGAAAGAACCAGCCGCTCAAAAGGAAAAAGCCATGAACAAAATGAGGGCAGGATGCTTGCCAGACATGAGCCAAAAGGCTTTCATACGCTGACCGAGGCCGGCCCAACCAGCCCCACCATCGCCTCCGCCGAGGGGAAAAGCTGCTGCATTGCTCTTTTCGGTCGCCCAGACGTGGTCATCGATCAAGTCACGCGGAACTGCCCCATGCCCTCAGGCGGCGCCAGCAGTGCATGCAGCTTGGATGCAATCAATTTTTTGTCGAGCGACAAAACCCTCATCGCTGCCGAGAGTCTACAAAGTGGCATTGCACGGGTAGACGCGTCATTTCAATAAGCTCCGGCCTTTGTCCGTCAGGCGGTATTGCTGCAAGCGGCTATTCGGTTTGTCGGGGATGGTGTATTCGATCAGGCCACGGTCAAGCAGGCGACGGATTTGCTTGTTCAGCTCGCCCGACACGCTTTGGTGCCCTAGCCCTTGCGCCAGTGCAAGCTTGCCCAAAGCAGTTGCGTTGAGCTGCAGGATGACCCTGGCCGCCAACTTGGACTCTAGCTGTGACTCTGGCTCGTGGGCTACTTGTTCGGTGACTGGTGCAGTCGCCTCTTCCTCATGCACCGCCCGCCTGGCCACAAAAGTAATGCGCAAAAAGTTCTCGGTAAAGCGAAAGCACTCCGGCCCATAAAACTCGGTGATGCGGGGCAGGCTGGAGCCCAGGTGCTCCACCATCTCCAGGTCTTTGAAAACGCGCATCAGCTCTTTATTGCGGGGGATGGAGTAGCCCTCAAAAAACTCGGCCTGGGCCAGCCCTTCGGGCAGGGCGCATGCGGAGGTGATTTCGATGCGGTCGGCGAAGATTTCAAACTTGGGCGGCACCTCGCGGGTGTAGTCGTTGTGGACGATGGCGTTAATCACGGCCTCGCGCAGGGCCACGGGGTTCCACAAGCGCACATCGATACGCTCTTTGGCGGTGATGGTGCTGGCGGTTTTGTTTTCCAGGTCTAGCTTGTCGAGCACGCTTTTGGTCGCTTTGATGAGGGAGCAGTAGCCGTATTCGTTGCTCTCGATCAGGTGCACGCGATCTTTGCCGCGGTACTTGGCCACTTTGACGGACAGGCCGTTTTCGTCGGCCAGCAGATAAGCGGCGTAGTTCAGGGAGCCGTCTTCGGTGGTGAGTTCCAGGTTGGTTTTGAACTGCTTGCCCAGCGGTTTGCGCTTTTCTTCGTGGTAAATGCGCAGTTGCTCAAAGCTTAAGGCTTGGCGGTGGGCTTTTATCTTGCCTATAGAGTTGCGGGTGCGGCTGGCAAAAAGCTTGTCGATCATGGCCACAGGCATGGGCTCTGCCGCTGTGCCTATGCGGATAAAGCAGCCTTTTTCACTCAGACCATATTTTCTTTTGGCGTAAGGCTTTTCGCTACCGCTGGCAACGATGATTTTGATTCAGTGCACCCCCGGCGGGGTTTCTTCTTCCACCAAATCAAACAGGCCCATAGCCGATGGGCTGATGTTGTGTTTGATCCGGTCTTTCGCCTTGAGCATGTCGCCATCCAGGTCGGCCACACCCAGGCGCTGGCCGTTTTTGTCGATACCAAGGTAGACGAAGCCGCCTTCGGGGTTGTTGAGGAAGGCGATAACTTCTTTTTCCAAGTCGAGTTCGGGCGTGAGTTCGCGTTTGAACTCAATGCGGTGGGTTTCAAGCATGCGCGCGGACTTATTGCTCATACGCACTCAAGCCCGAGATCTCGCGCCCCTGCGCACGCTTTTGCAGCAGCGGCACCAGTACTTTCTCAACCCTAGCTCAGCCTGGTCGCGGGCCTTCCAGCCCAGTTCTAGCGGGTCCATGAGGTCGGTGAGAGCTTCGCTGCCAAAAATCATGCGCTGCAAGATGCCGCCCACAGAGGCTTGCAGGGCTGCGGGCGCCAATTGGTGGCGGGCGGCTATTGAAGCGAGCTCGGCGCTGTCTTTCTCGCGCTTGAATCGGGTGTAGCCTTCGCGGATGGCGGCTTCGCTCAGGCCCTCACCGGCTTTCAGGGTGTTGAGGTACTTGCTGTCAAAGCCGGTGAACAGCATGTCCACCACGATGGTGATGCCGATCTGCTCTTCTCTGACGACTGTGCACGGTACGCTCCAAGGCGGGTCGTAGCTTGGCTTTGAAGAGGGCATGGGTGACGCTGGGCCTTGTCCAGTATGGGTTTATAGCTATATTTTCAATAGCGCCTGATAAACCGCATCCAACACCCGCTGCCGCCTTGGGTCTACGCCGTCGTCAAAGCCGAGCAGGTGGTTGGTGACAAAGGCAAAGCCGAGGCTGCGCGCCGGGTCGGCAAAGGCGACTGAGCCGCCCCAGCCGGTGTGGCCGAAATGGCCTGGGCCTGCGTGCGGGCCAAAGCCAATGGCGTCACGCCGAAAGCCGGCGCCAAACACCGTGGGTGCCTGTGAGCAGGCGTCGACGCCGTCAAAGCGCACGGCCACTGCATTGGTCAACCCTTGTGGCGAGACCAGGCGCACGCCGTCAAGCTCACCGCCGCGCGCCAGGGCGCCGTACAGTCGGGCGAGCGAGCGGGCGTCTGAGTGGGCATTGCCGCCAGGAACCTCTGCTGCGCGCCAGGCCCGCTGGTTGGGTGCGGTGGCGTTCAGGCTGGGGTTGCGGAAAGCATGGGGGTAGGCGCTTTGCTCGCCTTGCCGAACCCAGTCATAGGCCTTGGCGCCCGCCGACATGTGTGCCGCCCGAGGGTCATCGCCAGCGGCCAGGCCAATATGCAGGTCCAGCTTGAGCGGTTTCGCGATTTCCTCGGCAATGAAGCGGCCCGGAGAGCGGCCGTCGATACGCCGGATCAGCTCCCCGCTCAGAAACCCGTAGGTGAGTGGGTGGTAGACACAGCGGCTGCCGGGTGGCCAGAGTGGCGCCATGGCAGCCAGCGCATCGACCACGCGCTGCCAGTCGAAGATGTCGTCATCTGCCAAGGGCACGTTCAGCCCGTCCAGCCCGGCCTGGTGCGACATCACCTGGTCCACGGTGATGGCGCCTTTGCCGGCGGCGGCGAACTCGGGCCAGTACCTGGCCACAGGGGCGGCGTAATCCAGTTGGCCGCGATCGGCCAGCATGGCGATGGCCAGCGCCATAACACCCTTGCCCACTGACCAGACGTTGACCAAAGTGTCGGCCTCCCAGGCCGCGCTGCGGTCTAGCGTGCGGTGACCACCCCACAGGTCGACCACCGTCTCGCCATCGACCACCACGGCCAATGCCGCGCCCAGCTCCAGGCCGTCGGCAAAACTACGCGCAAAGGCCTCGCCCACGGCGGCAAAACGGGCGCTGGTGCTGCCGCTGATAGAGGGGGAAGGTGCGTTCATGGGGTCATCCAGTTGGTGTGGGTTGGCCGGCCGGCCAAATGCAGCGCACTGGTGGCTGCGGGGGTCTCGGCAATCAGCCTTCCGCGCCGGAACACCTTGAGCCGGGTGGCGCGCAGGCGCAGCGCTTCCACCGCGTCACGCGCCTGCAGCAGCACGAAGTCGGCGTGGCAGCCGGCCTGCAGGCCGTAGCCTTCCAGGCCCAGAATGCGCGCCGGGTTGACGGTCACCGCCTCAAAGCACTGGCGCATGGCGGCCTGGCTGGTCATTTGCGCTACGTGCAGGCCCATGTGGGCGACTTCGAGCATGTCGCCGCTGCCCAGCGAATACCAGGGGTCCATCACGCAATCCTGGCCAAAGGCCACATTGATGCCGGCCGCCAGCAGCTCGGGCACCCGCGTCATGCCGCGCCTCTTGGGGTAGCTGTCATGCCGGCCCTGGATGGTGATGTTGATCAGTGGGTTGGCCACCGCCGACAGGCCGGCCTCGGCC
The DNA here is from genome assembly GCA_009693325.1 of Rhodoferax sp. Taxonomy (GTDB): domain Bacteria; phylum Pseudomonadota; class Gammaproteobacteria; order Burkholderiales; family Burkholderiaceae_C; genus Rhodoferax. The sequence goes on from SHXM01000072.1 coordinate 12,583, forward strand.
ATCAGCGGCAGCAGCTTGCTCACGTAGTAGTTGTCCATGCTGTGCATGGAGGTCAGGTGCGAGCCATTGACCCGGCCCTGCAGGCCCAGGCGCTGCGCGTGGTAGGCCAGGGTTTCAACATGGCGCGACAGCGGGTCGTCGGTCTCATCGCAGTGCATGTCCACGCGCAGGCCGCGTGCGGCGGCAATCTCCATCAGCAGCCGCACGCTCTCGGCGCCATCGGCCATGGTGCGCTCAAAGTGCGGAATGCCGCCCACCACGTCCACCCCGAGGTCGAGCGCGCGCTGCAGCTGGTCCAGCGCGCCCGGGCTGCGCAGCACACCGTCTTGCGGAAAAGCCACCAGTTGCAGGTCCAGGTAGGGCGCCACTCGGCGTTTGACTTCCAGCAGGGCTTCTACCGCCAGCAGGCGCGGGTCGCAGATGTCGACATGGCTGCGGATCGCCAGCAGGCCTTTGGCCACCGCCCAGTCGCAATAGGCCAGCGCCCGCTCGATCAGGGCGTCCTGGGTCAGCAGCGGTTTGAGCTCACCCCACAGTGCAATGCCTTCGAGCAGCGTGCCCGACTGGTTGACGCGTGGCAGGCCATAGCTCAGCGTGGCGTCCATGTGAAAGTGGGCATCGACAAAGGGCGGGCTCAGCAGCAGGCCCTGCGCGTCCAGCGTCTCGGCGGCCGGGGCCCGCAGGCCGGGGGTCACTTCGACGATCTGGCCCGTCTGCACCGCGACCGACATCTGGCTGCGCCCATCTGGCAGCATGGCGTTGTGAATCAGCAGGTCCAGCATTCAGCGTTCTCCCTTGCGGTAAGGTTTCATCAGGGCTTGCGGGTAGCTGGCTTTGCGTGCCACCAGCACCAGCGCCACGATGGACAGCACATAGGGCAGCATCAGGTACATCTGGTAGGGCAGCAACGCATCGCCTGATTGTTGCAGGCGCAGTTGTAGCGCGTCAAAAAAGGCAAACAAAAGTGCGCCCAAGAGCGCCTTGCCCGGTCGCCAAGAGGCAAACACCACCAGCGCCACACAGATCCAGCCGCGGTGATCTGCGCCATTCCCCGAGTCAATCGAAATTCCAGAAGTCCGCAGCCTACAAAATTAACTGTTTTCGGCATTAGGCGACTAAGAACTTATCCGTAAATAAAATACAATAGCCTCCCATGCGCGATGTCCGCGCGTGGAGGTGCGATGGCAAAGTCAAAAGCATGGGAAGTCACTGATGATTTCTGGAGACGTGTCGAGCCGCTTATTCCGGTGCGGCATAGAGTTG
>SHXM01000073.1 GCA_009693325.1 Rhodoferax sp.
CATGTCGATGAAGTCGGCAATGATGATTCCGCCCAGGTTGCGCAAACGCAGTTGCCGAGCAATTGCCTGCGCGGCCTCCAAGTTGGTCTTGAAGATGGTGTCGTCAAAATTGCGCGCGCCCACAAAACCGCCGGTATTCACATCGACGGTGGTCAGCGCCTCAGTTTGGTCGATGATCAGGTAGCCGCCCGACTTGAGCTCCACGCGGCGCCCAAGCGCTCGAGCGATTTCTTCATCAATGGAAAAAAGGTCAAAAATCGGTCGCTCGCCCTGGTAGTGCGCGAGTTTGGCGGCGGCTGCGGGCATGAATTCCTGGCCAAATAGTTGCAGCGCCTCAAATTGCTCACGCGAGTCAACCCGAATGGTCTGGGTGCCTTCGCCCACAAGATCCCGCAGTACCCGTTGCAGCAGATTGAGGTCTTGGTGCAGCAAAGACAAGGTGGGCAAACGCACTGATGCGTCTTTGATGCGAGCCCAGGATTTGCGCAGGTAGGCAATGTCGTCTGACAACTCGCTGTCGCTGGCCTCCTCGCCATTGGTACGCAAAATAAAGCCGCCGCCGCTAGCGCCAATCAAACTGACCAGCCGGGCGCGCAGCTCATCGCGCTGCCCAGCGGGAATTTTTTGCGACACGCCGACATGGTCATCCTGCGGCAAAAATACCAACAGGCGCCCGACGATACTGATCTGGGTAGACAGGCGCGCGCCTTTGCTGCCCATGGGGTCTTTGATGACCTGCACCAACAGGGTTTGCCCTTCAAATACCTGTTGTTCGATGGGGATCTGGGGCTGAGTGTTGCGGGCGATGCCAGGCGGCTCGCCGTCAGGCTGGCGGTGCCAAACATCAGCCACATGCAAAAAAGCCGCCCGCTCCAGGCCGACGTCGACAAAGGCAGACTGCATGCCAGGCAGCACCCGCGCGACCTTTCCAAGGTAGACATTGCCCACCAGACCGCGCTCCAGCGTGCGCTCGACATGCAGCTCCTGCAGCACGCCGTTTTCAACCATGGCAACCCGGGTCTCCTGGGGAGCCCAATTGATCAATATATCTTTTTGCATTGGAGCCTAGTCTAGAGCCTGCGCGGCAAACAGCAAAAGCGCGGCCGGGGTGCCGACATTCGCGCCGAGCCAACGGCCATTGTCTGTGCAACTAGGCACAACGCTGCGCGCCGCAGACCAGCAGAAATAGTTGTTGAGAAACTCGTACCTGTGGCGCAAGCTTGAGTAGCCTGGTTGAGGCATGGCAAAGCAGTAGCCGACAGCATTGAGTAATCCGCCAACCATTACCGCCTGGCATCAGCACCGAGACCATCCAAGGAGCAAACACATGAAACCACCAAAGGCAAACTTCATCGGCGGCACGCCGGGTTTCTGTGGTCTAGGCGCGCGGGCGTGCGTTGGTCGGGTCGTACAGAGGTTCGGCTTGCACCGTGGCGCTGCGGCGCTGCCCCAGCACATTGACCGCCAGCCGGGTGCCGGGCTGGGCCAAGTCGGCCCGCACATAGGCCAGCGCCACGCTCTGGTTCAGCGTGTGGCTCCAGACGCCCGAGGTGGTCAGACCCACATTCTCAGCACCGTGGAACACCTGGGCACAGTAGGGTGCTTCGGCCTCGCCGGGCTGGTCGAACACCAGCGGCACAAAGCGCTGGGCAGCGCCGCGGCTGTGCTCGGCCAACAAGGCATCGCGCCCCACAAAGGCGGGTTTCTTCAGGTCAATGAAACGGTCCAGGGAAGCGTCCAAAGGCGAGTAACCGCTTTCCAAATCGCTCTTCCAGCCGCGATAGCACTTGTCAACCCGCAGGCTGTCCATGGCGTACATACCAAAGTCGCGGATGTCAAACGCCTGGCCCGCCGCCCAGACCGCAGCGTATAGGGCCGGCATCTGCGCGATGGGTGCATGCAGTTCCCAGCCCAGTTCGCCCACGTAGTTGACCCGCATGGCCAGCATCGGCCCCGTCACGGCGGTGATCTCGCGCGCACTCAGCCATGGGAACCCGGCGTTGGACAGATCGGCATTGGTCACCTGCGCCAACACTTCGCGGGCGCGCGGGCCAGCAATGATCAGTGAGCCCAGCTCGGCCGACAGATCACGCACGGTAATCGGGCTGCCGGGCGGCAGTCCGCTTGTGAGTAAATCCATATCGTGCGTGGCGGCAATCGCGGCACTGATGATGTAAAAGTGGTCCGGTCCCAGCCGGGTAATCGTGAATTCGCTCAGCAGCTTGCCCGTAGGCGTCAGCGCATAGGCTAATGACACCCGACCCAGCCCTGGCAGCTTGGAGCAGGAGAGCTGGTCCAGGTGTTGGGCCGCAACCGGGCCTTTGAGTTCGAACTTGGTGAAGCCAGGCAAGTCCAGCACGCCCACCCGCTCGCGCACCGCCGCCACCTCCTGCGCCACCGCCGCATGCCAGACGCTCTCGCGCCGGAACGACAGGTTTTCTGTGGGCACGGTTCCATCCAGGTCAAAGTACACCGCACGCTCCCAGCCGCCACGGGCGCCAAAGCGGGCGCCCTTGGCCTTGAGAGTTTCATACAAGGGCGAGGGACGCAGCGGCCGGCCGGCCGGCCGCTCTTCGTAAGGGAAAGAGGTCGCGTATTCATTCTGATAAACCTCAATCGCCTTGGCCACGGTGTAGTCCGTGGTAGCGTAATCGGTGTAACGACGCCGGTCCAGCGACCACAGGTCCCACTCGGTCTGGCCATGGATCACCCACTCGGCCAGCGCCTTGCCGGCACCGCCGCCCTGGGTGATGCCAAAGCTGAAGGTGTTGCAGTGAAAGAAGTTGCGCAGCCCGGGTTCCGGGCCGATGTAGGGGTTGCCGTCGGGTGAGTAGGGAATCGGCCCATTGACGCCGCGTTTGATACCGGCACGCGCCAGAGCCGGCACACGTGCCATCGCGTCCTCGATGTAGCTCTCCAGCCGGCCAAAATCATCATTCCACAGCTGGTTGGCAAAATCATCGGGCATGCCATCGAGCCACATCGGCGTGGCCTTCCACTCGTAGGGCCCTAGGATGAAGCCGTCACGCTCCTGACGCAGGTAGTAAGAGGTATCCGGGTCGCGCAACAGTGGCAGGCGTTCGCTGCGGTCTTTGAGTTCCGGCACGTCTTCGGTCACCAGGTACTGGTGCGACATGACGGCAATCGGCAGATGCCGCCCGACCATTGCCATGATCTCACCGGCGCGGTAACCGGCGGCGTTGACCACCACTTCGGCCACCACATCGCCCTTGTCGGTGGTGACCAGCCACTCGCCATTGGGCTTTTGCGCCAAGGCGGTGACCCGCGTGTGCCGGCGCACGCGGGCCCCATGCTCCCGTGCCGCGCGGGCCAGCGCCTGGGTCAGCTGCGATGGGTCAATATCACCATCCAGCGGGTCCCACAGGGCGCCCAGCAGGTCATGGGTCTCGATGAAGGGGTAGCGTTGCTTCAGGTCACTCAGAGACAGGATGTCGTAGTCCAGCCCATTAGCCTTGGCCATGCTCTGTACATGGTGGAACTCATCCAGGCGGTTGCGGGTGTGCGCCAGCCGCACCGAGCCAGTCAGGTGGTAATTGATCGGGTTCTCAGCCGAGGCGGCCAATTGGCGGTACAGCGAGGCGGAATACTTCTGCAGCTTGAGAATGCTCCAGCTGGTAGAAAACGTGGGCAGGTTGCCCGCCGCATGCCAGGTCGAGCCGGACGTGAGCTCGTCTCGCTCCAGCAACAGGGCGTCCGACACGCCCATCTGCGCCAAATGGTACAAACAACTGCAGCCGACAACACCGCCGCCGATGACGACGACTTTTGCATACTCTGTCATATCCGTCTCCATGGACCCGTGGCCAGCGACACCCATCGCCAGCACCGCACACAGCGGCAGGTTCTGCCAACAAATTGTAGAGAGCTTCGTGAAATTTGTGCCCGATATTTCACTTTTGTATAATTCGATTGAGTTTTTTCATCAAGAGGTGATTCCATGGACCTGCCAAATCGGGCGCAAGTGGTTATTGTCGGCGGCGGCATTGTGGGCTGCAGCATCGCTTACCACCTGACCCTGCGGGGTCGTACCGACGTAGTGCTGCTCGAACGCAAGCAGCTCACCTGCGGCACCACTTGGCATGCCGCGGGCTTGGTCGGGCAACTGCGTGCCACCTATAACCTGACCCGACTGGCTCAGTACACCACCTCTCTATACGCCTCACTCGAGCAAGAGACCGGGCAGGCCACTGGTTTCCGCCAGACTGGCTCGGTGGCCGTGGCCACCCATGCCGCCCGGATGGAAGAGTTGCTGCGCGGTGCGTCGATGGCCAAGTGCTTTGGGCTGGAGGTGCAAACCCTCACACCCAGTGAAATCGGCGAGCTCTGGCCGGGTGTCCATACAGGCGACCTGGTCGGCGGCGTGTTTCTGCCCAAAGACGGCCGCACCAACCCGATTGACACCACCCAGGCCCTGGCCAAAGGGGCCAAGTCCCGCGGCGCCCGTATTTTTGAGAACACCAAGGTCGAGGAGATCCTGGTGGAAAACGGCCGTGCCGTCGGCGTGCGCACGGCCCAAGGCGTTGTGCGCGCTGACACGGTTATCAACTGCGCCGGCATGTGGGCCCATGAACTTGGTGGCAAAGCCGGCACCACCGTGCCGCTGCATGCGGCCGAGCATTTCTACATCGTGACCGAGCCCATGGAAGGGCTGTCGTCTGGCCTGCCGGTGCTGCGCGACCCCGATGGTTGCGCGTATTTCAAGGAAGACGCAGGGAAGTTGCTGGTCGGCTGGTTTGAGCCCGTAGCCAAGCCCTGGGGCATGAAAGGCATCCCCGAGAGCTTCAGTTTCGACCAGCTGCCCGATGACCTGGAGCACATCGAACCCCTGCTGACTGCTGCCATGCACCGGACACCGGCCCTGGCCAAGACCGGCATCAACCTGTTTTTCAATGGCCCTGAAAGCTTTACGCCAGACGACCGCTACCTGCTTGGCGAGACACCCGAGGTGCGCAACCTGTTTGTAGCCGCTGGCTTTAACTCCATCGGCATCCAGTCGGCCGGCGGCGCCGGCAAGGTGCTGGCCGATTGGGTCATTGACGGTCACCCGCCAATGGACCTGTGGGACGTAGACATTCGCCGCTGCATGCCCTTTCAGCGCAACCGGCGCTACCTGAAGGACCGCACGGTGGAGACCCTGGGGCTGCTGTACGCCATGCACTGGCCCTTCCGGCAGCCCGAGACGGCACGTGGCGTGCGGAGATCCATCCTGCACGACCGCCTGCTGGCGCATGGCGCCTGCTTTGGCGAGGTGGCGGGCTGGGAGCGGGCAAACTGGTTTGCACCCAAAGGCTTCAAGGCCGAGTACGCCTACAGTTACGGTCGGCAAAACTGGTTTGACTACTCGGCACAGGAACACATGGCCGTGCGCCAGGCGGTTGGGCTGTTTGACCAATCCTCATTCGCCAAATTTCTGGTTCAAGGGCCAGACGCCGAGCGCGTGCTCAACCAGATCTGCGCCAACAACGTGGCGGTGCCGGTGGGCAAGATTGTCTACACCCAGTGGCTGAATGTGCGTGGCGGTATCGAGGCCGACCTGACCGTGACGCGCGAGGCGCCAGACCGATTTCTGGTCGTGACCGCCGCCGCCACCCAGGTGCGTGACTTCACCTGGCTTCAACGACAGATTCCGCAGGACGCGCGGGCCACGGCGACAGATGTCAGCGCAGGCATGGCCGTGCTGAGCCTGATGGGGCCGCATTCGCGCGAATTGCTGGCCACGCTCACCGATGCTGACCTGTCCAACGCCGCCTTTCCCTTTGGCACATCGCAAACCATCGACCTGGCCTATGCCCGGGTGCGAGCCAGTCGCATCACCTATGTCGGCGAGCTCGGCTGGGAACTCTACATCCCGACCGACTGCGCGCCGGCGGTTTTTGACGCGCTGATGACCGCGGGTGAGCCCTTTGGCCTGCGGCTGGCCGGATACCACGCCCTGAACTCGCTGCGCATGGAAAAAGCCTATCGTCACTGGGGTCACGACATTAGCGACGAAGACACGCCGGTTCAATCGGGCCTGGGCTTTGCTGTGGCCTGGGACAAGCCTGGCGGCTTCATCGGCCGGGATGCACTGCTTAGCCAACGCCAGCAGGGCGTGAACCGGCGCCTGGTGCAATTTGCGCTGAGCGACCCCACGCCGCTGCTCTATCACAACGAGCCCATTTGGCGCAATGGCGTGATCGTCGGCCGCATTTCCTCGGGCATGTTCGGCCATGCCCTCGGGCAATCGCTGGGCATGGGCTACGTCCAAAATTCGGCTGGACTGGCCGACAAAGACTTTGTCATGGCAGGCCACTACGAGATCGAAGTGGCCGGCGTCAAGCTTGCCGCCACAGCGTCCCTGGTGCCTTTCTACGACCCGGGCAGCGCCCGCATCAAATGCCCTGTGACTGAAACCGAGCCAAGCCTGGCGCACTGACATGGCCATTCAAGCGCTGAGCCTGCCGTTGCCCGACGCGTCGGTGCGTACCGAGGACAGCCCCGACCAGCTTGACCCCGAGGCCGCCATCGGCGAGCAGCTGCGTGAACTGCGTCAGATCAAAGCCATGACGCTCAAGGAAGTCGCGCAATTGGCCGGCATCTCTGTCGGCTACCTGAGCCAACTTGAACGCAACCAGTCACACCTGCCGATTGGCGTTTTGAAAAAAATCAGCGATGCACTGGGCGTGCACATGAACTGGTTTTTCCAGGGTGGGCCACAAGGCGCTGCCCATGAGCGCGACATTGTGGTCCGGGCCCAGCACCGCCGGCGCCTGTCGTTCACCGGGTTGGGGATCACCGAGGAACTGCTCTCACCCAACCTGAGTGGCCCGCTGGAACTACTGGTCAGCACGATCGAGCCCGGCGCCCACAGCGAGAACTACAGCCACGACGGCGCCGAAGCCGGCGTTGTACTGGCCGGCACCCTGGACCTGTGGGTGTCAGACCGGCACTTCCGGCTAGAGGCGGGCGACAGCTTTTCGTTCAAAAGCGCGGAGGTGCACCGCTGCGCCAACCCGGCCGAGGTGCCAACCCGCGTGCTGTGGGTGATCACGCCGCCGCACTACTGAGATAAATTGGAATCTGACCCCAATTAAATACTGAGATAAATTGAAATAATTGGGGTCAGATTCCAATTACGCAATTACAGCTGACGCAATAGCTGACCCCGGCTCTTCTGAAAAGTGCAAGCCAAATTGGCCGAGCAGCTGCGCGGTTTCAAACAAGGGCAGGCCCATGATGCCGGTGTAACTGCCCGAGATATGCGTGATAAAGGCCGCCGCCCTGCCCTGCACCGCATAGGCGCCGGCCTTGCCCATAGGCTCGCCGGTTCGCACATAGCGGCTGATGGCTTGGGCATCGAGCTGGGCAAAGCGCACTTGCGAACTGCTCAGCGCCTGCGCCTGTCGCTGGCCCTGGCCCATCACCACAGCGGTGAGAACGCGGTGGGTGCGGCCAGCCAGTTGGAGCAATATGGATGCGGCATGGGCAGCATTAGCTGGCTTGCCCAGGATGGTGCGGCCCAGTGCCACGGTGGTGTCGGCACATAAAACCGGTGCATCTGGCAAATTGCGCCGTTTCAAGCGCTGCTGGGCACTGGCCAGCTTGAGCTGCGTGACGCGCCGCACATAGGCCAACGGTGCCTCTTTCGGACGAGCCTGCTCCAGCGCTTCAGCGTCTTCTAAGGGCTCTGGCAACAGGAGTTCGTAGGGCACGCCAAGTTGCTCGAGCAACTGTTGCCGGCGCGGGCTTTGTGAGGCGAGATAAATAAATTTATTCACGGTGGTAAGGGTGTTTGGCATTGATCGACCAAGCCCGGTACAACTGCTCAATCAGCAACACCCGAACTAAGGCATGGGGCAGCGTCAGGTCTGAGAGTCGAATGCGCTCATGCGCGGCCTGCCTGAAGGCCTGCTCAAGCCCGTCCGGGCCGCCGATCACCAGCGCCACATCGGCGGCATCAAGCTGCCAGGCCCGCAACTTGTCTGCCAGCGCCACTGTGCTGAGCGTGGTGCCGCGCTCGTCAAGCGCCACCACGCGGCAGCCCTTGGGCAGCGCAGCTTCGATGCGCTCCCGCTCTGCACCCAGCAGGGAGGGCAGGCTGCGCGAGCCGCGCGGCTCGGTTTTGACGGCTTTGAGTTCGACCTTGAGCTCGGCTGGAAAGCGTTTGGCATAGTCAGCCCAGGCGCTCTGCGCCCAGTCGGGCAGGCGCTGGCCGACCGCAACAATCAGCAGCCGCACGGGCCCGCCCTCAGTCGCTGGCAGCAGCAGCTTTTTTGGCCGCCGGCTTTTTAGCCACGGTCTTGCCCGCTGTCATGGCCACGGTCCTGGCCGGGCGCTTGGCCGGGGCTTTGGCCGCGGCGGTCTTCTTGATCTGGGCCTTTGACGGGAAGGCCTGCGCGACCCCTTTTTTGGCCGCATTGGAGCGTTTCAGGCCAGTCGCTGGCGGAACGACACTTTTGGGGGCGGTCTGAATTTTGAGCAGCGGCTTGGCCACGCCTAATTTCAGGCGTACCGCCTTGTCGCCCCACAACTCTTCGAGGTTGTAATACTGGCGGATGTTAGGCTGCATCACATGCACCACCGCCTGCCCGCAGTCGACGATGATCCATTCTGCATTGGCCTCGCCCTCGAGGCGGGGCTTGGGGAAACCAGCCTCGCGTACGGCATCCGAAACGCTGCTGGCCAATGCCTTGGTCTGCCGGTTGGAACTGCCCGAGGCCACAATGACCCGCTCAAACAGCGCCGAGAGGTGTTCGGTATCAAACACCTTGATGTCCTGCGCTTTCACGTCTTCCAGACCATCGACGATGGCCCGCTGGAGTTTTTGAATGTCTTTTTTGGCGGTGGTGGCAGTAATCATCAAGTAGCTTGGTAGAGGTGGTGGTCTTCAATATAACGGGCCACTGGCTCCAGGACCAGCGGGCTCACGTTCTGGTGTGCACCCAGACGGGCGCGTAGCTCGGTGGCGCTGAGCGCCATGGGCGCCACAGGCAGGCGCAAAAACCGCTGCAGCCAGGCTTGCGGGGCCTGAAAATCGCTGCCTGCCCCGCTGCTTGTCGGCCGCGCAGCGACGCAGATTGTAGCCAGGCGGGGGATTTGCGCGCCCTCGTGCCATTGCTGCCAGGCCCGGGCCTGGTCTTCGCCAATCAGCAAAAACAGATCGGCGCCCGGCCAATCGGCAGCAATCTCCCGCAGCGTGTCTATGGTGTAGCTCGGGCCTGGGCGCTCAATTTCTCGGGTGTCGATGGCAACCCGAGCCAAATCAGCAAAGCCCAGCCGCGCCATGGCCAGGCGGTGGTGGGACGCGCTCAGGGTGCGCTTTTTGTGCCAGGCCTGACCAGTGGGCAGGATGAGCAAGCGGTCGAGCTCAAGGTGTTGCAGAGCGCTGAGCGCCAAGGCACGATGGGCGGCGTGTGGCGGATCAAACGAGCCGCCAAATACGCCAATTTTTGGGTTGCGAATCAAGGGCTCAATCAGTCAGCGCCGCTGTGCTCGAGCCAATCACGGCGCACCAAAAAGTGGCTGTAGAGCCGGGCTTCGGGGGAGCCGTCCTGCGGCTTGTGCTGGTAGGACCAACTCGCCAGCGGCGGCATCGACAGCAGAATCGATTCGGTGCGCCCACCCGACTGCAGGCCAAAGTGCGTGCCACGGTCCCACACCAGGTTGAACTCAACATAGCGGCCGCGGCGGTACAACTGAAAGGCCCGCTCGCGCTCGCCATAGGGGCTGTCCTTGCGCCGCTGCACGATCGGCAGGTAGGCCGGCAGCAGGCCGTCGCCCAGCGCCTGCATCATGGCCAGGCTGCGCTCGAAGCCAAGCTCGGAAAAATCATCAAAAAAAACGCCGCCCACGCCGCGCTGCTCGGCACGGTGTTTGAGCACGAAATACTCGTCACACCAGGTCTTGAAGCGGGGGTATTTGTCCGCACCAAAGGGCTCCAGCGCCGCTTTGCAAGTGGCATGAAAGTGGCGGGCGTCTTCGTCAAAGCCGTAGTAGGGGGTAAGGTCCATGCCACCGCCAAACCAGCACACGCTGCTCCCGTCGTTGCCCTGTGCGGCCAGCATGCGCACATTCATGTGCACTGTGGGCACATAAGGGTTGCGGGGGTGAAACACCAGCGACACGCCCATGGCCTCGAAGGGCGCGCCAGCAAGCTCCGGGCGGTGCTGGGTGGCCGATGGCGGCAACCGGGGCCCGCGCACATGCGAGAAACCGCAACCGGCCCGCTCAAACACCGAGCCGGCTTCCAGAATTTGCGTCACGCCCGTGCCTTGCAGCAGTTCGCCAGGGGCCTTCTCCCAGGCATCGACGACAAAGCTGCCGCCATCCACAGCCACCACGGCCGCTGTAATGCGGGCCTGCAGGCCCAACAAGTAATCCCGCACCCCCGCCACTTGGTTTCGCTCAAGCTTTGTTGACGCCATGGTCATCCAGTGGGTTTGTCGTTTGTTCGCGGCTGGAGGGCCCGGTGGCCGATATCGCGCCGGTACTGCATGCCGTCGAGTTCAATACCGCGAATGATGCCGTAGACCCGTTGCTGGGCCTGGAGCAGGTTGTCGGCCAGGCCAGTGACGCACAACACCCGCCCGCCACTGCTGAGCAAGCGGCCCTGCTGCAGGCTTGTGCCGGCGTGGAACACCATGGCCTCCTCGCTGCCCAGCTGGGGCAGGCCGCTGATCGGGTCGCCCTGGCGCGGCCGCAGGGGATAGCCCTGGGCGGCAAGCACCACGCCCAAGGCAGTTCGACGGTCCCACTGCAGCTCGATTTGGTCGAGTTGTCCATGCGCAGCGGGCTCGCTTGCAGCCAGCAAAACCTCCAGCAGGTCCGACTTCAGCCGCATCAAAATTGGCTGGGTTTCGGGGTCGCCGAGCCGGCAATTGAACTCCAGCGCCCTGGGCTGACCGGCCCTGTCTATCATCAGGCCAGCATATAAAAAGCCGGTGTAGGGTATGCCCTCGGCTGCCATGCCGCGCAGCGTGGGCAGGATGATTTCTCGCATCGCCCGGGCATGCACCGCCGGCGTGACCACCGGCGCCGGGGAGTAGGCCCCCATGCCGCCGGTGTTCGGGCCCTTGTCGCCATCGAGCAAGCGTTTGTGGTCTTGACTGGTGGCGAGTGCGAGTGCGCTCTTGCCGTCGCACATGACAATGAAACTGGCCTCTTCGCCGCTCAGAAACTCCTCGATCACCACCCCCGCACCGCCGCTCTCTGGCCCGGAGCTCGGGCTGTCTTGCAGCATGGCAGACGCCGCCTGCTTTGCCTCGGCCAGGGTTTCGGCCACCACCACCCCCTTGCCTGCAGCCAGCCCGTCGGCCTTGACCACAATCGGTGCACCACACAGGTCGATGTAAGCGTGGGCTGCCACGGCATCGGTAAACACCTGGTACTTGGCAGTTGGAATACCGTGACGCTGCATGAAAGCCTTGGAGAAGGCTTTGGAACTCTCGAGTTGCGCAGCCTGACGGGTCGGGCCAAAGACCCGCAGATCCAACAGCCGGAATTCATCAACCAGGCCCGCTGCCAGCGGCGCTTCGGGCCCGACCACGGTCAGCCCGATCTGGTTGGCAACTGCCCAGGCTCCGAGCGCCTGAACATCTGTAATGGGCACATTTTCAAGGGCTGCATCCAGCGCTGTGCCACCGTTGCCTGGCGCCAGATAAACTTTTTGCACCCGGGGAGATTGCGCCAGCTTCCAAGCCAGGGCATGCTCACGACCGCCGCCACCAACCACCAAAACCTTCATGCGGTCACGCTGTCAAATTGGGCGTTGTGGTAAACCTCTTGCACATCATCGAGTTCTTCGATGACATCGAGCAGTCTTTGCATGCGCAGCGCATCCTCGCCGCCGAGCTCCACCAGGTTTTCTGCCCGCATGGTGACGCCCGCCACCGCTGGCACAAAACCTGCCGCTTCCAAGGCGTTGCGCACCGCCTCAAAATTCACCGGCTCGGTCAACACCTCAAGCGCACCATCATCACCCTTTATCACATCCTCGGCGCCGGCCTCCAGGGCGATGTCCATCACCCGATCTTCCGGCGTGCCGGGGGCAAAAATCAGCTGGCCGCAGTGCTTGAACTGGAAGGCCACCGAACCTTCGGTACCCATGTTGCCGCCGTGTTTGCTGAAGGCGTGGCGCACCTCGGCCACAGTGCGTACCCGGTTGTCGGTCATGGTGTCGACAATGATGGCAGCACCGGCAATGCCGTAGCCCTCGTAGCGGATTTCTTCATAGCTCACCCCCTCCTGGTTGCCGGTGGCCTTGTCGATGTTGTACTTGATGCGCTCAGCCGGCATGTTGGCGGCCTTGGCCTTGTCCACCGCCAGCCGCAGCCGCGGGTTGGCACTAAGTTCACCACCGCCGGCACGGGCTGACACGGTGATCTCGCGAATGATGCGGGTCCAGATCTTGCCGCGCTTTTCGTCCTGTCGACCCTTGCGGTGCTGGATATTGGCCCATTTGCTGTGTCCTGCCATGGGGAATCCTTCAAAAAATTCGTTACGCTATCGGATGAATTGTACTTTTTGGGATTTTTATGGGCTCCAACCAAGACAGCGGCATCCTGATCGCCCAGCGCAGCGCCGGCAAATCCCTGGTGCAAAGTTTTCTGCGCCCAGACAAGGCCAACCGCCACGGCCTGATCACCGGCGCCACCGGCACTGGGAAAACCATCACCCTGCAAACCCTGGCCGAGGGCTTTTCAGCGCGCGGGGTGCCGGTCTTCATGGCCGATGTCAAAGGCGATCTCAGTGGCCTGTCAGAAGCCGGCGCGCTGGGCGGTAAATTGGCCAAGGTGCTCAAGGAGCGGGGGCTTGATGCGCCTGAATTTTCAGCCTGCCCGACCACCCTGTGGGATGTTTTTGGCGTGCTGGGCCACCCGGTGCGCGCCACCGTAAGCGATCTCGGGCCGCTGCTGCTGGCACGCATGTTGAACCTCAACGACACCCAGGCCGGCGTGCTGCAACTGGTGTTCAAGATTGCCGATGACGACGGCCTGCTGCTGCTTGACATGAAAGACCTGCGGGCGATGTGCCAGCATGTTGGTGACAACGCCAGCAGTTTCACAACCGAATACGGCAACATCAGCGCTGCGAGCATTGGCGCCATTCAGCGCGGTCTGATGCAAATTGAAGCCCAGGGCGGCGAGAGTTTTTTTGGCGAGCCCATGCTCAACATTGCCGACTTCATGCAAACCGATGCACGTGGCCGGGGCCTGGTCAACATCCTGGCCGCCGACAAATTGATGAGCGCGCCGCGCCTGTACGCTACTTTTTTGCTGTGGTTGCTCAGCGAGTTGTTTGAAACCCTGCCCGAGGTGGGCGACCTCGACACGCCCAAGCTGGTGTTCTTTTTTGACGAAGCCCACCTGTTGTTCAAGGACGCGCCCAAGGTGCTGGTCGAGCGCATCGAGCTGGTGGTGCGGCTGGTTCGATCCAAGGGCGTTGGGGTGTTTTTTGTCACCCAAAACCCGCTGGATATTCCGGATTCGGTGCTGGCCCAGTTAGGCAACCGGGTGCAACATGCGCTGCGCGCCTTCACGCCGCGCGACCAAAAGGCGGTCAAAGCGGCGGCCGACACCATGCGCGCCAACCCCGGACTCGACCTAGCCGCAGCCATCACCGAGCTCGGCGTGGGCGAGGCACTGGTCAGCCTGCTGGACGAAAAGGGCAGCCCAGTCCCAACCGAGCGGGTCTATGTGTTGCCGCCGGCCAGCCAGATCGGGCCGATCAGCGCCGCCCAGCGCCAGGCTTTGAGGGACCAATCCCTGGTGGCCGGCGTCTATGAGACCACGGTAGACCGCGAGTCGGCGTTCGAGGCCATCAAGGGC
>SHXM01000074.1 GCA_009693325.1 Rhodoferax sp.
GTCCCAGCAGGCATACAGGGGGCCGTTTTGGGTAATGAAGCCGCCGCCGAGTTGGACACGCCGAAAACCGGCCGGCACAGCGTCTGCGTATGCCAGCCCGGCAGCGTCGCTCAAAGGGTTGGGGGTTGGTTCATTCATCTGCAAAGTTGGGTTGTCGAGTCGTTGAGGGGGCCCTGGGCTGGGTGCCGCGAAGCAGCTCCGGCCCAGATCAGGTCGGGAATCGGGTCCGGAATCAGGCCCAAAGCACCGCCATAGCGCCTGCGAATTGATCTGCCAGGCGCTGCTGCAGGCCGGGCACGCCCTGCCGGTCTAGCACCGCGGCGCCATCGACGCGCAGTTGCCCAGCCCCATAAACCTGCAAAAACGGCGCTTGCGGGCCGGAAAATACCTGAGCATCGAGCGCATGGGCCAAGGGCACCCCCAGCAGCGCGGGTGCTCGGGTATCGAGCACCACAAAATCAGCACGGTAGCCGGTTGCAATAGCCCCCAGCCGCAGCCCGCTGGCCGCCTGCCCACCTGCTGCTGCTGCTTCAAACAGCGCCGCTGCCGAACTGCCTCCCGCAGCAGCTGCAACATTGCGCCGGCGCAGTGCCAGGCGCTGAGCGTACTCGAGCAGGCACAGTTCCTGAGGCCAGTTGCGTGTGACATGGCTGTCAGAGCCAATCGACCACCGGCCCGAGGCCGCGCCAAAGCCTGGGTAGTCAAACACGCCGTCCCCCAAATTGGCCTCGGTGCTGGGGCAAATCACAATGGCTGCGCCGCACTTCGCCACGGCCTGCAACTCGGCCGGGCTGGCATGGGTGGCATGGACCAAGTTCCACTGGGCGTCGACCGGCATGTTCTCCAGCAACCACTCGATCGGGCGCTGCCCGGTGTGGGCCAGGCAGTCCTGCACCTCCTGGGTCTGCTCGGCAATGTGAATATGCACTGGCAGCTGGCGCGCGCCGGCCCACGCCGCCAGTTCGGTCATGGCGGGCAAGCCGGCCGCCCGCAGGGAGTGGATCGCCAGCCCCAGGTTCACACCGGCCAGGCCCCGGCAGGCGGCCTGCACATCACCGACCAGCCGCACCAAGGTATCGGGCGAGGACGCAAAGCGGCGCTGATCTTCGCGCAGACCCGCTGCACCAAAGCCGGATCGCATGTACAGGGTCGGCAGCAGAGTCAGGCCCATGCCGACCCGCTGGGCCGCGCGCACCAGCGCCAGTGACATCGCCAGCGGATCGCCCCCGTCGGCATCCGCGGGCTGGTGCAGGTAATGGAATTCACAGACCTGGGTGTAGCCGCCGGCCAGCAACTCGGCGTACAGCCAGGCGGCGATATGCTCCAACTGTTCCGGCGTGATACGCCGGGCCACCGAGTACATGCGGTCGCGCCAGCTCCAGAAGTCATCGCTGCTGCCGGCCGGGCCGGCGCGCTCGGTCAGGCCGGCGATGGCGCGCTGAAATGCGTGGCTATGGGCGTTGACCAGGCCGGGCAACACCGGCCCTGCCAGGCGTTGCGCGCCTTGCGCTTGGACGGCGGAGGCGCCCGGCTGCACGCCGGCCCAGCAACCATCCGGGCCCACCGACAGCAACACATCACGCGCCCAGCCGCCGTCCAGCCAGGCCTGCGCGGCAAAGAAGCGCTCAGCCATACAGCCTGGCGCAGCTGCTCAGCGCAGTGTCAAGCAGGGAGCGCAGCAGCGGCCGAATCGCAGCGGCCCGGTCGGCGTCAAAGGCATAGGGGCTGTGCTCTTGCATGTACAGGCTCTGACACATCTCCAGTTGCACCGCATGCACACCTTGCGCCGGTGCGCCGTAGCGGCGGGTGATGTAGCCGCCCTTGAAGCGGCCGTTGAGCACGTGGCTGACCGCCGACTGACCGGCGCAGACCTGTATCACTGCAGCGGCAATCGATGCATCGGCGCTGCTGCCATCGGCCGTGCCAAAGTTCAGGTCTGGCAGACGCCCCTCAAACAGCCAGGGGATCTGCGAACGGATGCTGTGCGCGTCCCACAACAACACATGGCCGTGCAGAGCCTGCAGGCGCTGCAGCTCGGCGGCCAGGGCCTGGTGGTAGGGCTGCCAATAGGCTTCGCGCCGGCGCAGGCGCTCGGCCGGGTCTGGCTCTGCGCCTGGCTGGTAGAGGGGGTCGCCGGTGAAAAACCGGGTCGGGCACAGCTCGGTGTTGGACGCGCCCGGGTACATGGGCGCGTCATCAGGCGGGCGGTTCAGGTCGATCACGTAGCGCGAGACCTGCGGCGTTAACAAGCTGCCGCCCAAATCAGCCACAAAGTCGTAGAGCTGGTCCAGGTGCCAGTCGGTGTCTTCGGTGGCGAGCGCACGCGGCACATAGTTGCCCTGCAGCTCTTCCGGGATCACGGTGCCAAGGTGCGGCATGCTGACCAGCAGCGGCGCCCGGCCCTTGTGCAAAGTAAAGCTCATTGCAGTTCTCCTGCAAAAATGGTTTGGCGGTGCGGGTTGGCGCCGATGGCGTAGCTGAGTTCAGCCGGGTGGCGCACGTCCCACAGCACCAGGTCGGCGCGCATGCCTGGCGCAATCACACCGCGGTCGGTCAGGCCCAGGGCGCGTGCGGCGTGCCGGGTGACGCCGGCCAGGGCCTCCTCGGGCGTCATCCGGAACAGGGTGCAGGCCATGTTGAGCATCAGCAGCAATGAGCTGCAGGGCGAGCTGCCGGGGTTGCAGTCGGTGGCAATCGCCATCGGCACGCCGTGCTGGCGCAACAGCGCCAGCGGCGGCAGACGGGTCTCACGCAAAAAGTAAAACGCACCCGGCAGCAGAACCGCCACCGTCCCCGCCGCAGCCATGGCAGCAGCACCCTCCCCCGACAACCACTCGAGGTGGTCGCAACTCAGGGCCCCAAAGCTGGCCGCCAGGGCCGCGCCACCGCTGTCCGAGAGCTGCTCCGCATGCAGCTTGACCGACAGACCCAGCGCCTGCGCGGCGGCGAAGACGCGGCGGGTCTGGGCCGGGCTGAAGCCGATGCCTTCGCAAAATGCGTCCACTGCGTCGACCAGGCCCTCGGCGTGCAGCTGCGCCAGCATGGCCAGCACCGCGTCCACATAGTCATCGCTGCGCCCGGCAAATTCGGGCGGCACGGCGTGCGCACCCAGGAAGGTGGTGCAGACTGACACCGTTTGCTCGCGGCCAAGGCGTCGCGCGAGTTGCAACATTTTTCGCTCAGCCGCCAAGCTCAGGCCATAACCCGATTTGATTTCCACCGTGGTCACGCCCTGTGCCATCAGGGCCTGCAAGCGCACCAGGCTTTGCGCCTGCAGGGCCTCGGGGCTGGCAGCCCGGGTATCGCGCACGGTAGAGGCAATGCCGCCGCCGCTGCGGGCGATCTCTTCATAGCTCGCGCCGTTCAGGCGCAACTCAAACTCGCGCGCCCGGTCACCCGCATACACCAGGTGGGTGTGGCAATCGATCAGGCCGGGCGTGATCAGGGCGCCACCGCCATCCTGCTGTTGCAAGCAGCGCGCGCGCAGTTCAGCGGGCAGCGCTTGCCGCTCGCCGACCCAGAGCACGCGCTCGCCATCCAGCACCAGCGCAGCATCGTCAATCAGGCCGTAGGGCCGCTCAGAGCCAGCCTGCATGGTGGCCACCGCACAATCGGTCCATAACTCCATCGTCATAGCAGCACCTCCAACCACAAAGCGTTGGCGGCATTCACGCTCACTACCACGCCGGGCGGTGCCAGCTGCCAGGCTAAGCACCCACCGGGTAGCGTGTCGATTTGCTCATCAAAAAACACCTCTGCTCCCTTGTCCATTGCAAAAACTGCCACCAGCTTGGAGGTCTCCAAGGTCCGCTTGAACAGCCCGCCGACCCGCCGCATCTCGGCCAAGCCTGCTGGCTCGCGCACCATCAGGTTGAAGTCCTGGGTCGGCCCGCCCAGCAAATCGCAGTCCACTGGCAGCGCGCCGTCAAAGTGAAAAGGCGCACTATTGCAGTTCAAATTGACTGACTGATTCGCCAAAGTCAGGCGCACTCCAGCACCGCTGAGCACGGCAAACCAGCGCTGGACCCCCTCAAAGCGAGAAAACGGCCCGTTTTGTGTGACTTCAGCCACCGAAAACCGGCAAGACCAATCGGCTGAGTGCGGCCAGGCCAGAAGTTCACGGGTGGTGCCGCCGCCATTGCGCCAGGGTCTGGCTGGCAGGTCCTGAAGACGCACAAGCTGCCAACTCATAGCTGAAACTGCCCTCGCAAGCTGTAGCGCAGGCCGGGATAGATCAAGCGCGCCAGGCTTGCCACATGGGGGCCACTGACCGTGCAACGGACCATCACAAGGCAGGGGGTACTGGGCTTGATTCCCAGGCCGCGCGCCTCTGGGCGGCTGGGCAGGGCCGCCTCGATGGTGTAGTGAGCCTCGGTCAGGGGTGCGTGCTGCAACAGGTAGCCAGTTGGGGTGATGCTGGCGAAATCGGCGCTCAGATAATCGGGCGCGGCTGCCGGGTTGACATGGCGATCCTCCCATTGAATCGGCAGGCCATCTTCACAATGCACCATGACCGAATGGAACAGGGTTGCCGAATTTGCCAACTTGAAGACCTGGGCCATCCCAGGGTTGGCCTGGACCGTTTCAAGAGCAATCAGCTCGGTACTGTGGGTATGCCCGCGCTCGGCCACCTCGTCATGAATATCGCGAAATGCCAGCGTGCTGGAGATGCGATGCAGCTGCGCCACCACGGTCCCTGAGCCCTGGGTGCGTGTGACCAGGCCCTCCACCACCAATTCGCGCAAAGCGCGATTGACAGTCATGCGACTGACGCCAAACTGCTGTTGCAAGGCCGCCTCGCTGGGCACGCCATCACCGGGCCGCCAGACCCCCAGACTGAGCTGCGACTTGACAAAGGCTTTGACCCGCTCATAAGCCGGCAACACCGATGGGTCAGCCATGGCAAGGGCGGCAGAGGGAAGGCGGGCCGGGCGGCAGCGGGTTCATTTGGGCGCTAATTCGGAAAGACTGCGATTGTGCAGAAAAGGCTGTTGTGCGCACCCCCGGGTTTCCCCGTGTTTCCCCGTGCTGACACTAGTTGTATAGACAACTACAATGTACCACCATCCCAACCGACCGGAGACCCCGCATGTCCGATTTGTCCCAAACCCCCTTCTTTGACAGCCAGGCGCGGCCGGTGCGTGCGCCGCGCGGCAGCACCCTGAGCTGCGCCAACTGGCAGATTGAGGCCGCCTACCGCATGATCCAGAACAACCTCGACCCCGAGGTGGCCGAGGACCCGGACCAACTGGTGGTGTACGGCGGCATCGGCAAGGCCGCGCGCAACTGGCCCTGCTTTGACGCCATCCTCGACAGCCTGCGCAAGCTGCAGCCTGACGAGACCCTGCTGATCCAGTCCGGCAAGCCGGTTGGCGTATTTCGCACCCATGCCGGCGCGCCGCGCGTGCTGCTGGCCAATTCGAACCTGGTGCCCAAGTGGGCCAACTGGGAACACTTCAACCAGCTCGACCGGGCTGGCCTGATGATGTATGGCCAGATGACTGCCGGCAGCTGGATCTACATCGGCACCCAGGGCATCGTGCAGGGCACCTACGAGACCTTTGTTGAGGCCGGACGTCAACACTACCAGGGCAGCCTGAAGGGGCGCTGGGTGCTCACCGCCGGTCTGGGTGGCATGGGCGGCGCGCAGCCGCTGGCTGCCAGCTTTGCCGGCGCAAGTTCCCTCAATATCGAATGCCAGCAAAGCAGCATTGACTTCAGGCTACGCACCCGCTACCTCGACAAGCAGGCCGCCAACCTGGACGAAGCCCTGGCACTGATTGCCCGGCACACGGCCGCCGGAGAGGCGGTGTCGATTGGCCTGTGTGGCAATGCGGCCGAGCTGCTGCCTGAGCTGGTGCGGCGGGCCAAAGCCGGCGGCCCACGGCCCGACATCGTGACCGACCAGACCTCGGCACACGACATCATCAACGGCTACCTGCCTGCGGGCTGGAGCGTGGCACGCTGGCAGGCCGCGCGTAAAGACCCGGCGCAGCATGCCGAGTTGACGCAGGCCGCCGGCGAATCCTGCGCTACGCATGTGCGCGCCATGCTCGACTTTCATGCCATGGGCATCCCCACGGTCGACTACGGCAACAACCTGCGCCAGGTGGCCAAAGATTTTGGTGTCAGCAACGCCTTTGACTACCCTGGCTTTGTGCCGGCCTATGTGCGTCCGCTGTTCTGCCGCGGCGTTGGGCCGTTCAGATGGGTGGCGCTCAGCGGCGATCCGGAAGACATCCGCAAGACCGACGCCAAGATGAAGGAACTGTTCCCCGACAACACACACCTGCACCGCTGGCTGGACATGGCTGGCGAGCGCATCAGCTTCCAGGGCCTGCCGGCACGCATCTGCTGGATCGGGCTGGGCGAGCGCCACCTGGCCGGCCTGGCCTTCAATGCCATGGTGCGCAGCGGCGAGCTCAAAGCGCCCGTCGTGATCGGCCGCGACCACCTCGACAGCGGCTCAGTAGCCTCGCCCAACCGCGAGACCGAGGCCATGAAGGACGGCAGCGACGCCGTCAGCGACTGGCCCCTGCTCAACGCCCTGCTCAACACGGCCAGCGGTGCCACCTGGGTCAGCTTGCACCACGGCGGCGGCGTGGGCATGGGCTACTCGCAGCATTCAGGCGTGGTGATTGTTTGCGACGGCAGCGCCGAGGCCGACGAGCGGCTGGCCCGGGTGCTATTCAATGACCCGGCCACCGGTGTCATGCGTCACGCCGACGCGGGTTATGACCTTGCTCGTAGCAGCGCCCGCGCCAATGGCCTGAACCTGCCGATGGTGGGCGCATGACAGTCGCGACAGGTCACACACTGGTGCCGGGCCAGCTCAGCCTGGCCCAGCTCAGGAATCTTGGCGCGTCCGGGCACACCATCGCACTCCACGCCGACTGCCGCACTGGCATCCGCGCCAGCGCCACGCTGGTGCAACAAGCCGCTGCCGGCGACGCCGCGGTTTATGGGGTCAACACCGGCTTTGGCAAGTTGGCCAACCAGCGTATCGGTCATGACGATCTGGCCACGCTGCAGCTCAACCTGCTGCGCTCGCACGCGGTCGGCGTTGGCGAGCCCCTGGCCCCCGAGGTGGTGCGGCTGATCCTGCTGCTCAAAGCCGCCAGCCTCGCGCGCGGCCATTCGGGGGTGCGGGAAGCCGTGGTCGACGGCCTGCTGGCGCTCTACAACCGGGGGCTGACCCCGGTGATCCCCTGCCAGGGTTCGGTCGGCGCATCGGGCGATCTGGCCCCGCTGGCCCACCTGTGCCTGCCCCTGATCGGCGAAGGTGAGCTGCTGCTGGACGGCGTGCGCATGCCGGCGCTGGCCGGCCTGCAACAGGCGGGGCTCACGCCTTTGCAGCTGTCAGCCAAGGAAGGCCTGGCCCTGATCAACGGCACCCAGGTCTCCACCGCGCTGGCACTTCACGCCCTGTTTGCCACCGAGCGGGTGTTTGAGGCGGCGGTGATCTCAGGCGCGCTCACGCTGGATGCCGCGCGTGGCAGCGACGGGCCGTTTGATGCACGCATCCACGCGGTGCGCGGCCAGCCGGGCCAGATCGACTGTGCAGCGGCCTACCGGGCGCTGGCTGCGGGCAGCGCCATCCGCCAGTCGCACCTGGAAGGCGATGACCGGGTGCAGGACCCCTATTGCCTGCGCTGCCAGCCGCAGGTGATGGGTGCCTGCCTGGACCAGATGCGCTACGCGGCGCAGGTCTTGCTGCGCGAGGCCAATGCCGTCACCGACAACCCGCTGGTGTTTGCCGACCAGGGCGTGCTGCTGTCGGGCGGTAATTTCCACGCCGAGCCGGTGGCGCTGGCGGCCGACGCGCTGGCGGTGGCGATTGCCGAGATTGGCGCCATCACCGAGCGCCGCATTGCCATGCTGGTGGACACCGTGGTGTCGCGCCTGCCGCCGTTCCTGACGCCCGAGCCGGGGCTCAATTCCGGCTTCATGATCGTGCACGTAACGGCCGCCGCGCTGGCATCAGAAAACAAGTCTTTGGCACACCCGGCCAGTGTGGACAGCCTGCCGACCTCGGCCAACCAGGAGGACCATGTGTCGATGGCCACCTTCGCTGCGCGGCGCCTGCAACCGATGCTGGACAACACGGCGCACATCGTGGCCATCGAGCTGCTGGCCGCCGCCCAAGGCATCGAATTTTTGCGGCCGCTGCGCAGCTCGGATGCGCTGGAAACCGTTCACCACAAGGTCCGCAGCGTGTCCGCCGCCATGATGCAAGATCGCAGCCTGGCGCCTGACATGCAGGCGGTTCAAGGCATGATCAAAAACGGCGCGATTGCGGGAGCCATGAAGGCGCGGTTGCCGGCGTTGCTGGCATTGGACTTGACCTGAGTTGAGCTGACAGGACTACACGGTCATCCGGGGGCCGTCATCCCGGTGCAAACGGGGATCCATGACCTCTTGCGGGATCAGGCCGGCGCGGCATTCGGCTCCGCGGCTGTCACCCGCCCTTCGGGCTCCTTCCTGATGCCGCTGCGCCGAACGCCCCACCGACCTGATCTGGGAAGGTGGTTGGTGCGCCGTGCTAGGGTTCACGGGTGTACTTCTGTGCCGATGCACCGGCGCACCGGTGTACCGACCCTCCACCATCAGTGCGCCAACCCCTCGCCAGCTGCAGGGGCCGGTGGCGTGTCGCGGCGAGGTCAAGGAAGGAGCCCGAAGAGCGCAGCGACGAGCGGTGGCACGCCGTCGGTCCCTGCAGCCTACCTCGTCAATGCACCACCCGCTCAAAGCTGAACAGCCCCGGCGCATGAATCGGGTCCACGTCGACCGGGATCACGTCCTTGGGCGCAAAGCGGCCTTCGAGCAGCAGCTTGGACAGGGGGTTCTCGATGCGTTGCTGTATGGCGCGTTTGAGTGGCCGCGCACCAAACACCGGGTCAAAGCCGACCTTGGCCAGCTCCGCCAGCGCCGCAGGTGAGACCTCAAGCACCAGGTCCAGCTTGGCCAAGCGGCCTTGTAGTACCCGGATCTGGATCGCGGCGATGGACGCAATGTGCTCGGCCGACAGCGCGTGGAAGACCACGGTCTCGTCGATGCGGTTCAAAAATTCGGGCCGGAAGTGGTTCTTCAGCTCACCGGTCACGGCGTCCTTGATGTCCTCGCTGTCTTGGCCCACCATGGACTGGATCAGGTGCGAGCCGATGTTGCTGGTCATCACGATCACCGTGTTCTTGAAGTCCACGGTGCGGCCCTGCCCATCGGTCAGGCGACCATCGTCCAGCACTTGCAGCAGCACGTTGAACACATCCGGGTGGGCTTTTTCCACCTCGTCGAGCAGCAGCACGCTGTAGGGTTTGCGTCGCACCGCCTCGGTCAGGTAGCCGCCCTCCTCGTAGCCCACATAACCCGGCGGCGCACCAATCAGTCTTGCGACTGAGTGCTTCTCCATGAACTCGCTCATGTCGATGCGCACCAGGTGGTCCTCGGAGTCAAACAAAAAGCCCGCCAGTGTTTTGCACAACTCGGTCTTGCCGACACCGGTAGGGCCCAGGAACAGGAAGGAGCCGGTCGGCCGGTTCGGGTCTGACAGGCCGGCGCGGGAGCGCCGGATGGCGTTGGCGACCGCCGTGATGGCTTCGTCCTGACCCACCACACGTTGGTGCAGGCGGTTTTCCATCAGCAGCAGCTTGTCTTTTTCGCCCTGCAGCATCTTGGCCACCGGGATGCCGGTGGCGCGGCTGACCACCTCGGCGATTTCTTCGGCGCCGACCATGGTGCGCAGCAACTGCGGGCGGCCACCGTCTTTGGCGCTTTGGGCCTTGCCAGCCTCCTGGGCCTGCGCGTCCTTGAGCTGTTTCTCCAGCACCGGAAGCTTGCCGTAGCGCAGCTCACCGGCCTTGTTGAAGTCGCCCTTGCGGGTCAGCGCCTCGATCTGGAAGCGCAGCTTTTCCACCTCTTGCATGATGGTTTTGGACCCCTGGGCCTGGGCTTTTTCGGCTTTCCAGATTTCGTCCAGATCGGCAATTTCTTTTTGCAGCTTGCCGATTTCTTCTTCAATCAAGTCAAAGCGTTTTTGCGAGGACTCGTCTTTCTCGCGGCGCACCGCCTCGCGCTCGATTTGCAGCTGGATCAGGCGCCGGTCGAGCTTGTCCATCACTTCGGGCTTGGAGTCGAGCTCGATCTTGATCTTGGAGGCCGCCTCGTCGATCAGGTCAATGGCCTTGTCAGGCAGAAAACGGTCGGTGATGTAGCGGTGGCTCAGCTCGGCTGCGGCCACGATGGCCGGGTCGGTAATTTGCACGCCGTGGTGGGTTTCGTAGCGGGCCTGCAGGCCGCGCAATATGGCGATGGTGGCTTCCACCGTGGGTTCACCGACCAGGATTTTCTGGAAGCGGCGCTCCAGTGCGGCGTCTTTTTCGATGTATTTGCGGTACTCGTCCAACGTGGTGGCGCCCACGCAGTGCAACTCGCCGCGTGCCAGGGCCGGCTTGAGCATGTTGCCAGCGTCGATCGCACCCTCTGCCTTGCCGGCACCCACCATGGTGTGCAGTTCATCAATGAAGACGATGGTCTGCCCTTCGTCTTTGGCCAGGTCTTTGAGCACGTTTTTCAGGCGCTCCTCAAACTCGCCACGAAATTTGGCGCCGGCCAGCAGCGAGGCCATGTCCAGCGACAACACCCGCTTGCCCTTGAGTGAATCGGGCACCTCGCCAGCAACAATCCGTTGCGCCAGCCCTTCCACAATGGCGGTCTTGCCAACACCGGGCTCGCCAATCAGCACCGGGTTGTTTTTGGTGCGGCGCTGCAGCACCTGGATGGCACGGCGAATTTCGTCGTCGCGACCAATCACCGGGTCGAGCTTGCCCAGGCGGGCGCGCTCGGTCAGGTCCAGGCAGTATTTTTTGAGTGATTCGCGTTGGTCTTCCGCATCGGCGCTGTTCACCTTCTGGCCGCCGCGCACCGCCTCGATGGCACCTTCCAGCGCCTTGCGGGTCAGGCCCTGCTCGCGCACGATGCGGGCAAAGTCCAGCTTGCTGTCGGTCAGCGCCAACAAAAACAGCTCGCCCGCCACAAACTGGTCACCGCGCTTGAGGGCCTCTTTTTCTGCTGCCTGCAGCAGCGATACCATGTCGCGGCCCACTTGAACCTGCTCGTGGCCCTGCACCTGTGGCAGGCGGTTCATGGCGGTCTCGGCCGCCGACAGTAGCGCCGGCATGTTCACGCCAGAGCGCTGCAACAAGGCCTTGGGGCCCTCCTCCTGGCGCAGCATGGCCAGCAGCACATGGGCCGGTTCGATAAAGGCATGGTCATGGCCCAAGGCCAGCGTCTGGGCTTCGCCCAGAGCTTCCTGAAATTTGGTGGTGAGTTTGTCAAGTCGCATGAATTTCTCCAATTGTTGATCAACTGAAGCTAAAGCCCGGGTTTTCAAGAGCTGCGCGCCGGGCCTTGCAGTTGCCTTCGCCGTCCCCGGCTTAACCGGCATTTCCACCTTGGGGCGAGGTCAATCCCCATTTGGCCAAAGCCAAATCATCACTGACCCGGGCATCGACCCAGTTGGCGCCGTCAGGGGTTTGCTCTTTCTTCCAAAACGGGGCCTGGGTTTTGAGGTAGTCCATCAGGAACTCGCAGGCCTGGAAGCTCTGGCCGCGGTGGGCCGAGGTAACGGCCACGAGCACGATCTGATCCCGCGGCTGCAGCAGACCAATGCGGTGCACGACGCGGGCGCCAAAGATGTCGAAGCGCTGGTGAGCCGCGTCAATCATGGCCTCGATCGAGGCCTCGGTCATGCCGGGGTAATGCTCCAACTCAAGGCTGCTGATGCTGCTGGGCGTGCCGGCTGTGCGGTCGCGCACGGTGCCAACAAAGCTGCACACCGCGCCGATACGGCCGTCACCGGCGCGCAGGTCGGCGATCACGCGCGCCAGGTCGAAGTCTGCGGTCTGGATGAGAACGCGTGGCATGGCGGGGTAGGCCGGGTTCATCGCAAAGCGCCTAACCGCCAGTGACCGGCGGGAAAAAAGCCACTTCGGCGCCCTCGCTCAGGCTGGCCGACTCCAAGCTCATCACCTGATTGAGCGCCATGCGCAGCGCCCGGCCGTGCGCCAGGCTGGCCGCATAAGCGCCACCGCGGGCGATCAAGTCCTCGCGCAGCGCCGCCAGCGTGGGCGCTTCGGTCTCCAGCGCCTCGGCCGACAGGCCGATGGTTTCGCGGATCGAAGCGAAGTACTTGATGTGCACCTTCATGCCAGCAGCTCCGAAAAGGGGGCAAAGCGCACCAGGTCGCCGTGGGCAATGGTTTGGCCCGACGGGTTGTTCACCAGGCCGTCGCCCCAGACCACCGAGGTCAGTACCCCGGAACTCTGGTTCTCAAACAGGTCCAAACCCCCTGCCTGGTTGCGCCGGGCGCGTAAAAATTCCTGGCGTTTATCGGCTCTGGGCCAGTTGAAATGGGCCGGTAGCGCGATGGTTTCAGGAGCCAATTGGCTGGCGCCCTGCAGTTGCAGCAGAAACGGCCGAACCAGCAGCAAAAAAGTGACAAAGCTCGACACCGGGTTGCCCGGCAGGCCAATGAAGTGGGCGTCTTGCACCCGGCCGTAGGCGAAGGGCTTGCCCGGCTTGATGGCGATCTGCCACAAATCAAGGCGACCCAAGGCCTGCACCGCGGGCTTGATGTGGTCTTCCTCGCCCACCGACACGCCGCCGCTGGTCAAGATCAGGTCATGCGCTTGCGCGGCAGATTGCAGCGCGGCCAGGGTGGCATCGCGCCGGTCCGGCACGATGCCCAAATCGCTGACCTCACAGCCCAACCGGTGCAGGAGCGCGCGCAGGAAAAAGCGGTTGGAGTTGTAAATACTGCCCGGCTTCATGTGCTCAGGCGCCACCTCACCAGGCATGACCAGCTCGTCCCCGGTGGAAAACAGGGCCACGCGCGGCCGGCGCGTCACCTGCAAGCGGTCCAGCCCGATGCTCGCCGCCAGGCCGAGCGACGCTGGTGTCAGGCGCGCACCGCGCGCCAGTACCACCGCGCCCCGTGTTACGTCCTCACCAGCCCGCCGGATCCACCGGCCCGGCATGGGCAGGGTGTGCAAGCGGATGGCCGGCAGTCCGTCACCCCCGGCGGGCAGCAGCTCACAGTCTTCCTGCATCACAACGGCGTCGGCGCCGGCGGGAATCGGGGCGCCGGTGAAGATCCGAGCGGCGCTGCCAGCGGCCAGCGGCGTGCCACTGGCGCCGGCAGCAATCCGTTGGCTCACCGGCAGCACCGGTCTCGGGCCGGCCAGATCGGCGCAGCGCAGCGCATAGCCGTCCATCGAGCTGTTGTCCTGCGGCGGCACCTGCAGAGTCGACACCAGGTCTTGTGCCAGCACGCGGCCGTCGGCGTCAAAGGTCGACACCGCCTCTACATCAGCCAATGGACGGGCGTGACTCAGCAATTCGGCCAGGGCCTCATCGAGAGGCCGCAGCGGGGGCCGCGGCTGCGTCATACAAACACCTCCGAGTGGTAATCGAAGCGCGCCTGGTTGCTGACCAGCCAGTGCGCCACCGCCTCCGGGTCGTTCAGGTCAAGCACCGGTCGCAACGTGGGCTGTGGAATGGCTTGAGGTGAGTCAGTGGCGAGCGCCACAATAAAGGGATCGTCGGGGTAGCGCGCCGGCTTGTCGGTGTCCGAGCGCCAGACCTCTATTTTCAACAGATCGGAGTCTTTGAAGCCCTCCACCAGGACCCAGTCGACACCCTCATACAGCTCAGCCAACAGCTGGTGCACAGTGAGCTG
>SHXM01000075.1 GCA_009693325.1 Rhodoferax sp.
CCAGCCCCGAATGCTGAAAATCCACCCCGTCCAGAATACCGACCGGGCGTGCGGTCAGAAAGTTGCCCGAAATCACCCGCACAGTGGAGCCGGCCATGGGGGTGTTGGGCAGGCCTTGGCTGAAAGCCGCCTCAATCTCGTAGCGCAACTGCCCGGCGGCCTCCTGGGCGCAGTCCAGCGCCACCTCGTCGGTGATGCGCAGGCCGTGGGAAAAACGCGGCGCATGGCCCTTCGCCTGGAGTTGTTCGTTGACCTGCGGGCGAAAGCCGTGCACCAGCACAATCTTGACGCCCATGCTCTGAATCATGGCCAGGTCCTGCGCCAGGTGCTGCAGTTTGCCGGCGGCAATCGCCTCGCCCGCAATACCCACCACAAAGGTCTGGTTGCGGAACTTGTGGATGTAAGGCGCCACCGAGCGAAACCAGGGCACGAAGGTGAAGTTGAAAACGGAGGTCATGGGTCGGGGCGCAACAGCACAAGGTGTTTGGGGTCTAGCAGGCGGAGAAAATCGCGGTCGAAGGTGGCCAGTGTCTCACGGGTTTGCAGCACGCTGGCCGCGATCCAGGCGTCCGGCAGGTCATTGCCGCTAAGTTGCTGCGCCAGGCACAGGGCGCGTAGGCGTGGCCACTCGTCCTTCACGGTCAGCATGCGCACGCCGCTTGCGCCGAGCAAGGCATCGACAAAGGCCACGGCGTCGGCCGCCGGGGTGGGAACGGCAAACACCCTGGGGTGCGTCACCAGACGCAAAAAACTGGCGACCACGGTACCAAGCAAGCCCAACTCGGCCTTGCCGACCTGAGCGGCGGCCTGCGCCATGGCCTGCCGTAACCAGCGCAGGGCGGGCTGATGGTGGGGGTGGTCGGCGCGTGAGGCGGCCACCAGCACATTGATGTCAGGTGTCATGCGTCGGCTGCCTGCCACAAGGCCTTGTTGCTGCCGGGCTCGATGCCCGCCTGCAAGCCGCTGCCGCCGTCAAACACCGGCAGCGGTGGCGGCTCGGCCAATGTCGGTGCAGGGGCCTGCGCGTCGCCCCGGGCGTACTGCGTCAGAAACTCCCGGACCTTGGCGCTGACCGAGGTGCCCTGCTCGATGGCCCGGATCCGGGCCTGCCGGATCAACTCGTCATCGACCGAAATCGTCAAATTGGACATGCCCATCCCCCGTCAAATCAAAATTCAGTGTAGCACGTGAACCTGTGAACGTGTGATGGTGTGCTGTCATGGATAATGCGGCAGATGCCTGCGTTGACCATCGAGTTCCCTGAATCCCTGCCGGTCTCAGCCCGGCGTGACGAGATCATGGCGGCGATGGCGCAGCACCAGGTGATCATCGTCTGTGGCGAAACCGGCTCCGGCAAGACCACCCAGCTGCCCAAGATTGCTCTGGCTATGGGACGCGGCAAGTGCAATTACCCGGCCGGGCAGGGCAAGTTGATCGGCCATACACAGCCGCGCCGCATTGCCGCCAGCAGCGTGGCCAAACGAATCGCCGAGGAGCTTGCGACCCCGCTGGGCGAGGTGGTGGGCTTCAAGGTGCGGTTTCAGGACCGGCTCAGCCGGGATGCTTCGGTCAAGCTCATGACCGACGGCATTTTGCTCGCTGAGACCCAGACCGACCCGCTGCTCAAATCTTACGACACCATCATCATCGACGAGGCGCATGAGCGCAGCCTCAACATCGACTTTTTGTTGGGCTACCTGCGCCAGATCCTGCCGCGCCGGCCTGATTTGAAGGTGGTGGTGACCTCCGCCACTATCGACGCGCAGCGCTTTGCCGACCACTTCAAAACCAGGATCGGCCCGGCGCCCATCATCATGGTGTCGGGCCGCATGTTCCCGGTGGAGCAGCGCTACCGGCCGTTTGAAGAGGCGCGTGACTACGATCTGAACGACGCCATCGCCGATGGCGTGGACGAGCTCTGGCGCGATGCCCACAACCAGGGCGATATCCTGGTGTTTTTGCCCGGTGAGCGCGAAATCCGCGAGGCCGCTGACCACCTGCGCCGGCACCTGAGCCACCAACCGCTGCTGCGCCAGGCCGAAGTACTGCCGCTGTTTGCGCGCCTTAGCCAGGCCGAGCAGGACCGCATTTTTGACAGCCACGGCGGGCGGCGCATCGTGCTTGCCACCAATGTGGCCGAAACCTCGCTCACGGTGCCCGGCATCCGCTATGTGATTGACGTCGGCACCGCGCGCATGAAACGCTACAGTTTTCGCAGCAAGGTGGAGCAGCTGCTCGTGGAGCCCATCAGCCAATCCTCGGCCAACCAGCGGGCCGGCCGCTGTGGCCGGGTGGCCAATGGCATCTGTATCCGCCTGTACGACCAGAAAGACTTTGACGGCCGGCCACGCTTTACCGACCCCGAGATTTTGCGCAGCTCGCTCGCCGGGGTGATTCTGCGCATGAAGGCGTTGCACCTGGGCGTGGTGGAAGACTTTCCGTTTCTGGAGCGCCCCTCAGGCCGCGCCATTGCCGATGGCTACCAATTGCTGGCAGAGCTTGGCGCGGTGGACGATGCCAACGAGCTCACCGCCACCGGGAAGGAACTGGCCCGGCTGCCGCTGGACCCGCGGGTAGGCCGCATGATTCTGGAGGCGCGCTCGCGCCAGGCGCTTCATGAGGTGCTGGTGATCGCCTCGGCCCTTAGCGTGCAGGACGTGCGGGACCGGCCGATGGAGCTGCAGGCGCAGGCCGACCAGGCGCATGCCAAGTTTGACGATGAGAAAAGCGAGTTCAGCGGCTACCTCAAGCTGTGGAAGTGGCTGGACGACAGCCGCGGTGGCAAGCACCCAGGCGCCGCCACCAACGAGCACAAACTCAGCAACCGCCAGTACGAGCAACTGCTGCGCCAGAACTTTGTCAGCCTGCGCCGGGTGCGCGAGTGGCGCGATATTTACAGCCAGTTGCATACCGTGGTGGCCGAACACAAGTGGCAACTCAACGCCAGCCCGGCCAGCTACGAGCAGCTGCACCTGGCCATGCTGGCCGGCCTGCTGGGCAACATCGGCTTCAAAACCGAAGGCGAGGGCGCCCAGGGCGAGTACCTGGGCGCGCGCGGCATCAAGTTTTTTGCCCATCCAGGCGCGCATCTGGCCAAAAAACCGGGGCGCTGGCTGGTGGCGGCCGAGCTGGTAGAAACCACCCGCCTGTTTGGGCGCGGCCTGGCCAACATCGAGCCGCAGTGGCTGGAGCAGGTAGGCGCCCATTTGCTCAAGAAGCAGCTGCTCGACCCGCACTGGGAGAAAAAAGCCGGCGAAGTGGTGGCGCTGGAGCGCGCAACGCTGTACGGGCTGGTGATCTACAGCGGGCGGCGGGTTAATTACAGCCGGATCGACCTGGCCGGGGCCCGCGAAATCTTCATTCGCCAGGCGCTGGTGGCCGGCGAGTGGGAAACGCCGTTGCCATTTCTGGCCGCTAACCAGAAGCTGATCCGCCAGGTGGAAGATCTGGAGCACAAGGCGCGCCGGCAGGACGTGCTGGTGGAGGAGGAGCTGATTTACGCCTTTTACGACCAGCAGTTGCCAGCCGAGGTGTGCAGCGGCCACACCCTGGAAGGCTGGTATCGGCAAGAGGTCAAGAAGCAGCCGCAACTCTTGTTGCTGACGCGCGAAGAGCTGATGCGCCATGAGGCCGCCGGCATCACCACCAGCACCTTCCCGAAAACCCTGCGCCTGGGCGGGGTGGACTGTGCTGCCGCCTACCTGCACGAACCCGGCGACGCGCGCGATGGCCTGACTGTGACCGTGCCGCTGTTTGTGCTGAACCAGGTGAATGAGGAGCGATGCGAGTGGCTGGTGCCCGGCATGCTGCGCGACAAGGTGCTGGCGCTGCTCAAAACCCTGCACCAGCGCCCGCGCTCGCGCCTGGTGCCTTTGCCTGAGACGGCCAACCAGATGGCGGAGGCCCTGAATGCCCCCGAGGTCTTTGGCCAGGGCTCGCTGACCGACGCGGTGCTCAAGCTCGCGCGCAAGGCCAGCGCAGTGGACATTGCGCGCAATGACCTCAAGCTCGACATGCTCAGCCCCCACGCCTTCATGAATGTCCGGGTGGTGGACGAGCATGGCCGCTTGCTGGGCACCGGTCGCAACCTGGGCACCCTCAAGGCCGAGCTTGGCGTCCAGGCGCGCGGCGCCTTCCAGGCACTCGCCGCGCTGAAGATGGCCAGCCAGCGCGCCGGCCCGGAAAATTTAGAGCCAAAAGTGATGCCAGGCTACGTCAGTATTGAATCGGTAGCTCCTAAAAAACTAGCAAACCCGGCCGCACCAAACCTGGCCAGCCAGCGCTACACCAGCTGGGGCTTTGGCGAATTGCCCGAGCTGCTGGAGATCCGCAAGGGCGCACAGACCCTGATTGGCTATCCGGCCCTGATTGACGCCAGTGATGCGGTGACGGTGGAGGTGTTTGACGAGCCCGAGGCCGCCGCTGCGCGCCACCGTGCCGGTCTGCGCCGGCTCTTTGCGCTGCAGATCAAGGACGCGCTCAAGTACCTGGAAAAAAACATCCCCGAGCTGCAAAAAATGGCGACCACTTTCATGCAGCTGGGCAAGGCCGCTGACGGCTTGGGCGGCGGCACGCTGGAGGAGTTGCGTGAGCAAATCATTGCGGTGGCGCTGGATCGGGCTTTTCTGCTGGAGCCGCTGCCAACCCACGAGACCGATTTCAAACGCCGGCTGGACGAAGGCCGTGGCCGCCTGACCCTGATTGCGACCGAGGTGGCGCGG
This sequence comes from Rhodoferax sp., assembly GCA_009693325.1. GTDB lineage: Bacteria > Pseudomonadota > Gammaproteobacteria > Burkholderiales > Burkholderiaceae_C > Rhodoferax. The sequence continues at coordinate 4,722 of SHXM01000075.1, forward strand.
CTGACGGCGCTGATTCTGGCTGAGTACGCGGTGGCGGCGCGCAAGATCCGCGACAGCAAGCAGGCGGCCGAGGCCAGTGCCGATGCCGCACAGCAATTGGCGCGCCTGCTACCCAAACGCTTTCTGGTGCAAACCCCCTGGGGCGCGCTGCAGCACATGGTGCGCTACCTCAAGGCGATCACGCTGAGGCTGGACAAGCTGCGCGCCGACCCGGCGCGAGATACCGCCCGGCTGGCCGAACTGCGGCCGCTCGAGCAGCGCTATTGGCGGCTGCTGGCCGAGCGCAAGGGCGTGACCGATGAGCGCATGCTGGAGTTCCGCTGGCTGCTGGAGGAGCTGAGAGTGAGCTTTTTTGCCCAGGAACTGCGCACGCCTCAGCCGGTCAGTGTGAAACGGCTGGACAAGGCCTGGGCTCAACTGGTCAGCTGAGGCTCATGCCCCTGCCGCCGCCTACAAACTCGCCAGCCGCGCCAGCGCCGCGTTCAGGGTCTCGTCTTTTTTGGCAAAGCAAAACCGCACCACGCGCTGGTCAAAGCCGTCGCCATAAAAGGCCGACAAGGGAATCGCCGCCACACCGATCTCGCTGGTGAGCCATTGGCAGAACTCGGCTTCACTCAGCTCGCTCACCTCGGAGATATCCACACACTGAAAATAGGTGCCTTCACCGGGCAGCAGCTTGAAGCGGGTGTGGGCCAGGCCGGCCCGAAACAGGTCACGCTTGCGCTGGTAGAACGCCGGCAACCCCATGTAAGGCTCGGTGTCGATCATGTAGGCGGCCAGGCCATGCTGCACTGGGGTGTTGACGGTGAACACATTGAACTGGTGCACCTTGCGGAACTCGGCGCTCAGGGCCGCAGGCGCAGCCACATAGCCCACTTTCCAGCCGGTCACGTGGTAGGTTTTGCCAAAGCTCGACACGATGAAGGCCCGCGCCGCCAGGCCAGGGTAGCGCGCCGCGCTCTCGTGCGGCACGCCGTCGAACACCATGTGCTCATACACCTCGTCGCTGATCAGCAGGATGTTGGTTGGTGCCAATAGCTCTTGCAGGCGCAGCATTTCCTGCGCAGTCCAGACCATGCCGCTGGGGTTGTGCGGCGAGTTGATCAGGATGGCGCGGGTTTTGGGGGTGATGGCGGCGGCTATTCTGTCGAAATCCGGCCGGAAGCTGCCCGGCGTCAGCGGCACCGGTACCGTGATGCCACCCGCCAGCTCGATGTTGGGGATGTAGCTGTCGTAGCAGGGTTCGAGCACGATCACCTCATCGCCCGGGTGCACCACGGCTAGGACTGCAGTGATGATGCCCTGCGTGGCGCCAGCCGTGATGGTGACCTCGGTTGCGGGGTCATAGTGGCGCCCGTACATGGCCTGCACTTTGGCGGCCACCGCCTCGCGCAGGGCCGGCACGCCGGTCATGGGCGGGTACTGGTTAAGCCCCTGGGTCATGGCCGAGGTCACCCCCTCCACCAGACGCGGGTCGCAATTGAAATCAGGAAAGCCCTGGCCCAGGTTGACCGCCTGGTGCTTCGTGGCCAGCGCCGACATCACGGTAAAAATAGTGGTGCCGACTTTGGGCAGTTTGGTTTGCAGGCTGGGGCTTGGGTTCATGGCTTTGAGGGTGATTCGCCGGTGGCTACAGGCCTGGGCTGGCAGCTGTCCGACACAGGTTTAAAGGTCGCGGTCGCTCACATGGCTGATCATGGCCCGTGCGACCAACTCCGGGCTCAGGCGCGGGCTGATGAGCTCGGCAAACTTGAGGACAAAATTGCGCAGGTAGGCGCTGCGCTTGAAGGCCACCCGCGTGACGTTCAGGCCAAACAGATGGCCGAGCGGGCGCACCACAAATTCGCTGGCGCTGCCGTCTGCCAGCGTGTCACGCAGCGCCATTTCGGCGGCGATGCCCACGCCCAGGCCAAGCCTGACATAGGTCTTGATGACATCTGAATCGATCGCCTCCAGCGCAATGCGCGGCTTGAGTTTGCGCTCGGCAAAAGCCTGGTCAATTCGGGTACGCCCGGTGTAGGCCGGGTGGTAAGTGATAAGGGGTTCAAGCGCGATGTCCTCCAGGGTCAGGTCGGTCTTTTGTCCCAGCGGGTGGCCCTCGGGCAAAACCAGCACATGCTGCCACTCGTAGCAGGGCAGGGTGACCAGCTCAGCATAGGCTGTCAGGGCTTCGGTGGCAATGCCAATCTCGGCCACCTCATCGAGCAGCATGCGCGCCACCTGCTCTGGCGAGCCCTGGTGCAGGCTGACATTCACTTTGGGGTAGGCCTGACGCAGCCGTGCCACCGGCTCGGGCAGCACATACCGGGCCTGGGTGTGTGTGGTGGCGATTGACAGGGTGCCGCTGTCCTCGGCGCTGTAATGTTCACCTATGCGCTTGAGATTGCCTACCTCACGCAGGATCAGCTCGATGCTTTTAAGTACATGCTGGCCCGGTTCGGTGATGCGTTTGAGACGCTTGCCGTGGCGGGTAAAAATTTCAACGCCGAGTTCGTTTTCGAATTCAATGATGGCCTTGGACACCCCGGGTTGCGACGTGTGCAGGGCCCGCGCTGCCTCGGTCAGGTTCAGGTTACGCCTGACCGCCTCTTGGACAAAGCGGAATTGGTGCAGGTTCATATTGAAAATCAGCTAACAAAGCAATTTATTATGCCGCAGCCCCTGAGTTAACTCTCAGGCCAGCGCCAGCCGGGCCATCAGCGCAACCATGGCCGGGTCTTCGCCAATCGCGGGCCGCAGAAAAAAGCCAATGTGCGGGTGCTGCAAGCGCAGTTCCTCTAGCAATTTGGGCAAATCCTCCCGGGCATGCTTGCCCACGCCAAGAAACATGGGCAGGATGGTGATGGTGTTCACACCGAGATCCAGCAATGCCTGCACGCTGCTGCCCAGGTCTGGCTGGCAGAGCTCCAGGTAAGCGCATTGCACCGCAAGATCAGGCGCGTCCTGCTTGATCTGGCGTGCCACTGCTTCGATCGGTTGGCGCCAAAGCGGGTCGCGCGAGCCATGGCCAAACAAAACAATGCCACGGCGCTCTGGCGCCAGGGTGGTCGGCTTCATAGGCGGCAGGTCAGTGGCGCAACACCAGCCAGCCAAATGCGCCCAGCGAGAGCAGGGAGTAGATCAGCCCCGGCAGGGCGGCGCTCAGCCAGGGCTGCCAGTTTTGCAACTGCCCCATGTGCCCAAACAGGTTGTTGAGCAGAAAAAAGCTGATCCCCGCCATCACCCCGCCAAAAACATAGCCCGAAATGCCACCACCACGAAAATGCAGGTAGGCAAAAGGCAAGGCAAGCACCACCATCACCAGGCAGCTCAGCGGGTAAAAAACCTTGCGCCAGAATTCGATTTCGTAGCGCTGGGCCGATTGCTGGTTCGCATCAAGGTGGCGGATGTATTCAAACAGGCCCAGCGTGCTCATGCGCTCGGGCTTGAGCAGGGCAGCCGAGATCATCTCGGCGCTGATCTGGTTGGGCCAGGCAAATTGGTCCATGTGGTGGTGTGTGACCTTGGCGTTGTCTTGGCTGCGGGCGGCAAACTCGGTGCGCGTGACACCGGCCAGTTTCCACAAACCCGGTGCCAAACTGGCGCTTTGCGCCTGAGTCAGGGCGAGCAAAAAGCCGTCGCGGCTGAACTCGAAAACCCGTATGCCGCGCAGGCTGCCGTCAGACTCCAGCGCCCCGACATTGATCGAGAACTGCGACTCGGCTTGGCGCTCTTTCAACCAGGCGCCGGTTTGCCCGGTGGTGATGCGTCCCTGATAGCGTGCTTTGAGAAGTTGTGCGCTGCGGTCAGCCAGGGGTGCCGCATAGTCGCCGACAAGCACAGTCAGCAGCGCAAAGCCCAGGCCCAATTGCAACAGCGTGCCCAGTGCGCGCCCGGGCCCCAGTCCGCTGGTGCGCAAAATGGTGTATTCCGAGCTGTGGGCAAAGCGCGCCATCACAAAAATGGTGCCAATCAACACTGCTATCGGCAGGAGCTCATACAGGTGGCTGGGCACCATCAGCGCGACATAGGCGATGGCGTGCGCCAGCTCATAGTGCACCGCACCCCGGCTTCCGACCGATTGCACCTCTTCGACCAGATCGAAAAAAAAGAACAGCCCGAGAAAGCCCAGCAAGACAAAGCCTACCGCCTTGAGCACTTCGGCAAAAACCAGGCGGCGGATTGTTCTCATGACCGGGCCCCGCTTGCTCTGCCGCGGCTGATCCAGCGCCCGGTGCGCCATTGCCAGTTGTTGTGACGCTGGGTCAGCCACAGGGCGCTCAGGGCCAGCACGCCGCCATGCAAGCCCAGCATCAGCGCCATAAACGACAGTTCGCCCGAGGCGACCCAGATTTTTCCCAGATTGAGAAGGTTGAAGTAGGTGATAAACGCCAGCAGCGCGAACACCAGGTGGGTGCTGCGCCCAACCCGGGGGTTGGCGCTCGCCACGGCCAAGCCCAGCACCAACAAATTGATTGCGCCAAAAATCAGGCCCAGCCGCCAGGAGAGCTCGGCGAGGTGGGGCGGGCTGCGGTCCTGCAACAGGGCCCAGGTGGGGCGGCTGTGCACGCCAGCGGCGTCCTGGCTACCCAAAATATCGGAACCCACCCGCACCCGGTATTGCGAAAACTCGCTGATTTTGAGCTCGGACTGTCCGATCGCCCGGTCCATGCGCTGCCCGTTTTCAAGCACTAAAAAGCGTTCGGTGCCGATGTTTTCTATGCGTCCGCTGCGCGCTGAGGTGATGGTCTCCACACCAGCCTCCCGGGTGGCAATAAAAACATTGCTGCCCCCGAGCTTGCCAGCGGCATCATTTTCTACAAAAAACACTCTTTGGCCATCGGCGGATTCCTGAAACTGCCCAGCCTCCAGGCGATCAATATCGCCGCGTTTTTCGTACTGTTGCTGCAAGTCGTCGAGCCTTTGTTTGGACCAGGGCAGCACCAGCAGGGCGAGCGCGGCGACCACCAGAAAAACTGGCCAGGCAAAGCGCAGCAGGGGGCGCAGCAGGGTCAACAAACCAAAGCCGGTGCCCAGCCAGATCACCATCTCGCTGTCGCGGTACATGCGCGAGAGGGTGGTGATAACCGCAATAAACAGGCTCAGGCTGAGGATGGAGGGCGTGTCGGCCAGCAGGGCAAAGCCCATGGCCAGCATGATGTCTTGCGGTGCAAAGCTGCCCCGCGTGGCCTGCCCAAGGGTGCGGATCAGCGTCATGGTCATCACCACCGTGGTCAGCACGATCAAGGTGGCGCCAAAGCTGTGCGAGAGTTCTTTGCGGACGGAAGAGTGGAATAACATGAGGTCAGCATCAACCGGGCCAATCGGGCTCGGCAAGGGGGCGCAAGCCCAAACACTTTTGGCCACTGAAAGACCGGATTATGAACTTTGAACTCAAGGCTCTGGACCTCAGCGCTGCTTCGCTGGACAAGTGCGAGGCCCTGTTGCTGCTGTTTGGCGCCGGCTTCAAGCCAGGAAAAGACCCTGTCTCAGCTCTGCTTGCCGAGGCCCTCAAAGCCGGCGACATTGACACCAAGCCGGGCAAAAACCTGTTCCTCTACCGCCCAAACGGCGTGGCAGCAAGCCGCCTGGTGTTGGCCGGTGTCGGAGAGGGCTCGGCCCGAGACATGCGCCAAGCGGTGACTGGGGCGATGGCGCTGTTGAAATCTGCCAAGATCAAAAAGCTTCATGTCTACGTTGCCATGATACCGTCGGGAGCAGGGCTGCGTGCCATCGTGCAGGCCGTGGCCGATGCCAGCTATGTGTACACCAGCACCAAATCCGAGCCCGAAGGCCGTCACCTGCAGCGGCTGGTGGTGGGCCTGCCTGCCCTGGGCAAGTTGCACAGCGTGTTCGACCGGGCCGTGGCTACCGTGGCGGGCATTGAACTGGCCAAGGAATGGGCCAATCGACCCGCCAACCATGCCACGCCCAGCCTGCTGGCCGGGGCTGCCCGGGCCCTGGTAAAACTGGGCGGCATCCGCTGCGAGGTTCTGGGCCCAAACCAGGTGGCTGGCTTGGGCATGGGCTCTTTCATGGCTGTGGCCCAGGGTTCCGATGAACCGCTGCGTTTTATTGTGTTGCGCTATGACGGCGCGGCCAAAAGCAAAGCGCCCACCGTGCTGGTTGGCAAGGGCATCACCTTTGACAGCGGCGGCATCTCGATCAAGCCCGCGCCTGAAATGGATGAGATGAAGTTCGACATGTCAGGCGCGGCCAGCGTGTTGGGCGTGTTCCGCGCGCTCGCAGAGCTCAAGCCCGCCATCAACGTGGTGGGCTTGATCCCGAGCTGTGAAAACCTGATCAACGGCCGCGCCGTTAAGCCCGGCGATGTGGTCACCAGCATGAGCGGGCAAACCATCGAGATCCTCAACACCGATGCCGAGGGCCGTCTGGTGCTGTGCGACGCCTTGACCTACGCCGAGCGTTTCAAGCCCCGTGCCGTGGTGGACATCGCCACCCTGACCGGGGCCTGTGTGATCGCTCTCGGCGCGGTGCGCAGCGGCATGTTCAGCCCCAGTGACGAACTGGCAACGGCGCTGTTGGCGGCGGGCGATGCCTCGCAGGATCTGTGCTGGCGCATGCCGCTCGACGACGAGTACGCGGAAGGCCTGAAAACCAACTTTGCCGACGTGGCCAATGTGGCAGGTCGGCCCGGCGGCTCCATCACCGCCGCCAAGTTTTTGCAGCGTTTCGCCGACAAGTTTCCTTGGGCCCACCTCGACATCGCTGGCACCGCCTGGAAGAGCGGCGCTGCCAAGGGCGCCACCGGCCGTCCGGTGGCGCTGTTGCTGGAGTATCTGCTCAGCACCATTCCAGCCAAGTGACCGAGATTGCCTTCCACTTCAATGTGCCAGACCGGCCGGATTACCTGTGCCGCCTGCTGCGCAAAGCCGTGCTGGCTGGAGCCAAAGTGGGGGTGGTCGGGCCGGCCGCTGCCCTTAGCCAACTCGACGCTCAGCTGTGGGCCTTCAGCGCGCCCGATTTTGTGCCGCACTGCCTGCAAGACAGCCCGGTCGAGGTTCTGGCTGCCTCGCCCGTGGTGTTGGCGACCAGCACCCAAGGCCTGGCGCACCAACAAGTGCTGGTGAACCTGGGGCAGGAAGTGGCTGCCGGCTTTGAAGGCTTCGAGCGGGTGATTGAGGTGGTCGGACTCGAAGAAGCCCAGCGGCAGGCCGCCCGTGCCCGCTGGCGCCACTACACCGAGCTGGGCTATGCCATCACGCGCCACGACCTGGTGCCCAAAACCCTGGGCCAAACCCCGGCGTGATGCCGGTGGGCTTAGTGCTTGGCCGTCTCGATGTCTGGCTGGACGCTGGGAAATTTTTCTCGATTTAGCCGGCTTGTTCGGTATTTCCCCTAGTTGCAGGGCACCAAAACTGCTGTATCGTCTGCCGGTGGAAAAACCACCCATCAAATTTTTATTCACCAAGGAGTTGTTTATGTACATCAAACTGAAAGTTACCGTTGCCGCCGCCATCACGGCCGCAGCCGGCGTCGCCCTGGCGCAAGACATGGTCGTCAAGATTGGGCATGTAGCGCCAATCTCTGGCCCGCAGGCCGCGTACGGCAAAGACAATGAAAACGGCGCCCGCATGGCCATTGAAGACCTCAATGCAGCTGGCGTCATGATCGGTGGCAGAAAAGCCCGGTTCGAACTCGTTGCCGAAGACGATGCAGCGGATCCCAAGCAGGGTGCAGCGGTTGCACAAAAACTGTGCGACGCCAAAGTTGCAGGCGTGGCCGGTCACCTGAATTCGGGTACCACCATTCCCGCCTCCAAGATTTACAACGACTGCGGCATCCCCCACATCACCCCGTCGGCCACCAATCCCAACTTGACCAAGCCTGGCTACAAAACCACTTGGCGCCTGCTGGCCAACGACAACGCACTGGGCGCAGGCCTGGCGTTTTATGCGGCTGATGCGCTCAAGCTAAAGCGCATCGCTGTGATTGATGATCGCACCGCTTACGGACAGGGCGTGGCTGAAGTGTTCAAGCGCACCGCCCTGGCCAAGGGCATTGCCATTGTGGACGACCAGTTCACCACCGACAAATCGGTGGACTTCATGTCCATCCTGACCGCCATCAAGTCCAAGAACCCCGATGGCGTGTTCTTCGGCGGCATGGACCCTCAGGCCGGCCCTATGCTGCGCCAGATGGAGCAACTCGGCCTGAGCAACGTCAAGTACTTTGGCGGTGATGGCATCTGCACCATGGACCTGATCAAACAGGCCGCCGGTGCCAAGACGCTAGACAACGTGATCTGCGCCGAAGGCGGTGCGTCGCTTGAGAAAATGCCTGGCGGCGATGCCTGGAAAAAACGCTACGACGCCAAGTACCCCGGCCAGTTCCAGGTCTACAGCCCCTATGTGTATGACGCGGTGCATGTGCTGGTGGACGCCATGAAGCGTGCTGGTAGCAGCGACCCCAAGGTCTACACCGCCAAACTCGGTGAAACCAACTACAAGGGCATCACCACCAACGTGATGTTTGAGACCAATGGCGAGTTGAAGAACCCATCCATGACGCTCTACACCTACAAGGGCACGTCCAAGATCGCTTTGAATTAATTCAACGGCGCTCGAAAAAGCCACCCTCGGGTGGCTTTTTTCTTGCCGCTCCAGTGCAGCAGCCCCACGCCCCCGACCGCTCGGCTAAAATTGACCGGTCGGAGCGGTGGATGAGCGGTTTAAGTCACACGCCTGGAAAGCGTGCGAGGGGTAAAACCCTCCGCGGGTTCGAATCCCGCCTGCTCCGCCAGTGATAAGTCGTTGTGGGTCTCCAACCGTGTAAGTAGAACCCTTAGAAGCCCTGGTTTCTCTGTGAAGCCGGGGCTTTTTTGCGTTTATAGGTTTTTTGCGGTATTCTTGAAGCCACGGTCTGGCGTAGGTATGTTTGTAGGTATGCCGACTAAGTCCTGTAGGTATGTAGGTACGGAGGCTCAAAATGGCACTTACTGACACGCAGATCAAAAAGGCAAAGGC
>SHXM01000076.1 GCA_009693325.1 Rhodoferax sp.
GGTGGCTATGTTCAAAAAAGCCGGTATGACCGATCACTTGGATTACAACTTTGTCATGGGCGTGGACTCTGGTATGCCCGCCGATGCCGAATTACTGGCCTGGTTACACCGGCAAATCGAGCCCGGTGTCACTTGGCAAAGCACTCTGATTGGGCGCCAGGACATCTGGCCGGTGCATCAGGCCACGGCCGATCTCGGCGGCATGCTGCGCACTGGCCTGGAGGATACGTTTTACCTGCCTGACGGGTCCCGCGCCAGTGGCAACGGTGCGCTGATTGCAGCGCTGGCCGGCTGCGCCCGCGCTGCCGGGCGCGATGTCGCATCCCCTGCCGAAGCCCGTGCCTGCCTGGGGCTGCGCGCAGCGGCCTGAAGTACCAGCCAAAGTCAAACTGTTTGCGGAGCCAAGATGCAATTTACCCACGAACACCGCGAAGTCCAAAAAAGCCTCAAACGCTTGATAGACCAGGAGATCAACCCCCATGTGGACGAGTGGGAGGAGGCCGGTATTTTTCCGGCGCACGAAGTATTTAAAAAGCTTGGCAGCCTGGGCCTGCTGGGCCTGACCAAACCCGAGGCGTATGGTGGCGCGGGTCTGGATTACAGCTTCAGCCTGGCAATGGCCGAGACCCTGGGCCATATCCATTGCGGCGGCGTTCCCATGGCCATCGGTGTGCAGACCGATATGTGCACGCCAGCGCTGGCCCGCTTTGGCAGCCCCGAGTTGTGCCAAGAGTTTCTCGCCCCGGCTGTTGCGGGCGATATGGTGGGCTGTATCGGTGTGTCCGAACCAGGCGCCGGCAGCGATGTATCGGCTATTAAAAGCCAGGCCCGCAAGGACGGTGACGACTACCTCATCAGCGGCCAGAAAATGTGGATCACCAACAGCTTGCAGGCCGACTGGATGTGCATGCTGGTGAACACCGGCGAAGGCCCGGCGCACCGTAACAAAAGCCTGGTGATGGTGCCTATGCGCCAAGGCCGCGGCGGCCAGCTGACCAAGGGCATTGAGGTGGCGAAAAAAATCCGCAAGATCGGAATGAACAGCAGCGACACCGGCCTGATTTACTTTGACCAGGTGCGCGTGCCTCAACGTAACCGCATTGGCGCAGAGGGCCAGGGTTTTGTCTACCAGATGCAGCAGTTCCAGGAGGAGCGCCTGTGGGCGGCGGCCAGCACTTTGCAAGGGCTCAACAACTGCATCCAAGACACCATAGGCTGGGCGCAGGAGCGCCGGCTGTTTGGTGCTACCTTGGCAGACCAGCAATGGGTGCAGTTCAAACTCGCCGAGATGAAAACCGAGGTGGAAGCCCTGCGGGCCCTGACCTACCGCGCCTGCGAGCTGTATGTGCAGGGTCAGGACGTCACCGAGTTAGCCAGCATGGCCAAACTGATGGCCGGACGCCTCAACCGCAGCGTCCCCGATGGCTGCCTGCAGTTTTGGGGTGGCATGGGCTATGCGTGGGAGAGCCGAATCTCGCGCGCTTACCGCGATGGTCGCCTGGCTTCGATTGGCGGCGGCGCAGACGAAGTGATGCTGGGCATTCTGTCCAAAATCATGGGCATTGCAAAAAGAAAGCCAGCACCCGACTAACCCGGGTGCTGGGCCTGATGTGCTTCTATTCTGGCCTGGACGAGGTCGCGGTTTTTAACCGCGTTCGGGTCGCCTTTTTTGGCTGCCATGGTGTACCACCGCAGCGCCTGGGCATCGTCTGCTTCAACCCCCTGCCCTTGATCAAACATAAAGCCCAGGTTGGACAAGGCAGTGGGATGGTCTTGAGCCGCGGCCAACTTGTACCAGCGCATGGCTTCAGGGTAGTTTTGTGCGACACCGCGGCCATTGGCGTACATAAAGCCCATTTTGGTTTGCGCATCGGCGCTGCCTTTGGTAGCGGCTGCTTGGTACCAACTCAGCGCTTCGTGGTAGTCTAGTTTGACCCCCTGTTCATGCTCATACATGACGCCGATGTTGTACTGCGCAGCATGGTGCCCACGGGCCGCTGCCAAATGATACCAATGCAGGGCCTGTTCGAAGTCCTGCTTGATGCCGCGCCCATGCTCGTACATGACACCAAGCTTGTTGTGCGCATCAAAATGCCCCAGTTCGGCTGCTGCCCGATACCAAGTGAAGGCCTCCATATCGTCTTGTTCAACGCCCTGGTGGTGTTCATACATGAAAGCAATGCCATATTTCGCATCTGCATGGTTTTGGGCCGCCGAGAGTTTGTACCAGAGCATCCCTTCTTGAAAGTCTTGTTTAACACCATGACCGCAGTTGTGCATGAGGCCCAGGCGGTATTGCGCAGCAGCGTGGCCATGGTCGGCTGCCAGCTTGTAGTAATGCAGCGCTTGGACAAAGTCTTCACTGGCGCCTTGTCCTTTTTCGAACATCAGGCCGACATTGAACTGTGAGCTCACATTCCCTTGTGCTGCTGCGAGTTTGTAGCAGCGCATCGCCTCGGCGTCGTTTTTTGCTACGCCCTGTCCCTTCTGGTACATCACACCCAGGTTGTATTGCGCCTCAGCCTCTCCCTTTGCCGCAGCATCTCGGCCTCTGGTGAACTCGGCTTCAATAGCCAAAGCAATATCGTGTTGCTGCTTGAGAAGCTCTTCCATTTTGGACATGGCTGATTCCTGTGCGTTGGTCAATAACGGTGGCCTAACATGAATGATAGTCTGACACGGCCATGCCTTGTGGCATACCTTGGGACCAAGGTCTTTGGATGCTGCCTGGCTGGGCCAGGCCAGCAGGGTGTTACTGCATTTTGATGTTGGCTTGCTTGATCAATTTGCCAAAGCGCTCAAACTCCTGCCGGTTGAGTTGGCTGAATTGTTCAACGCTCAGATTACCAGGCTCGCCGCCCAAGCCCCTGAGTTTTGCCTGCACATCGGGCAGCTTGATGATGCGTGCAAGCTCTGATTGAAGCCGGGCGACCACCTCAGGCGGCGTGCCTGCAGTCACAAAGACACCATACCAGGTGCTCATGTCGGAGCCGCTGACGCCGGCTTCGGTCAAGGTTGGGACATTGGGCAATTCAGCGCTTCTTTGTGGCGTGGTGACTGCCAGGGCTTTGAATTTACCGGCCTTGATTTGGCCCATGGCCGAAGAGGTGGTGTCAAACATGATTTGAACATTGCCGGCAATGATGTCCAGATGCGCTTGCGCGCTGCCTTTGTAAGGTATGTGGACACTTTTGACGCCGGCGGCGATGTCAAACCCCTCGCCCGCTATGTGTTGCGTGCTGCCAATACCCGACGATGCGTACTTGAAGTCTTCCGGTTTTGCCTTCATCAGGGCCACGAGTTCCTTCACTGTATTGGCTGGAACATTGGCGCCAACCACCAGCACATTGGGCACCGTGACCACCAGGCCGATTGGGGTGAGGTCTTTCATGGGGTCAAAGGACAGCTTGATCAAATGCGGGGCAATCGCCTGCCCGGTGTTGGTGGCCACCAGCAGGGTGTAGCCATCGGCCTGCGCTTTGGCGGTTAATTCGGCGGCAATGGTGTTCGAGGCCCCGGGTTTGTTTTCAACAACGAACGTACCCTTAAGAGACTCGGCCATTTTTTCAGCCAGCATGCGCGCAATGATGTCAGTGCCACCGCCGGCACCGGCGCCAACCATGAGCCGCACAGGCTTGCTCGGGTAAGTGGCTTGGGCGTGGGCCGGCATGGCAATGCTGATGCAGGCGGCGAACAGACAGGCAAAGTATTTCTTCATGATGTCTCCGTGTGGTGTTCAGGTAAGTGAGAGGTGTTTGATTGGCGATGGTGCAAGCCCATTCGGCAGGCCAGTTCGAAGGCATTGAACATGGCCTGGGGATTGGCTTGGTTGGTTCCGACGATGTCGTAGGCGGTACCGTGCGCTGGCGTGGTGATTGGTATTGGCAGGCCACCATGCACCGTGACGCCCTTCTCAAAGCCCATCAGCTTCATGGCAATTTGGCCCTGGTCGTGGTACATCGTGACCACGCCGTCGTAGCCCCCTTCCTTCCGGATGGCGCGCACAAAGGCGGTATCGGCAGGGAAGGGGCCGTCAGCTGGGTAACCAGCGGCTACGGCCAGTTGCACACCAGGCGCAATCACTGTGATCTCTTCATCGCCATAGTTGCCGTTGTCGCCGTTGTGCGGGTTGAGCCCGCACACCGCTATGCGTGGTTTCGATTTGCCAGCGGCTTTGAGCGCATTTGAAATCATCTTGATGGCATCACAGACTTTGCTGCTTGACAGGCCTTGGCTGACCTCTTTGAGAGGCACATGCGAGGTGACCCGCGCAGTCCAGAGGTTCTGCAGAACATTGAGTTCACCGCAAACGCCGTGGTGGTTTAAAAACTCGGCAAACCAGCGCAGTTCGTCCTCTTGGTGCATACCGCCCGAGCGCAGGGCGCTTTTGTTCAAGGGTGCAAAGCAAAAGGCATCCGCTTTGCCATCGGCGACGAGTTGCGCGCCCTCAGCCAGTGCGTCCAGCATGTAGCGGCCGTTGCGGGCACTGGCCATGCCGGGCTCGAATGCCGGCGCATCAATGCCGGACCAGGGGTGCCAGCGCACATCTGCGGCGGCACGAATCGCTCCCTGCTGGCCAATCAACAGTATGCTGGCGCTTGGCCTGAGCGCTGGCTGGTCGAGTAATTTCTGCACCAATTCAGCGCCAATCCCGGCAGGGTCGCCGGTAAACAATGCAATGGTTGCTTGGGTCAAGTTTGCTCCATCAATCAGTAACCTGTAATTACAGATTGTAGCAAATCCGGTCCACTACAATTGGCGGAATCCGCGCCAGCCACAGGAACTCCATGCCCTCCAACGACCCCATCGCCAGAACTTCCCTGCACCTTGAGGTCACCACCCGCCTGCGCAATTTGATTGTTGAAGCAAAAATAAAACCAGGTGAGCGGGTGCTGGAGCTTGAAATCAGCCGGGAACTGGGCGTCTCCCGCACGCCAATTCGAGAAGCGCTCAAAGTGCTGGCCTCTGAGGGGTTGGTAGATTTGTTACCCCTGCGCGGCGCGGTGGTCAAGACATTCAGCCCGAAAGATGCTGCCGATATGCTCGAAGTAATGGCATTGCTGGAGAGTTTTGCCGCACAAAAAGCCTGCAAGGCGGAACAAAAAAAGATCGATCGCGTACTGGCCATGCACGAAAAAATGAAGCTCCTCTATGACAAGGGCAAGCGTTCTGAGTACTTTGAGTTGAACCAGAAAATCCATGATGCGCTGATCGATATGGCGCAGAACGATTCCCTGGCCATGGTTCACAAAACTCTCAGCAAACGCATGCGCAGTTTGCGATATAGCGGCAACAGCACGCCAGAAAACTGGCGTGGGGCCTTGGATGATCACGAACAAATTGCCATCGCACTTGAGCAAAAAGACGTCAGTAAGCTCCAAAAAGCGATTCAATTGCATTTTGAAAATACCATCAAAAGGGTTGTGCCCGCCTGAGCTTGGCCACTATGATCCAGCCTTGGTGCCTCGCCCTACCTGACTGCTCATGCCACCTAGTCTCAACCCAACACTTGTCGAATTCCGCGACCTCAGCTTTGGCTATGGTGAGCAGGCGTTGTTGCAATCCACATCCTTTTGCATACCCAGGGGCAAGGTAACCGCTCTGATCGGGCCAATGGGCGCCGGCAAGACAAGCACCCTGCGCTTGATGGGTGGCGAACACCGGGCCTGGTCAGGGCAAATGCTGTTTGATGGTGAGGACATAGGCCCCATGGACCAAGCGCAACTCTATGCGGTCAGGCGTCGCATGGGGGTTTTGTTCCAGTTCGCTGCCCTGTTCGCTGACATCAGCGTTTTTGACAACGTGGCATTCCCCTTGCGCGAACATACCGATCTGCCCGAGGCGCTGATCCGCAACATTGTTTTGATGAAACTCAATGCGGTGGGGCTGCGAAACGCCCGTGACCTGATGCCTAGCGAAGTCTCGGGCGGTATGGCCAAGCGCATCGGAATAGCCCGTGCAATCGCGCTAGACCCTGAATTCTTGATGTACGACGAGCCATTTTCCGGACTCGATCCAATTTCAGTCATGGTCATCGCAGGCCTGATCCGGCAACTCAATGACGCCATGGGTTTGACCAGCGTTTTTGCGTCGCATGAAATCAAGCAGACCCTGAAAATTGCCGATCATGTGCTTATCCTTGACCACGGGCAGTTGGTGTTTCAAGGCTCGGTGGCTCAAGCCTACCAAAGCACCGATCCGCTGGTGTACCAGTACATCAACCAACGCCCCGATGGCCCGGTACGCTTCAATCACCCGGCTGTGGGTATTGAGCAGGATTTTGGATGGCAGTCAGGGCAAAAAGACAAGGCGACGGCGCCAGCCTGAGGAGGCTGGTTTACTGTCGTGCAAGCCCCGGTGTTAGCGTCAGTGTTGAACGCCCGACTGTAGCCATCGCCATCGCTCTCCAGGTCTGCCAGGCCACGACGGTCGGGTAGCAGGGCATCAAAGCCGTTTATTCCAGCAGCATGTGTGCGCCGCGCTCGCCGATCATGATGCTTGCCGCATTGGTGTTGGCTGATACCACTTTGGGCATCACCGATGCGTCGATCACACGCAAGCCCTCGACACCACGCACACGCAGTTGCGGGTCGACCACTGCAGCTTGGTCTGCGCCCATCCGGCAGGTGCTGGTCGGATGGAATACGGTGCTGCCATGGCTGCGGGCAAAAGTTTCCAGGTCAACGGCGCCGGGGAGCTTCTCTTCTACCCACCTGCCAGCAAAACTCTTTTGCCGATAAATGTCTCGGCACATGTGCAGCCCCTCAAGCAATGTACGGAGATCTAAATCTTCATGCAGGTAGTTCGAAACAATGCGCGGGGACTGGGAGGGGTCTGTGCTGCGTATGCGTAGCGAGCCTATGGAAGAGGGACGGCATTGACAGACCGAGACTGTGAAGCCTGAAAAATCATGCAGCGGGGTGCCGGGCTTATCGACAGAAAGTGGCATGACATTGAACTGGACATCGGCTCGGCCGTCCTTGGCGTTTGAGGTGCAGGCAAAGCCCCCGACCTGGCCAGCCCCAACTGTCAGGGGGCCTCGCGAGTGCGCCAGCCACTGCCAGCCCATGCGCGCCAGCCCGATGGGGCTGCGCACCTGATCGTTCAGCGACACCGGGTTTTTGAGTCGAACGATGGTGCGTGCCTGGTAGTGGTCCTGCAGGTTTTCCCCCACCTCGGGAGCGTGATGGCGCACAGCGATACCCAGGGCCCGTAAATGATCAGCCGGGCCAATACCCGACAGCTGCAACAACTGCGGACTCTGCAGGCTTCCGGCGCAAAGGACCAGATCAGATTCGCATCGATACTCGATCCGCTCGCCACCCTTGATGCACTCTATGCCCACCGCGCGGTGGTGTTCAAAGAGGATTCGCGTGGCAAGCACTCCGCTCAGCAGGGTCAGGCCAGGATGGCTTTGTACCGGCCGCAGAAAGGCCTCGGCCGCACTGGAGCGCCAGCGCCCCTTGATCGACAGCTGATAGCGGCCTACGCCGTAGTCGCTCGCCCCATTGAAGTCCGAGTTGAACGGCAAGCCGTACTCTTGGGCAGCGTCGAGCCAAGCCTGGCAACTGGGGTCGTTGTTGCGCAACTCCGAGACACCCAGCTCACCGCCAGTGCCGTGGTAGGGACTTGGCGGTCCGTCAAAGCATTCAGATCTCAAAAAATAGGGCAGTACTTCCTGGTATGACCAACCCGTGGCACCTAACTGCGCCCAGTTGTCGTAATCTGCATGTTGCCCGCGTATGTAGATCAGCCCGTTGATCGAACTCGAGCCGCCCAGGATGCGTCCGCGCGGCCAGATCAGGCGGCGCATAGCAGTTTGCTCTTGCGCTTCGACCTCGAACTGGCGCGCAAACCGTTCATCAAAAATGGTGCGGAAATATCCCACCGGAAGCTTGAGCCAAAGTGAGCGGTCTGAGCCGCCGGCTTCCAGCAACAGAACCCTCCGGCCTGCTTGCAGCAGCCGTTTGACCAAGACGCACCCTGCCGACCCGGCCCCCACCACGATGTGGTCCCAGGGGCCCTTGTCTTGCTGCGGCATAGATCAGGCCTTGACGTTTTCCAGCAGCGGGCCAGTGTCAAAGTAAGTTTTGGCGGGCACCGGGTTTTGAATTCCGCCGAAACGGGCATAAAAGTCGGTCACTTGCTGCAGCCATCCCACGGCGGTTCCGTCTTGATAGAGACTGCGCCATTCTGATGAGCTGTAGTACTTCGAGGCCTGGAATTGCTCCTGCAGCTCGGCCAATGGCACCTGCTGGTAGTTGTTAGCCTGGATGACCGGCAAGATGGTGGCCGAGTTTTTGATCAGGTCGTCATTGGCTGCGGCCCAGCCCCGTACCACCTGTGCAATCAAGGGGCGATTTTTCTCGTAATAATCAGCGCGGGTAGCCCAGCCACCAACAATGGCTGACTTGGGAAAGTAGGCCGACGCGTCCACCAGCATCTTGGCAGCAGGTACGCGCTGCCGCACTTGGATATTGAATGGCACCCAAAGGGCCACCGCCGGCACAGCGCCCGAGATAAAGGATGTCACCGCCACAGGCATTCCCTGATTGATCAACTCAACGTCTTTGCTCGGGTCGATGCCGTTGGCACGCAATGCGGTATCAAGAAACACATGGGCTGTGGTGCCCAGAGTCGTGGCGATTTTTTTGCCTTTGAGGTCAGCCCAAGTCTTGACGCCTTGATCCTCCCGAATCCAAAGCTGGGCCGTGGCAAATTCGATGTTATTGATCAGGAATGCCTTGCCCTGCCCCCGCGCTGGAAAATTAGAAATCACGGCTCCGGTGGAGAGCATATCCAAGCTGCCGCCAATCATGGCATTGAAAAGCTCCAGACCGGTGCTGAACTTGACCGGATCGAATTCAATGCCCTCCTTGGCCCAGTGGCCCCGGTGAACACCAGTCCACAACTGGCCCGTGACGGCCAGGGTATCGACATAGCCGGCTCTGATCTTGGCGCGTTGCTGCGCAATGGCCGGTGCGGCGATGCTGCTCAGGCCGGCAGCGCTCATGCCAACCAGCAATTGGCGGCGGCGGGGTTGGAAAGTCTTGGTCATGGAAAGTTCCTCAGTTTTGGTTAGGGGGTGGGGTGGGGTGGCAGGGCGGGGAATGGTGCTTAACTGTTGGCAGAGCCCAGCATTTGTTGCGCCTCATACTCGGCCATCACGAGCTCGCGCAGGTGGGCCTTGATGTTCATAAACTCTGCGGTTTCTTGAAGGCCCTCGTGGCGTGGGTAGCCAAACGGGACCTTGATGATCGCCTTGATACGGGCCGGTCGCGCAGTGACCACCACAATACGCGATGCCAGATAGATGGCCTCGTCCACTGAGTGGGTGATCATCATCACTGTCTTGCCCTCACGTTGCAGTACTTCGAGCAGCAGGTTCTGCATTTTCGAGCGGGTTTGCGCATCAAGTGCACCAAAAGGCTCGTCCATCAACAAAAACTCTGGCTTTGCTGCATAAGCGCGGGCGATTGCCAAGCGCTGGCGCATGCCACCCGAGAGTGTTTTCGGGAAGGCCTTGGCAAAGTCAGCCAAGCCCATTAATTCGAGGTATTGACGACAGACGGCAGCGCGCTCGTTTGCAGGGGTTTTGCTGCTGGCCAGACGCAAACCAAACAATATATTTTGTTCTACGCTCAGCCAGGGAAAGACGCCATAGTCTTGAAATATCACACCGCGATCTCGCCCCGGGCCGCGAACCGCTTGGCCGTCGAGCAGCACCACCCCGCGGGTCGGAGACACAAAACCAGCTAAAACATTCATCAGGGTGGTCTTGCCGCAACCAGAGGGGCCAACAATACAGATGAACTCGTTTTCGTGCACCGTAAACGACACATCATCAACCACACTCAGGGGCCCGGTCTCGGTGGGAAAGTCCACGCAAACACCGTCAAAAACGACGCGAGGCTGGCTCATTGGAGCTCTACCCTATCCTGCCAGCGGATCAGGCGGCGCGTGATGGCTCGCAGTGCCAGGTCCATGGCCAAGGCCACCGCGCCGATCGATACGATGCCCACATAAATAATGTCAATCTGAAAAAAAGACCCGGCGCTTTGGATCAGCGCGCCCAGCCCCTGCTGGGCCGCCACCAGTTCCGAGGCCACCAGCGTGGCCCAGGCCACGCCCAGGGCGACCCGCAGCGCGGTCAGGATATGCGGCATGGTCATGGGCACGATCACTCGCGAGAAAATCTCCCACTCAGAAGCACCAAGCGTGCGGGCTACTTTGATGAAAATCGGACTGATTTGTGCGACACCCTCGTACATCACGATCACGCCTGCAAAAAAGCTCGCATAAAACAAGATGATCACCTTGGCCGGCTCGTCGATGCCGAAATAAACCACCACCAAGGGGATCAATGCAATCGGCGGCAAGGCACGAAAAAAATTGATCAAGGGGTCGAGAAAAGTTCGAGCGCCTCTGTACCAGCCGATCAGAAACCCGACTGGCACAGCCAGGGCGATACCCAGCAAAACCCCCAATGTCACCCGCTGCGTCGATTTCAAAATATCAATGCCCAGGCGTCCGCCAAAGAGTAGCTCCACGAGTTTGCTGCCGACCTGAGACGGCGTGGGCATCAACCCTGGGTTGACAAGACCTGAGACGGCCATGGTGTGCCAGAACAAAACCAACAGGCACCAGGGCAATAGCAAGAAACCAAGATGACGACAGCGCGCAAAAATGATCTTTCCTTTTTTAAAACCACCATAAGATACCATATATGGAACTTTAAAACTAAATGCGCCCGATGTCGAGACCTCGCATCCGCTGGGCGCACCACGCCATGAGCCGAATCAGCCTCACTGTCCATCCAAACGACAACGTCACCACCCTGCTGGATTTCAAGACAGAAGACTGGATTACCCAGGCTGGCTTGGCGCTGCAGGAGACCATCGCTTTCGGTCACAAGGCTGCCCTGGAACCTATTTTGCAGGGCCAAGCCATCATCAAATATGGCGCTGCCATCGGCATTGCCACCCAAGACATCCCAAAGGGAGCCCATGTCCATATCCATAACTGCAGATGAGGCTGCGCTGACCTTTGCCGGGTATGCCCGAAGCCGTGACCGGGTGGGCGTGCGCAATCACCTGGCTGTGGTGTCGACCGTGGCACTCAGCAACCGGATCGCAGTGATTGCCGCGCAGCGCTTTGGCAGCAAAGAGCAGCAGCCGGTGCTGGCCGTACACGGCCAATTCCAGCGCGGCCTGCAAACCCCAGACGCCCGCCTGCAAGACCGGGTCATCGCACAGCTGGTCGATCACCCCAACATCGGTGCGGCGCTCGTGCTGTGTCATGACCGACGGGCGGCCCAGGCTTGGCAGCACATGCTCGCCCAGGCCGACAAACCGATTGAGGTGCTGGCCGTCATGGACAGCCAAGGCGTCCAGCACGCCATCGACCGGGCGCTGCAAGCGCTTGGGCGTTTGAGTGTGCCGCTCAAGCAATTGCAGCGGGTGGCCTGCCGCTTTTCGTCCCTGAGCATTGCGCTTGAGTGCGGTGGCTCCGACGCCTCGAGCTCGGTTTGCTCTAACCCAGCCATCGGTCGTTTCGTCGACGCTGCGGTGGCTCATGGCGCCACCGTGATTGTCTCGGAGACCGCCGAATTTATTGGCGGTGAAGAGCTGGTGCGCAACCAATCTGTCACGCCTGAAGTCGCACAGGCTATTGTCGAGCGCATCGCCGCCACAGAAGCACGCATGAGCAAGGACGGCGACAGCTACCGCGGCATCAATCCAACAGCGGAGAATATCGAAGCCGGTCTGAGCACCCTGATCGAGAAAACCATGGGTGCGGTATGCAAGATTGGCAACTCTAGATTTACCGGTTGCCTGTCTTTCGGGCAGGAGCCAACAAAGCCGGGGCTGTACTTCATGGACACGCCTTTTTTCAGCCCCTGCTCAATCACCGGCATGGTGGCCGCGGGTGCCCAAATCACCTTGTTTTCAATGGGAGTCTTCAACCCTTCCGGTAACCCGCTGGCGCCGACCATCAAGGTCTGCGGCAACCCACAAACTGTCGAGCACTGGGAGGACGGCATCGATGTGGACTTGAGCGGGCTGATTGCTGGGGCCATTGATCTCGACCAAGCCGCTCAGAAGGTTCGCCAGGCGGTACTGGGCGCTGCAACTGGCGCCATCACCAAGACCGAAGCCTGGGGCGAGGGGCAATTCATTGTTCCGCAATTTCTGCCGAGCTTCTGATTCGAATTGTGCCCCCAATGCGGTGGCTGGCATCGTGTGGCTCAATGAATTTGGCGGTTTCGGCTCAAGCCGGTTGGTCTGGCGGCTGGTCTGGTGGCTTGTCTGCTTGAGCCGGTTCAACATAAGGAAAGCGCGCCCTCGCCTTGGCGCTGGTAGGGCCCGCCAGGCCCGAGCCACGGATGAAGCGCTGTGTGTCGTCAACAAAAGCCTGGTAAGCCCAGTTGGGCGATGCCGCTGAGTCTTTGGCAAGCTCTGCCAGAAACAGTCGTTCGCGCTGACTGGCCAGGATGCGGGCGTGCACGCCGGCAGGCTCCCAGTCTTGAATCAAGCGTGCATGCAAGTCCTGTTCTGTTTGGGCATGGCATGCTTGCCCGGCGAGGTTCAGCAGTTCGTCAGGATCTGTGTCCAAGTTGAACAGCATGGGCGCAAGACCGTGGGTGAAGACGTATTTCCAGGGACCCTCGCGCAACATGCGGGATGCTGCCCGGACACCTTCCGAGCTGTACTCCGCGATCACATGACGGCCCTGTCCCTGATCGGCTCCCGTAAGCAGGGCTAACAAGCTGCTACCGTGGAGCGGGCCGACGGGCTCTGGCGCCTGCTCTTCATAAGCGAAGTCGAGGAAGGTGGGCAGCAAATCGACCAGGGATACGTGTGCCGACACTCGGGCAGGGGTGTAGCGTTCAGGCCCAGAGACAATCAGGGGCACGCGCACCGAGGATTCGTAAAAGCTTTGCTTGAACCACATGCCGCGTTCGCCCAGCATTTCGCCGTGATCTGCGCAAAACACCACGACAGTGTTTTCATCAAGCCCGGTGGCCTTTAGGGTATCGAGGATGCTTCCAATTTTTTCATCCACATAGCTGATCATGCCGTAGTAGGCGTGGCGTGCTTTTAAGACCTGTTTTTGCGAAACGCTGTAGATGTCTTGCGCATGCGCCACATGCAGCCATTGGCTGTGTTCATCCAAATCCTGGTAGGCGATTGGGTCGATGCGGGGAGGATCAATGTCCTCGGCCCGATAACGATCCCAGTGGCGTTGCGGTGCGACAAATGGCGGGTGCGGGTGGGTGTATGAAACAGTCAAGAAAAACGGTTTCTCTCGGGGTGCTCGCGCCAGATCGTACAGACACTGCACCCCTTTGTGCTCAACTTCATCGTCGTAGTCGATTTGCATGCTGCGCACACAGGGCCCAGCCTCCAGAACCGGGCGCATGCTCACGCCGGTCGGGCGGTAGGCGGGCCCCTTCAACCAGTCTGGAGTCCAAGCAAAGTCTGCTGGGTAAATATCGGTGGTCAGACGCTCTTGAAAGCCGTGCAACTGGTCCGGACCAACGAAATGCATTTTGCCGCACAAGATGGTTCGATAGCCTGCCCGGCGCAGATAGTGCGCCATCGTTGGTATTGAGGCTGGAAATTCTGATGCATTGTCATAA
>SHXM01000077.1 GCA_009693325.1 Rhodoferax sp.
TCCAGTGAATCAAAGTAGTAGGCGATTCCAAGGCTGTCCATGTGTGGGGCTACGGTTGGCACAATGGCCTCGATGGGGTTGTCGCCAACCACCGCCTGCAGCTCTGGCATCAGTGCTAACGCACCGGCTAAATTGCCTCGAGAGATGGTGTATTCACGTTGCATGATGCCCGGTTTGGCAGCTGCCTTGCCGTACATGGTTCGATAGATGTAAGGGCCTTTCATATGCGAAGACGGCTCAGCATCTCGCGCAGCTTGCCAAGCAGCCATTTCAGGGTCTTGGCTCGCGACGGTGGCTGAATGCGCTGCGTGTGTGAAGTCCTTGAAGCTGGCGTAAAGGTGGATGTTGCCTGCGCCTTCTCCATACGCAGCTTTGAAGACGCGGGCCAGTCCACCTGCCCTTTGAATGATTGCCGCCAATGCCTTGGCGCGAGAAATGGTCAAATTTGTTTTGCCGGGAAGCGGTGTCGCAATGCGTTCAGAAATGACAGCCATGGGTTACTCCTTTGAGAAGGTTAAGCTCATTCAATCAGCTTTTCTCGAGCATTTCTTCGATCTGCCCAAGTCGCTCTTTGCCAAAGAACATCTCCTCGCCGATGAAGAACGTCGGAATGCCAAAGACGCCGCGTTCGACGGCCTTTTCTGTGCTGTTGATCGCTTGACCTTGAAGTTGCTGGAACAGGCGCCAATCGATGCCGTGGCAAGGCACTTGTCATGCTTAGCTTCAGGAAGCCGAGCCGGACAGCGGTCATGGTCATGGTCATGAAATTGTCATATATTTCTAATATTATTGAACTATGGAATCATCTGCTGTTATCCGTTCCCTAGCCGCACTGGCCCAGGCCTCCCGTTTGCAAATTTTCAAGGCGATGGTGCAGGCCGGGCCGGCCGGGCTGACGCCGGGCGACTTGTCCGAACGGCTGGGCGTGGCCGCCAATACCCTGTCTTTTCACCTCAAGGAATTGATGCACGCCGAGCTGGTCACGCAGGAGCGGGCTGGGCGCCGGCTGATTTACCGCGCCGAGTTCGGCCGCATGCAGGAGCTGCTCGCCTACCTGAGCGACAACTGCTGCCAGGGCAGCGCGTGCGCAGTCAATGCCGGGCAGCTGCAACCCCTTTGCTGATTGACTTGAAGGCTTTGGATATGTCCGACATAAAAGTATTGAACGTGCTTTTCCTGTGCACCCACAATTCGGCGCGCAGCATCCTGGCCGAAGCCCTGCTCAGGCACATGGGGGGCGACCGTTTTGTCGCCTACTCGGCCGGTAGCAGCCCGCGCGACCAGCAAGAGCCCAACCCGCTGAGCCTCGAGACGTTGCGGCAGGCCGGGATTGCGGTGCAAGGCCTGCACAGCAAAAGCTGGGATGTGTATGCAGCACCGGATGCGCCCCGTATGGATTTGGTGATCACGGTCTGCGATAACGCCGCTGGCGAAGTTTGCCCCTACTGGCCGGGCCAACCTGCCACCGCCCATTGGGGCTTTGCCGACCCTTCGGCCGGGGACGGCAGCGAACAGGAAAAACGCGAGGCCTTCAAGCAAACCCTGTATCAAATTCGCCGCCGGCTGGAATTGTTCGTCAACCTGCCCTTGGGCAGCCTGAGCCAGCTGTCGCTGCAACAGGCAGTGCGCCAGGTGGCGCAACCATGAAAAACTACCGACTCTATTTGGCCGAGCTGCTGGGCACCTGCGCCCTGCTGTGTGCAGTCATCGGTTCGGGCATCATGGCCGAGCGGCTGGCTGGCGGCAATCTGGCACTGGCCCTGCTGGCCAATACCTTGGCCACTGTTTTTGCTCTTTATGTGCTCATCGAGACCCTGGGCCCACTCAGTGGCGCGCATTTCAATCCGGCGGTGTCCTTGGTCATGGCCTGGCGCAAAGACTTGCCGCACCAGCGCCTGGTGGGCTATGTGTTGGCGCAACTCGCTGGCGCCGCTTTGGGCGCTTGGCTGGCCCATGCCATGTTTGGCATGGAAATTTTTCAGTGGTCAGCCAAGGCCCGTACCGGCGCGTCCCAATGGCTGGCCGAAGCAGTGGCCACGGCGGGCTTGTTGCTGGTTATCCTGCGCGCGCCCGCTGGCAAGGCGCCGGCCCTGGTGGCCTGCTATATCGGCGCGGCCTATTGGTTCACGGCCAGCACCTCTTTTGCCAACCCTGCGGCTGTTTTCGGGCGCAGCTTGAGTGATAGCTTTGCCGGCATTGCTGCTGCTGATGCGCCGGCCTTTGTGCTGGCGCAGTTGTGCGGTGCAGCGCTGGGCCTGGGTCTGCATGCCGTACTCGGCACGGGCACCAAAACCCAGTGAGCTTGGCTCCAAACTCTGCCAAGCGGGTAGAGCTGCCCTGGCTCAGGTGGCCAGGGCCCGCCGTACGCTGCCATCATGGCCGGCGAGCACAGCCTCGGCGGCGTTGGCATCGCAGCCCAGCTTCAAGGCAACAATGGCCACCTTGACCCGATACCCGCAGCCCTCGAGCATGCGCCGAGCGGCCTCTTCGTTGGCGCCTGATGCGCGCATGGTGAGCAGCAAAGCGCGCTGGCGCAACTTGATGTTGGTGGCGCGCAAATCAACCATCAGATTGCCGTGCACTTTGTGCAGGCCAACCATGACGGCGCTGGAGAAGGTGTTGAGCGTTATTTTTTGTGCTGTGCCAGCCTTCAGCCGGGTACTGCCAGAAATAACTTCTGGGCCGGTGACGATGGTGATACCGATGTCGGCCTCCTGGGCGACTGCGCTGTCCGGGTTATTGGCGATGCCAATGGTCAGTGCACCGGCCGCACGCGCCGCCTGCAATGCACCCAGCACATAGGGGGTGCGCCCCGAAGCGGCAATGGCCAGCACCACATCGTTGGCAGTGGGCTGCACTGACATCAGATCGGCAGTGCCCTGCTGCTGGTTGTCCTCGGCACCCTCTACGGACAGGCTGACGGCCCGCATGCCACCGGCAAGCAGGGCCAGTGCACGCTCGGGTGGCCAGGAGAAGGTGGGCCAGAGTTCGACGGCGTCCTGCAGCCCCAAACGGCCCGAGGTGCCAGCCCCCACATAGACCAGGCGGCCACCGGCAGCTAGCCGTGGCAGGGCAGCCTGCACTGCGCGCGCCAGATCGCCACTGACGGCGCGAACGGCTTGCACGGCCTGCAACTGGTCATCGACAAAAGCCTCAACCAGTTGCTGCGGGTCGTACAAATCCAGATCGGCATGCAGTGGGTTGGGGGTTTCGGTGCTTGCATTCATGGTCGACGGCTGTTCCGGGGCACTAGCACAGCCAAAAAAACAGTATTCAATATCAAGTATCCCATGCGCCTGAAACAATATGGCCGGCGCCCTGCGGTTCAAACAGGTGGCAGGCCACCAGGGCCGCTCGTTGTAACGCTGGCATCACCCGGGCTTGAAGCGCCGGAGTATCGTGCAGGCAGCGTGGCATTGCTTGCGGACAACGCGCGGCAAAGGCGCAGCCTGCGGGCGGTTTGGTGGGGTCGGGCAGTTCGGCGCCCGCCACCTCTGGCCAAGCGGCGCGCGCCGGCGTGCCGGCGGGCTGTTTGCGCTTGGGTATTGATGAGAGCAGCAGCCGGGTGTAGGGGTGCGCGGGCTGCTCAAACAGCTCGGCTGCGGGGGCCAGTTCGACAATGCTGCCGAAATACATCACCGCCACGTCGTCGCTGATGTGGCGCACCACAGACAGGTCATGCGAGATGAAAACCATCGCCATGTTGCGCTGCTGGCGCAGCGTCATTAGCAAGTTAAGGATTTGCGACTGGATAGACACATCCAGCGCCGAGACCGGTTCATCGGCGATCAGCAGCCGCGGCTCCAGCGCCAGAGCCCGGGCGATAGCAACCCGCTGACGCTGTCCGCCTGAGAATTCATGCGGGTATTTGTCGGCATCGCTGGGCGTCAGCCCGACGGTGGCGAGCAGGGCATGCACCCGCTGCATGCGTTGCGCCAGACTCTGGTTTCCTGCGTGGATGTCCAGCGGCTCGCGCACGATCTTGCCGATGGTGTGTTTGGGGTCGAGCGAGGAAAAAGGATCCTGGAACACCATTTGCATCCAGCGGCGCTGCAAGCGCTGCGGTTTCGCCAACTGGGAAATCCAGTCCAAGCCGCAAAACTCGACCCGGCCGGCGCTGGCCTCCACCAGGCGCATCAATGTACGCGCAAGGGTTGACTTGCCGCAGCCCGATTCGCCAACAATGCCAAGCGTGCGGCTGTCCGCCAATTCAAAACTCACCGCATTGAGCGCTTGGAGCCGCTGCTTGCCTGCCAGCGCATAGTGCTTGCTGAGCCCCTGGACCCGCAGCAGGACTTGGTCGGTGCGGCTGCGGTGCGGCTCAGGCGCCATCGGCGTACCAGCAGGCGGCTTGTTCTTCGCTGTTGCCGCCCAGACTTAGCAGGGGTGCAGCCTGTTTGCAGCGCGCGTCGGCCCGCGTGCAGCGCGAGGCAAACAGGCAGTCGCTGCCGCGCTGACCCAGCGGCGGCACAGCACCGGCGATGGTGGGCAGCAGCGAGCCCGCAGGATGCCCGGCCGGCTCGGTTTGCAGCAGGGCCTGGGTGTAGGGGTGCGCTGGCTGGGCGAAAAGTGCGGCCACGCTGCGCCTCTCGGCAACCCGGCCGGCGTACATCACAGCCACGCTGTGACAGTGGTCGGCGACCAGGGCCAGGTCGTGGGTGATCAGCAGCATGGCCATGTTGTATTCGCCTTGCAGTTCGCCCAACAGACGCAGGATTTGCGCTTGCACGGTCACATCCAGCGCGGTGGTGGGTTCGTCGGCGATCAGCAGCTTGGGTTGGCAAGCCAGCGCCATGGCGATCATGACCCGTTGGCGTTGCCCGCCGGAGAGCTCGTGGGCATAGGCCTTCATGCGCTTGGCCGCCGTGGCGATACCGACCCGGTCCAGCAGTTTCACCACCTGCGCAGCTGCGGCCTGCGCGTCCAAACCACGGTGCAGGCGCAAACCCTCGGCGACCTGGTCACCCACGCTGAGCACGGGGTTCAGGCTGGTCATGGGTTCCTGGAAGATCATTGCAATCTGGCTGCCACGCAGCTGGCGCATGGTTTTTTCTGGTTGGGCCAGCAGGTCTTGGCCATCAAACAGGATCTGGCCGCTGACACAGCGGGTCTGCGCTGGTGGCAACAAACGCATTACCGCCAGCGCGGTCACGCTTTTGCCACAACCCGACTCTCCCACCAGGCCCAGTGTTTTACCGGCGGCAAGCTGCAAAGAGACGCGGTCAAGCACCGCATGGGTGCCGCCGGCTGTGCGCAGGCTCAGGCTCAGGTCTCGGATGTCGAGCAGGGGTGGCGGCAGCTTGTACATTTACGCAATGATGACTCCATCTGGCCCAGAAAAACTCTTGTTGCCTCGCATCAAGGCCGCGATCATTGATGTTACCCCGGGCTTGCTGCTGCGGGCCTACAGCGGCGGCACTCTGGCGTGCGACCTGCAGGTCGGCGACACGCGGCGTTATTACGACCTGGCATCACTGACCAAGATTGTTTTCACACAGCAGGCCTTGATGCAGGCCTACGACCAGGGCCGTTGGTCCCTCGCCACCACGGTGGGCGACCTTCTTCCTGACTTCAAGCAGCCCCAGACCCTTATCACCGAGTTGCTCAGCCACACCTCGGGCATCGAATGGTGGACGCCCCTGCACCAGTCTATTGACCTGCGTCTGCCCTGGCTGCAGCGCCGGCGCTGGCTTTATGCGCAGTTGCAGTTGGCACCCTGGAACAAGACCGGACGGGCGGTGTACTCAGACCTGGGCTTCATGCTGCTCGGCTTCGTACTCGAAGCCTTGCATGGCAAAAATTTACTCGAGATTTGGCGCGACCTGCGGGCCCAGACCTATGCCCAGAGCAGCCTGGCCATGCATGTTGATAACCTGCCGCGGTGCCCGGTAGACCAGTATGCCGCCACCGAGCTGTGCCCCTGGCGCCACAAGCGTTTGCAAGGCGAGGTACACGATGACAACACCTGGTCCTTTGGCGGCGTCTCCGCCCATGCCGGCTTGTTTGGCAGCATGGATGATCTGGCCTGCTATGGCCTGCAACTGCGCGCACAGTGGCTTGGTTTGCCGGGCGCCCTGGTGCAGCAGGCAAGCGCGCAGCGGTTTACCCAGCGGGCCATTGCCCAGGAAGCTGGCGACTGGGCGCTGGGTTTCATGCTGCCAGCGCCAGAGAATGCGAGCTGCGGACAGTATTTTTCAAAGCGCTCCTTTGGCCACACCGGTTTTACCGGAACCTCTTGCTGGTACGACCCCGAGCGCGACCTGCTCTTGATGATCTTGAGCAACCGGGTGTATGCGGGGCGTGACAACAAGGCCTTCCTGGCCCTGCGCCCGCAACTGCATGACTGGCTTGTGCAAGCCCTGTGAGCCACGCGACAAGCCCCGCTGGCTGGCTTGTGACACCGATGAGCGGTGCTGGCCATGAGCGCGACTGCGCCGCCCTCATGGCCGAATCTGACCCCTGGCTTCGCCTGGGCTATGGGTTTGAGGATTTGCTGCGCACCGTGCGCCTGCCTGGTCGCGAGGCTTATGTCGCCCAGGTCGACGCACAGTTCGCTGGTTTCCTGCTGCTCAATCTGCAGGGCACCTTTGCCGGCTACATACAGACCATCGGCCTTGCAGCGCAGTTTCGCGGTTTGGGTTATGGCACCCGACTGATGGCCTTTGCCGAGCAACGCATCTGGCGGGATCACCAAAACGTATTTCTCTGCGTGTCGTCTTTCAACCAGGCTGCGCGCCGCTTCTACCAGCGCCTGGGATACCAGCAGGTCGGCGAGCTCAGCGATTTTTTGGTGGCTGGGCATGCCGAATTGCTCCTGCGAAAAACTATTGGGCCGCTGGGTGCGCGCAAATCTTGACGGCAACCGCAGCGATAGAGCCCCCGAGGGAGCCCCCGGGTGGTCGATGCTAAGATGATTTACAGACAGTAGGCTGCGGTCGCAAGCCCACCCCTTCAAGGAGATGCCCTATGAACGCCACCCCCCAAACTACCCTTTGCGCCAGAGACTGGCCACTGACCCGGCGACTTGCCACCTGGGCGGCTGGCTTGGCCTGGGCTGGCCTGGCCAGCGCGCAGGTTTTGCAAATCGCCGCCGATGGCTCGCCCGCCGGCCTGGACCCCCATGTGGTGCCGGCCTTTAATACGGTGCTGATTAACAAGAACATTTACGAGGGCCTGACCGCGATCGACCGGGACCTCAAGATCGTGCCCTCGCTTGCCACTTCCTGGACCATCTCCAAAGATGGTCTGAGCTACCGCTTCAAGCTCAAGCCTGGCGTTAAGTTTCACAACGGCAAGCCCATGACGGCTGCCGATGTGGTGGCCTCGCTGGCGCGGGTGCGTGATGCCAAGACTGGCTCGCCCTATGCGTCGCGGCTGTCGATGGTCAAGGAGATCCTGGCCGACAAGGGCGATGTGGTGATCAACCTGAACACCCCCTCGCTGCCCCTGGTCAATCCGGCGGGCTTGCAAAAAGTGCCCATGGGAACCGGGCCGTTCAAGTTCGACACATGGGTGACAGATGCCCATGTCAGTTTGGTCAAGAACCCCGACTACCATGTGGCTGGCCTGCCCAAACTCGCTGGGCTCAAGTTCAATATCGTGCCCGAGTCCAGCACGCGCCAGGCCGGTATGGCCAGCGGCGCCTATCAGTTCTTTCCGTCGGTTGACGCGGTCACCATCAACGCACTGGCGCGCATTCCCGATGTGGTGACCACCAAGGTGCCCGATCTTGGCTACAGCCTGGTGGGGATGAACGTGAGCAAGCCCCCGTTCGATAACCCCAAGGTTCGCGAGGCACTTAACTACGCACTTAACCGCCATGAAATCGTGCGTGGTGTTTACATGGGCCGTGCGTCCATTGCTGCGCCCTTGCCAGCCGTGCTGTCTGAGTGGGCTGTGCCCTATGCCGAGTTCCCCTGTTACCAGTCCAACCCCGAGCGGGCCAAGGCGCTGCTGCAAGAAGCCGGGGTGAGCATGCCGCTGGCCATCACGCTCAATGTGTTGCCAAACCCGGTGGCCAAGGACACCGCTGAGATCGTGCAGGCGCAGCTCGACAAAGGCGGCTTCAAGGTCACGCTGCTGTCCCAGGAGATAGGCAAATTTGTGGCCGATTGGCGTGCCTCCAATTTCACCGCCTTTGTGTCGCTCAATGGCGGCGGTGTCGACCCAGATGATTATTTTTATCGCACCTTCTACACCGGCTCGTCGACCAATGTTTTCAAGTATTCCAATGCTGCGCTGGACAAGCAACTCGACGCCGGACGTGCTGCTACCAACAAAGTGGCGCGCAAGAAAATCTATGACGAGGTGCAAAAGACGCTCGCCTGCCAGGGCCCCATCGCCTTCCTCGCCAACGGCGACCTGTTCACCGCAATGCGCGCCAATGTGAAAGACTTCCAGCCCCTGAGTACGCGCTCGCTGGTTTACCTGCGGCAGACCACGCTGGAGAAATAGCGCCCGGCGGGCTGCTGGCGATGACCATGAGGCCCTGCGCCATCGGAGTAGATGGGCCGACAATCCATGCGTGAGCTGATTTTCAAGCGCCTGCTCGACCTGCTGAGCGTGTTGCTCGGCGTCTCGGTGTTGGTGTTTTTGATGATCCGCTTGATCCCCGGAGACGCTGCGCAGGTGATGCTGGGTGCCAGCGGCGACGCCAGCGAGGTACAGGTACAGCAACTGCGCGAAAAACTCGGCCTCAATGACCCCTTACCCAGCCAATACCTGCGCTGGCTTGGCAACATGGCGCAGGGCGATTTTGGCGTCAGCATCTGGACTGGCAAGCCGGTCATGGAGGACATTGCGCAACGCATAGGCGTGACTGCCGAATTGACCTTTGTCTCGCTGCTGCTGGCCCTGCTGGTGTCAATTCCTGCGGGCGCCCTGATGGCCTACTTCAGAGGCAGTATGTCGGATGGACTGATGCGCTTGATCACCATCACCGGGGTCACCATGCCAGCCTTCTGGCTTGGTGCCCTGCTGATATTTGGCTGGGCAATCTGGTTCCCGAACTGGCAGACGCTCGGCTCGATCCCGCCTTTGGCGGAGGACCCCTGGGCCCACCTGCAGCGCATGTTTCTGCCCACCCTGACCTGCGCCCTGCCGGTGATTGCTTCGCTGGCACGCATCATGCGCTCGGCCATGATTGATGCACTGGGACAGGACTACATTCGCACGGCGCGCGCCAAGGGGCTGGGGGAATGGACGGTAACCTTCAAGCATGCGCTGCGAAACTCGTTGATCCCCTATGTCACCGCACTGGGAATCATGACCGGCTACCTGTTCAGCGGAGCCATCGTGGTCGAGCAGGTTTACGCGATTCCCGGCTTAGGGCGCCTCATGCTGGGCGCCATCGCTGACCGCAACTACCCGCTGATCCAGACCTCGATTCTGGTCGTGACCACTGCCTTTGTGCTCATCAATGCCATCACCGACCTGCTCTACCGGGTGATCGACCGGCGCACAGGGGCAGGCGCATGATGCCACGCTGGCTTGACAGCGCCGGGCGCGACTTTGCACGCAGCCCGATTCTGATGCTGGCCCTGAGTCTGGTGCTGCTGCAAGTGCTGGCATCCCTGTGCGCCAATCTGATCGCGCCCTTTGACCCGGTGGCACAGGCGGTCGAGGCACGCATGGCGGCGCCCGGCGGGGAGTTTCTTCTGGGTACAGACAAGCTCGGGCGAGACGTGCTCTCGCGCATTTTGCATGGCTATCGGTCCTCGCTGGGCATTGCGTTTTCAGCTGTGGCCGTGGCACTGTTGCTCGGCGGCAGTCTGGGCATCTGGGCGGCTTACAAGGGCGGCTGGATTGACCGGCTGGTGATGCGTCTGGCCGATGTGTTATTTGCCTTTCCAATCATCCTGCTGGCGATTGGCGTGATTGCCGTGCTGGGCAGCAACACCCTGTCCACTGTGGTGGCGATTGCGGTGGTCTATTCACCCATCTTTGCCCGCTTGATGCGCGCCCCCACGCTGGTATTGCGCAACGCCGACTATGTGCATGCGGCGCGCAGTTTCGGCGCCAGCGACCTGCGCATCATCGTGCAGCACATCATGCCCAACCTGATGAGTGTGATTCTGGTGCAGACCAGCCTGTCCCTGTCGACTGCTATTCTGTTGGAGGCCAGCCTGTCGTTTCTGGGTATTGGTGCGCAGCCGCCAGCCCCGTCGCTGGGGCGTATGCTCTCAGAGGGGCGCGACTACATGTTCATGGCCCCATGGGCTAGCCTGTTTTCTGGCCTAGCGATTTTGCTTGCGTCGCTGGGCTTTAACCTGCTCGGTGACGGGCTGCGCGACCGCTTGGACCCGCGCCTGCGCGGCATTGACTGAATAATTGCGCTCAAGCGCGGGAAAGGCCAATATGGCGATTGAGATCTTTGGCGGGGCGATGTCGGGCACCAGCCTGGACGGGGTAGACATGGTGCTGGCCGGCTTCGAGGGAGCAGACGCTAGTTTGTCGCAAGCCAATATCAAAGTGCTGGCACATGTCTACACCCCCTACCCGGTCGCGCTGCGCGAACAGATCATGGCTATTTGCCTGGGCCAGCCACTCACCCTGCCTCAACTCGGCGCGGTTGACCTGGCTGTAGCTCGGCAATATGTTGAGGTGATCCGTGCGGCACTGACCGCTGCCGCCCTGGCGCCCTCAAGCGTGATTGCCGTGGGCGTGCACGGGCAGACGGTCTACCACCAGCCGCTCGGCCCTGATCGATTCACCCTGCAGATCGGCGACCCGAACACGATTGCAGTAGGCGCCGGAGTGCCGGTAGTGGCCGACTTTCGGCGGCGCGACATGGCCCTGGGCGGGCAGGGCGCACCGCTGGCACCAGCCTTTCACGAACACTGGTTCCGCCATGACAACCGCACCCGGGTGGTGCTCAATGGCGGCGGCATTGCCAACATCACAGCGATGGTCCCCGGTCAGGCCACCTATGGTTTCGATACCGGGCCGGCCAATGTGCTGATGGACGGTTGGTGCACCGAGAAAATTGGTCGGCCTTACGACGACAGGGGCCAGTGGGCGCGCAGCGGCCGGGTGCTTGACGCCTTGCTGCGCGTGATGCTGCTGGAGCCCTATTTGCAACTGCCGCATCCCAAGAGCACCGGGCGCGAGTTGTTCAATATGGCTTGGCTGCAGGCCTGCCTAGCGCGCAGCGGCTGCTCACAAGCAGTTGACGCAGACATCATGCACACCTTGCTGGCTTTCACTGTACGCACCGTTGCCGATGCGGTCGCGTCGGTCGACCCGGCCGGCGGCGAACTCTTTGTCTGCGGGGGCGCAGCCTTGAACGAATTCTTGATGCAGTGCCTGGCTGATGACTTACCGCTTTGGAGCGTACGGAGCACCGCGGCTAGCGGCATCGCCCCGGATCAGGTCGAGGCGATCGCCTTTGCCAGCTTTGCCCGGCGCACCGTGCTGGGCCTTAGCGGCAACCTGCCGTCGGTCACCGGTGCCAGTCGCGCCTGCGTTCTGGGAGCGGTTTATGCGGTCTGAGCGGCAAACTTTGATGCAAAGTATCCTGTTGCGCTCAGGGCATGGCGCAGAGACTATGCCGCCTGTGCCTATTCAGGCTTCACGCCCGCTGCAATGATGACCTTGGCCCATTTCACAATCTCTTCGTCTAAAAATTTAGCGGCCTGCTCAGGCGAATTGCCCACTGACTCGATGCCGAGCGCCTCAAAACGGGCCCTGAGCTCGGGAGAATTGATGGCCTTGGCGGTCTCTGCGGACAGACGATTCACGATATCGCGCGGCGTGGCTGAGGGAGCAAGAAAAAGCACCCAGGTTGAGCCCTCGATGGCTGGTCCGCCCGCCTCAGCGATGGTCGGCACTTCGGGCGCGCCAGGCACGCGTTTGTTGGCGAAAGCCGCCATCGCTTTGATCTTGCCGCTGCGTATATGGGGCATCAAGGCGCTGGCGGTGTCGGTCAGAATTTGAAGGTTGCCGCCCACCAAGTCGGTCAGTGCAGGAGCCGTGCCCTTATAAGGCACGTGCACCATGTCGATACTGGTAATCTGCTTGAACAGCTCCTGGGTTAAATGTGCAGCCGCTCCCACACCAGAGGAACCAAAGGCTAGTTTCCCGGGGTTTGCTTTGGAATAGGCCATCAACTCCCGGATATCTTTGGCCGGCAAGTTGTTGTTGACAGCCATCACCAAGGGCGCAATGCCGACCAGGGAGACCGGGGCGAAGCTTTTCACCACGTCATAGGGCAGTTTGCCGGCATACAAGGTAGCATTGGCCGCATGCGCGCCGATAACGGTCAAAAAGGTGTAGCCATCAGGCGCTGCGCGGGCAGCCAACTCGGCACCCAGGATCGAGTTGGCGCCCGGCTTGTTCTCGACCACGATGCTCCAGCCGGTTTGCTCCTGCACTTTTTGCAGCACCATGCGCGTGGCATTGTCGGTAATGCCCCCCGGCGGATAGGGAATGATCCACTTGATGGGCTTGTTAGGCCAGCCTTGCGCCGACACCAGAAGAGGAAGCACCAAGGCTAAGCCCAGGGTGGCGCGTCTAAGAAAATTCAATGACAACATAGCCGTTCCTTGTAAAACCCAGGGTGCTGTCACTGTAGCAGGTGCCAACGCACAGTGGTTGTGAACCGAGCTGGCGCTCAGCCAGTTTGATTGGGAGCCGCGGCACGCGGCATTGGCGTCGATGGCGCTTGCTGCTGCAAGTCGTTTCATCGGGTTGAGCCCTTGTCCCAGGGCTCCGGGTGCGCCAGCTGGCACCTCGGCTGACGTGGCCCGCGGTATGCGGGCACGGCTTTGGGCACCGGCATGGGCTGGCCCACGATGTCACCGATCGCGAGGATGTACGGCACTTTGGTGCGCATCTACATGTCGACGTTGATGAAGCTACAGTCTGTCACGGCCCTTTCGGCCTGCTCTCAGCACTGTCGGCAGTAAATAGAACTGTCCGGTTTGGTAACAAGTAGATTGTCCGCTTTCTGTTGTTTGGATTGCGATGGCTTTAAAGCCATCGCGCGTTTTGTTTTGACGGCCCTCACGCGGCCAGCCTGAGCACCTCGCTTTCTGCGCAG
>SHXM01000078.1 GCA_009693325.1 Rhodoferax sp.
CCGTCTGGCGCATAGCGGCTCTGGCCGAACTGCTGCAGCGCCGTGACCGAGCGGGCCAGCAGGTAAAAGCCCATGGCCGCGCTGAGCGCCGTCATGACCTGCTGGAAGGTCATGACGCACAGCAGGCTGAAAGCGGCGACGATCCACAATTCAGCCAGCAGCGAGGCCGTCCACAGCGCCGCGTCCCAGGTCTGCACCAGCAGGCCCAGCAGCCCGCCGAACAGCAGCGCCGGCAAAACAGCCAGCAAGGCAAAACCGGCCAGCTTGCCCAGCACATAGCCGGCGCGCGGCAGCGGCAGGGCCAGCACCAGCTCCAGCCCCTTGTCGTTGGCCTCGCGCACCAGGCTGGTCACCACAAAGATCACCATCAAAAAGGCCGCCGCAAAGCGCAGAAAGGCGGCCAGCAGTGCCACTTGGGTCTCCTTTTGCTCGGTCACCGCCAGGTCGCCCGAAAAGCCGCTCAGGCCCATGCCAACCACCGCCACCAGCGCCAGCAACCACATCAAGCGGTTGCGCAGGGCTTCAAGCAGGGTGTAGTAGGCGATGGTGGACGTTTGGCGCAGCATGGGGGTGGGGTCTGGGTGGGGTGTGAATCAGGTGCCGCGCATGATAGCGGGGTTTTTTGGGTTGACGGAAAGCTGGTCTGCCCGCCTAATTCGCTTCATCGCTGACAGGTCGTTATATTGAAATGCGGCTGCTGGTGGCGCCACCGGGGCCGTTTTTGCACGAGTTTTTAAGAGGAAACCAGCCATGAGTGAACTGAGCACCTATCCCCTGCGCCTGCCACGCTCGATCCGGGCCAGCCTTGACCGCGTCAGCAAACGCGATGGCGTCAGCATCAACCAGTTTGTCAGCATCGCCGTGGCCGAAAAACTAGCCATGATGGAAGCCCAGACCTACTTTGCCGAACGGCAGGCGCGGGCTGATTTGACAGCGTTTGACGCATTGATGTCACGCACCACGGGCGAGCCACCGCGCGACGACGACCGCATCTTGCCCGCCCAAAACGGCTAGCCTAGCGGACCGGTCGATTGCCGGGCGCCACAGGGTGTGCTGAAATCCGCTTACAGAATTCGAAAGCCGTCATGAAGCCCTCACTTGTCCTTCAAGCACATCGCGTAGCCATCCGAACGGTGGTAGAGCGGAACCGCGCCAAGAATGCGCGGGTTTTCGGCTCTGTGCTCCATGGGCGTGACCAGGAGGGCAGCGATCTAGACATACTGATTGACCCAACGCCGGAAACGACACTTTTCGACATTGGGGCCATCCGACACGAGTTGCTACAACTACTGGGCGTCCCTGTAGACGTACTCACGCCAAATGCTTTGCCCGAGGCTTTCCGGGCCAAGGTCACCGCTGAAGCGCAGCCGGTATGACCCGGGATCAACAGCGTTTGGCCGACTACTTGGGGCACATCGTCGAAGCGATTGAGAGGATAGAGGCGTACGTCGCAGACTTGGACGAATTGACATTCTTGGTCAACAAATTAGTTCAAGACGCTGTGATTCGCAACTTTGAAGTCATCGGCGAGGCCAGCAACAACATCGAGAAACACTATCCGGAATTTGTAGTGGAACACCCTGAGTTACCGCTTGCGTCTCGCATACCAGATGCGCAACGCAGTTGCACACGGTTACTTCAAGGTGGATTTTGAAATCGTCTGGAGGACCGTTTGCAATGACCTGCCGGACCTGTACAAGGCGGTAAAAGCGGCGACCGATTGACAGATCTGTTTCGTAATCTGCGATCCTTGAATGGGCGATCCACGGATCTTTTCTTTACAGCTAAAAACGGGCTGAAAGTACCGTATTCATTGATGAGTCTGCCATCATTTTGATAGCATTTCCGGCCGCAGCAGCCAGGATGACCCAGGTCGGCTCAATACTCAAAAACAATTTGCAGGCAGTCCAAAACTTCCTGCGCGATGGTTTCGGGGGCTCTTTCTACAAAACTGGCTTGCCTGGCGGTCCAGTCCAGTGATTTGACTTGATGGGCATGCACTTGCCCATCGGTGCGCAAGCCCTGCCCCATCAGGGTGACGAGGAACCCGGCGCTTCTGGCCGCGTCCGCCGCGCCACCTGAAATGGGGCAGACCATGGCCAAACGGAACCGCGCATTGAACGCACGGGGTGACACCACCAGGCAGAAGTGATCGCCCTTCATCTCGCGGCCACTGGCCGGGTCAAACGCCAAATGCAGAATGTCGCCGCGATCCGGGGTCACAGCTCGGCCCCGACCGGCGCCAGTTCGTCCCAACCGTCAGCCCGACACAGGCCGGCGGGGGTGGCAAGCAGCAGGTCGGCCAGGGATTTTCGGGCGCGCTGTGGTTTGATCTTGAGCTCCTCACCGATGATTTCTATCGCTAGCCGCGAGCCGGCAACCAGGTGGTTTTGCTCCACGTAGCTGAGCGGAATGGTCATGATGTAAGAGCCACCAGACCGGCGCAGTGATGCATTCAACATAGGACACCCTCTTTGCAGTTGTTTTACCAAAGTATAACAATTGCACTACCATCACAACCGCCTCACCGCCCCCGCCCGCAGCCGCCCAGCCAGTTGCAAAGACGCGCGCAAGGTGTCGTTGATGCGAGTTTGCCAGCCGTCGCCGCTGGCACGCAAGGCGGCCAGCACATCGGCGTCAAGGCGGATTTTGATGGGTGTCTTGGTCACAGCTGCCTTGGGCCGCCCCCGGCGCACCCGTGTCTCGCCATCAAACAGATCGGCTTTTCGGAAAAACTCCTCCGTCAAGGCCGGTGCGTCGTCAGGATCAGCCAATGTACTGGGCATAGAAGCTTTTTTCGTGGTCATTGGCTTTCTTGCAAACACGTCGCCAGCGCGATAAAAGTCAAGACTGCGCTCGGCCAGGGTCTTGTCCCGTTTGAGCCTGTCAGGCTCTAACTGCCTGATGATTAAATGTACACCCAATAAATCAAAACACACTCAGAACGACGAGCCTGGTGTGGCCAGGAACTCGAGCTCTTCGGTGGTGGACGGCCGCCCGAGGATGGCGTTGCGGTGGGGGTAGCGGCCAAAGCGGTCAATGATGGCCTTGTGGTGGTGCTCTGAGGCCAGGCTGCTCTCCAGCAAGCCTTGGCTGAACAGCGCCACCGCGGTGCTGTGGATGAGTGGCGATTCGCTGTGCATGTAGGGCATGTACAAGAAAGGGCGTTGCCGCATCTCTAGAGCGGCATCGGCCCCAGCAGCCACGGCGGTTTGCGCCAGCGCAAGGGCCAATGCATCGCAGGCAAAGGCCTGAGGTTGGTCCCGGTACATGTTGCGCGAAAACTGGTCCAGCACGATGATTTCAGCCAGCCGGCCCGGCGGCGTCTCGCGCCATGCGTAAAGCTCGCAGCCTGCGGCAGCAGCGTGCAGACTGCCAAAGCGCGACGCAATCAGCTGGTCAAACTCGGCTGATTTGGTCCACCACTGCTTGGCGTCGATCTCCGTGAACCAGAAGTCCAACACGGTCTGGGCCGTCATGGCAGCCGCCCCTGCTGTTGCAGCTGCTCGCCCAGTTCTGCAATATGCCGCACCCCGGTGGCCAAGGTGGCCCCCGAGCTGTGCACCGAGTAGGGGCCCAACGCCAGATCGTGGGGATGTTGGGCCGCTGAGCCCAACAAAAACGCGCAGTCACCCTCGGCTTCAAAGTCGAGGCCGGCGTTACCCTCTTCAAACACCGCCAGTTCGCGCACCAGATGCGCGCCGCCGACATGCAGCGTGCCCCGCTGGGCAAAGGCCCAAGCAACTTGGTGCGTGGCCGGTGGCTGGTAGTGCCAGCGCTCGCCATCTTGCAGGGTGACCCAGTAATAGTTCAGGTCCCAGGGTGCCGGGATCGGGCTGACGGCTTCGCCGCAGGCACCCAGCAGCACCCGCACCGGACCGGCTACCGGCACCTCGTGGGGCTGCAGGAACAGGGCCGACGCAGGTGCCAATTCATGCGAGGGCGGCAACGCAAACCAGATCTTGAAGGCCTTCAGCGCCTGGGCCGGGGCATCCATTCGATGCCGCCCTGCCGCACCACATCCACCTGCCCCGAGGAGGTTTCGTGCTGCATGTCAAAGGTCAGCGGGTAGGTCAGCGTGGCGATACCCGAGTGCGGGTGAAACCCGAAATTGGGCCCGCCGCCGCCGGGCGCTTCCACATAATCAAGAAAGATAAACGGCTTGGTCAGTTGTCCGATGTCACCGGGGCTCATCAGGCGCGTGATCGGGCCGTGGCGTCTGCCTGGGGAGCGAGCGGCGATAGGTCTTGAGGTAGGCATATCCGACGATTGAATCAGAGGTGGCCCGTGTGGGCATTAACGCGGTGAAGATGCAGGCGGTGCAAACCCCTCGACGATGACGATCTGGAACTGCGCCACACCGGCGCGCAGAGCGATCGCCTCCTGGTAGCCCGCAGAGTTGAAGCAGGCTTGCGCTGCCGCGTAGCTCGGGAACTCGATGAGATAGGGACGCCTGGCACCGCGCCCTCGACAACGACCGCTACGTCACCACGCGCCAATACGCGACCGCCTTGTGCGGCAATCAGCGGCCCCGCCACGCTGGTGTAGTTGCCAAAGCGCGAGGGCTCGTTAGTGGTGGCGAAGACGATCCAGTAGCCTTTGAGTGCCGCGTCCTGGGAATTGTCCGGTCGGGATGCTGTCATGGTGTGCTTTCATTCATGGGTTGATGCTGGGGACGAGCCGGGCCGGTGCGGCTAGGCACCTTGGCCGATCTTGTCGCCGTTTGAGTATTGGCCGTGGAAGTGGAACCAGTCTTCGGCGGATAAAGCATCCGGCAGTATTTTCTTGAACTCTTGCGGCGTTCCCCGTGGGCCTTTTTGAACTTCGTAGTACAAAAACATGTGGTGCAAATCCTTGAGAAACAAGCGGCGCAAAAACAGTGGCATGGCCAGCCGTGCTTTGACGGGCAGGCCGCTGACCTTGGACATGGCTGCCGCCACCTGCGCCAAGTCGCCCTGCCAGCCGATCACATCGAGCGTCTTGCCCAGCCATTGTTGCGGGTTCTTCAGCTGGATCGCCGCCGCTCGGCCAATGTCATAGGTGGCGCAGTATTTACAGTCCTGCAGTGACAGAAATTTCACCACGCCCTTTTTCAAGGGGTTCCAGTTGGCGGCGTCGTCCAGGTTCTCAAAGAAGGCGCAGGGCCGCAGAATCGAGAACGGAACGCCTGATTCACGCAGGTATTTCTCCAGGGCCAGCTTGGCGTGCATGTGTTTGACATGCTCGTCAAACAACTCGGCGTCGGCCACACTCATGAACACCAGGTGCTCAACCCCGGCCGCCTTGGCGGCATCGATGGCGGCGCGGCCTTGCTGAAATTCCAGATCAGCGCTTTTCCTGGCAGCGCCAAAATAGTCAGTGATGACGAACATTTTTTTGGCGCCACTTTGGGCCAAGGCTCGGTCCAGGTCAGCGCGCAGCGTGTAGTTGCAAACCACCGGCTTCACGCCCTGGGCTGCCAGCGTGTTGTTGCTGGACCGCGTGGTGCCGTGCACCTCAAAGCCGGCTTCCCTGAGCGCCCGGCAAAAATTGCGCCCGACTTTGCCGGTGGAATTGAGTACGAGAATTTTTTCAGTGGACATGAGAACACCTTTGTTGGGAATGGGGTTCCGGCACGCGGGCCTTTGGAGGGGTCATGACAGGGTCCTGTGCTGAGTTGATCAAGGATTGATTGTCAGAAGGATAGTTGGCGGGATAAAGCCCATCAAATGGAATAGATTGCTGCGCTGACGGCACAATCTAGCCATGGATATCTTCAGAAACATGAACCTCTTTGTCGAGGTGGCCAAGGCCAACAGCTTTCGGCGTGCCGCCGAGGTGTTGGGCCTGCCCAACTCCACCGTGTCGCGCCGTATCGCCGAGCTGGAGCGCGATGTGGGCCTGCGCCTGTTCAACCGCAGCACCCGCCGGGTCGAGCTGACCGAAGGCGGCCGCCTGTACTTCGACAACTGCAAACGCATCATTCAGGAGGCCGAGCTGGCGCACCAGGAACTCACCCACCTGCAAGCTCAGCCCAGTGGCGTGATCCGGGCTTCGATGCCGGTGGACTTCAGCGTGATCTACCTGAGCCCGCTGCTGGCCGATTTTTCGCGCCGTTACCCCGGCATCCGTTTCAGTCTGGACCTGACCCCGAACCATGCCGACCTGGTGGGTGACCCGGTCGATGTGGCCATCCGAATGGGGCCGCCGAAAGACCAGAGTCTGATCGCCCGCCCGATTGCCAGACTGGGTACGGTACTGGT
Source organism: Rhodoferax sp. (assembly GCA_009693325.1). Classification (GTDB taxonomy): domain Bacteria; phylum Pseudomonadota; class Gammaproteobacteria; order Burkholderiales; family Burkholderiaceae_C; genus Rhodoferax. The sequence continues at coordinate 6,243 of SHXM01000078.1, forward strand.
GGCCTCGCCAGACTACCTGCAGCGATGCGGTGTGCCCGACCAGCCGCAGGATTTGCTGAGCCACGATTGCCTGCGCATGAAAGACGCCCCCTGGACCCTGATCCACCGCGATGGCGGCAGCCAGAGCGTGGAGGTCACCGGCCAATTCGTGGCCAACAACCGGGGCTTGTTGCAGCCGCTGGCCTTGAGCGGCCAGGGCATCGTGCAGTCGGCTGACACCTGGGTCCAGGCCGACTTGGCGCCGCCGGTGGTCGAGGCTTTTGCATTGACGGCCACCCGACTGCTGCCGGCCAAGGTGCGGGTGTTCATTGACTACCTGGTGGCGAACATGACACAGGGCGAGAAGGGTTTAACTTAAGCGGCTGGCGCGACCGACAGGCCCTGAACCTTGTGTTGGGCGATCAGGCTGGCCACCAGGCCCGACGCCTTGGCGCTCTCGACAAAGGTGCGAAGAAAGGCCTCGGCTTCGGGCTGACCCTTGCCACAGCCAATCGCCTGTTGTACGGCCATGAACCCGCCTGGCAGGATCACATGCCCGGTCGCCTTGGCCAAGTCACCGATCAACCCAGGACGCAGCCCGGCCAGTGCGTCGACCTTCTCGTTGAGGTAGCGATCGAGTGCCGCGCCACCCCCGTCGCAGCGCAGTAGGGTCGCATGCTGGTTATTGCGCTCCAACCAGAGGCCATAGGCGCTGCGGGCGAACACGGCGATCGTCACACCGGGCTGGTCCACGTCAGCCACGCACTTCAAGCGCGACCCGGGCGGCACCAAATAACTTGCTTCGATCTCGCAATAGGCAGGGGTGAAGGCGGTTGTTTGTGACCGAAGAGGGTCGGCCCCGAACAAGCCGATGTCCCACGCGTCCGTACCCGCAGCATCGGCCAATAGACCCGGGTTGGCAAACGGCACCAATTGAAGGGCCACGCCGAGCAGCCTGGCGACTTCGGCAGCCATGCTTGGCGCCACGCCCACCGGGTCACCGCCTTCGGTCTTGCCGTTGACCAGCAGGAAGTTGCTCAGGTTGATGCCGGCGCGCAGTACGCCCTTTGGCGCGAGTTGTTGAAGCACCAGGGGATTTGCCTTGGGGTTTTGGGTTGACATGGTGCTGCTGCGAGGTGCGGCGGGTGGCGGCCTGAAGTTCGATATTTGACCACTGAGTGGTCGTCGCCTATTTATCTGCCAGCCGACCCACCCTGGCATCGGCATCTGCCAGATGGTTTTCCAGATTGGCCACGCACGGCGCAAAGCGCCCCGAAAACCGCTGGTCAGCTCGAATGCGTTCAATAAAGGTGGTCGCCAGAGCGTAAGCCTTGCGCCACACTGTCGGCGTCACCACTGCGTGCAGGTTTGCTGACATCAACGAATCATTCAATGCGCCACCCGAGCTAGGCTGGAATCCCATGGGCAGCATATCGTAGGCCGGCGCGATGGCATAGGGGCGCCCATGCGGGCTGACGAATGACAGGTTCCCATGGTGCATGTCAGTATTGCCGATCAACGTGCCGAACGCGTAGAGCAAGGACGCGCCCTCATGTGCCGGCGGGTCAATGTGTCCTGCGGCAGACAAGGCCGCTGTGACCACAGGCCAGGGATCGCGCGCCATACCGGTGAACTCTGCGTCCACAGCGGTGAGTGACAACAGGCTGCAGCGCCCCCTGGGCCCCACACGGTCAAACCGCTCCAGCTCAAGGAATCGCTGGCCGCCGTGATCGATGATGTTGGTGTGTGCAGCCGCAACGCCGGCGTCGCCCAAGGTCTGTAGGGCGTGGTGTTCGGCCAGCAGCAGATCCCGCCAGCGCTCGGTGATCGGGTTTTCATCAGGCAAGCTGAACTTGACGATTTGATGCGCGCTGCCAAGAGTCGTTTGCGCATAGACCGCGAATTTTGGCTGCTCACCGGCGGCCGATGACCATGTTTGGCCGGTGCTGGCAACTTCCTGGGCCAAGCGAACATAGTCTTCACCTTTGCGCGCCATGGGTATGGCCACAGGGTCTGGCGCATTGACAAAGCGATCCCTGGCCAAATCGCCCAACAGAACGTTGCCCACAGCATCATGGCCGTGAGCGAGCAGGGCCCGCAGCGCATGGGTGTCGGACCACTGCGCAATGCTGGCAGGCAAACCCAATTCTTGAGAGTGCCTGCTTGCGTAAGCTCGCCCCATGAATCCCTGGGGCCGCATGTCCAAAAGCCACCAGGGGAGTCCCTCGCTGTGCACGGCGGTGCCGTCATCCTCCAGCATGGCAAAGCCCTGGTCTCGCACCGGTATCAACATCCCCAAGCGCCTGATCTTGCCGTCCACGCCGACGCAGTACACAGGGGTCTCGGGCAACCCTCTCACAGCATCTCGCACAGCGTAGTGAATAGCTCTTGCGGTGCGAATACGAACAACCTCAGGCCCCAGCGCTGCAATGGCACGGGACAGCGTTGGCTGGCTGACGCCGACCTTCGCCATGATCTGCTGAGCGGACAGCGGCCCTGTTGCGAGCAAGAGCCTGAGTCGATCAAGGTGCGCAGGCATGGTGTGAATTGTTTTGTGAATAATTAAATGAATTCTATATTGAATGCTGTCAAGGGGCGGGTGCAGGCAGTGGATAGCAGCTTCACGATGACCTGACGGAGCAGGACTCCGAGGGAATAGGGATCGCCCATTCAAGTCGCCGTGCGCTGCGTTGTGCGAGCCGGAGGGGCTTTGTCAGGCGGCACCTCATCCGAGAGTGGAATGTCGTCGGTGCCGATGTCGAGCTGGCGCGAATGTGCCGCACCCAGGTGCTGACGCATGCTGCGCTCAGGCTGGTCTGGATTCCTGGTCACAATAGACTCGTTGATCTTCGCGTGAATATGGATCACCTGCCTGCGCGTCTCCATCGTGTCGTATTCCTCGACTGTCGTGGCGACCTGGAGGCCATGTGACACGGAGTACAACACGGCTGAAAGCAGTTCGTTTCCGCTCGCCTTGGCCACAGCGTTGTGCCAGCGTATGTTGAGCAGCGCAAATTCCTGAAAGTTGTCGACCGATGCCACCAGCTGAGTGTGCAAGGCTTGCAATTCGCGCAGGTCATCCTCGCTCCGCCGGTCGGCAGCGAGACGGGTCAGAAAGGGCTCGAGTGCCTCGCGCGTCTCCTGCAGGGTCCTCACGGGAGGCTTGCGTCCCTGGACGCAACGGTTGATTGCGGTCGCCATGGACTCGTTTCCGGGCAGTGTCAAATCCACGTCGGCGCCAACAGGTAGGTGACTTGTTGGCCTTCTTCAGGATGCCATCCGCCGCACGATGCTGATCGTCGAGAAAGCACGGCATCCGCGCCATGCTGGCCCATCACTGTGCATTTGCGCTGCGAGCCTCTCGGGGCAGGATTGGGCTGTCAGCTGTTTGCGCGTGGCCCGCTGAGGACCGGTCGTCAATCCAGCAAGTGTCCTGTTTTGACGAGGATTAAACACCCTTCGACACTGAATGGCTGGTGCTGGCTCAGGTGGGGACTGCGAATCCAGCTGCCTTGAGGGTAGCTTCCATGCTCGTCCGAGAATACGCCTTCGACCACATAGATCTCCTCTCCACCAAAATGGCGGTGAGGATTGAAATAAGTTCCTGGTGCCCACCGCACCATGGCTGAGTGTGTGGTTCCGAATCCAGACAGGGGCATGACCATCAGTCCGTCCACCATGCCGCGGAACCAGTGCGATTGATGGGTGTGGACCACAACCCTCTCGCTGTCATTGGGTGAGAGGTGACGAAGCTTCACAAACAAGGTGCACCCGTCTTCAGAAAAAGGTGCATGGCTGGAGCCTGGGGGGTTTTTCAGGTAGGTGCCGGGCCCGTATTCTCCAAACTCGTCGCTTAAAGTTCCACTGAGCACCAGAATTTTTTCCTCAAGCCCGTGCCCATGCAAATCGAACTTCGCACCTGCAGCGTATCGAACGATGGAAGTCGCGCGTGCCACCTCACCACCATTTCGCTCCAGAAGCCTGCGGTGGACCAGGGGTGACGGAGATGGCTGCCAGGGCAAGGTGTGGCCATTGACGACACAGCGCTGAGACAAATCGGCGTTGAACAAGAGGGTGTTCATCGAAAGATCGTTCATAGCGCCTATGCTAAAGCAGCTTGCGCACCCAGCCAATGTGGCCAATGTAAATCGACACGTCAGATTGACGCGGTTGACCGAATCGAATCCTCCTCCGCACGTGAGAACTGTTGGCGGCCTCAAAGAACTGATGCGATTGGGTAGCGTTTTCAAATCATATTTTGATATGATTAGTGCATGGGTTCATATCACCGCTGGATTTGGCAGCTGCCTGAGTGGCCATCGCTGGTGTTCGACGCGCAGCGCGTCCAAGGCCGCTTAGCTGCGGCCAGGAAATCCCAAGGGCTCCTTCTCGGAAAAGCCGAGATGATTGGCTTGGAAGGCTTGCAGCCCCACATACGCGACTCGCTGACACAAGAGGCGCTGACCACTTCAGCGATCGAAGGCGAGAGGCTTGACCCCGAAAGTGTCCGCTCCTCGATTGCCAGGCGCCTAGGACTCGACACGTCTGGGGCCCCAATCGCCGAAGGCAAACGCAACATAGAGGGGCTTATCGATGTGTTGCAGGATGCGACCCTCAAGACCGACTCTGCGCTGACGCTGGAGCGTCTGTGCAGTTGGCATGGCGCCCTTTTCCCAACAGGTTTTTCTGGGATGCAACGCATTGATGTCGGCGCTCTGCGCTCAGTCCCCATGGAGATCGTCAGTGGTGCAATCGGTCGCACAAAAGTGCATTACGTCGCCCCACCTGCTCAGAGCTTGGCCGTTCAAGTGGACGCTTTTTTGACTTGGTTCAACCAGACCCATCCAAGCACCGGGTCACGGCCGATGGATGGTCTGGTGCGTGCTGCTGTTTCGCATCTGTGGTTTGAGACGCTCCACCCGTTTGACGATGGCAACGGCCGTGTAGGGCGTGCAATCCTGCAACTTGCACTGGGCCAAGACATGGGCCAACCTGGGCGGATCGTGACGCTGTCCCGCCAAATCGAGTCCTGTAAAGATCGGTACTACAGCGAGCTGGAGCGGGCGCAGCGGTCAAAAAGTATGGATGTGACGGCATGGGTCGAGTGGATGCTTGAACAAATGTCCCTGGCCAGCGAATTTGCCAGTCGAACCATTGATTCCGCCATTCAAAGAATTCAATTCCAGGCTGTGATGTCCACCGTCTCGCTTAATCAGCGGCAGCATAAAACCATGAAGAAGCTTCTGGATGCTGGCCCCAAGGGCTTTGACGGCGGAATGACGACGCGCAAGCATGAGCAAATTTCGCAAACCTCAACGCCCACGGCGGCGCGGGATCTCATCGAACTGGAGCGGCTTGGGCTGCTCAAAAAATACGGAGCCGGGCGCTCGACGCGCTATTACCCAGCGATTGAAGGGTGGGCTGAAGACGACGCCAAGCTGGTCGCTGCGAGTGGGAAGCCGGGCGAGGTTTCTGGTTGAACCGGTGGTGTTGCCGCAGCCTCCGAAGTGCCGCCCGATGATCTTTCTTGCGAATCAGTAGTCCCCCTGCCCACCCGAGGCCAGGCTCCTTGCAGGCCTCTTTGATGTGGTGCTCATCATGGCCGTGAGCGAGCAGGGCCCGCAGCGCATGAGTGTCGGACCACTGTGCAATGCTGGCAGGCAAACCCAATTCTTGCGAGTGCCTGCTTGCGTAGGCTCGCCCCAAGAAACCCTGAGGTCGCATGTGCAGGGATAGGAATGCCAACCACCTGATCACAAGTAGGGCACAGGTTTTAGGCCGCCAAGCGCCTGGGCACCAAAAGCCTAACGCTGGCAAAGGTCCTCGCACTGAAGTTCTGTTTGAACCTGGTGAACGAGGATCTGATGTCGAACTGGCGCAAATTCACTTCAAATTACGAACTCGACACGGCCAAGGGCGTTGTCAGCGCCAAGGATCCCGAGGATCATGCTCGCATGCTCGAAGCCCTGGCGGAACTCAAGGTGTTCAGCGTCATTCTCAACTACAGCTTTCATGGCATCAGTGTTCGTGGGTTTCAGTGACTTCCCGAATGTGGTCTTGTTTTGTCAATCGGCCTCTGCCTCGGGCCAAAGGTCCGGGAAATAAAAGCGGAGTGCTGTACGAGGGATGGCGAAGCGAAGCGCACCGTACGCCGAATCGGTTGCCAAGTAGCCGTTCCTCAACAGCGAAGAGATCAAGTCCGTTGCGACGCGCTCACCAAGACCTGTCATTTGCTTGAAGGCTGCTCGCCCAAGCTCGGAATTGGTACTAAAAAGGTAATGCAATGGAAGAACAGCCTCTTTGCGCAAGCCTGTTTTCTTTGCCTCCTCGAAAATCAATGCTGCTTGAATGCGCTCGCGCATTGAGCCCACATCGAGTAATTTGCTCATGAAGCGCACTTGGTCGATGCAGGTGTCGAGGGTGTAGTTGATCCAGTCGATCAGGCCGGCTTCAGTGAGATTTCCTCGACCATCCAGATCGCCACGACGATGTGCGTCTGCCGCTTTCAGCATGCCCCTGTATTTCTCCTCCGCGCGAGCAAATCCACGAAGAGGCGACCACAGACCATTGGTGAGCCCCTGGGCATGCAATGCTAGATGGGTGTGTAATCGTGCGACACGACCATTCCCGTCCAGGAAAGGGTGTACCCATGCCAGTCGGTGGTGTGCTGCGGCCAGTGCTACCACTGAAGCTTCGCCTCGTCTGCTTCTGCCATAAATCTCTTCCCAGCGGCCCAGGAAAGCTGGCAATGCCGCTGGGGAGGGT
>SHXM01000003.1 GCA_009693325.1 Rhodoferax sp.
ACCAGGCCCAGCGCCAGCCAAAAAACATCTTCGCCCAAGGTCTACTTTGTCGGGCTTGGAGAGGCTGGCAAGGCGCCTACAGCACCGCGGAAAACCTTGAAAAATTCCGAGGAGGCCGGGTCGACGACCATGACATCGCTTTTTTTGCCCAAACTAGCCTTGTAGGCATCCAGACTGCGGTAAAACTGCGCGAACTGCGGGTCACGCCCGAAAGACTCTGCGTAAATGCGCGATGCCTCGGCGTCGCCTTCGCCCTTGATTTTTTGCGCATCCCGGTAAGCGTTGGCCACCGCTACCTCACGTTGCCGATCTGCATCAGCGCGGATCTTTTCGCCTTCAGCACCCCCGGTAGAGCGCAGTTCGTTGGCAACCCGCTTGCGCTCGGCCTCCATACGCCGGTAGACCGACTCGGTGATCGCCTCCACATAGTCGACCCGGGTGATGCGAACATCCACCACATCAACACCCCAGGGTTTCTCGCCGCGCACTTTTTCGAGCACTTCACGCTTGACGTCGGTCATCAGGGCCTCGCGCTTGAGTGACAGCAACTCTTTGACCGTGCGTTTGTTGATTTCTTCCTGAAAGGCATTGCGGACCACGCGGTTTAGTTGGCTGGCGCCAGCGGCTTCATTGGTACCGACATTGCGGATGTATTCGGATGGCTCGGAAATTCGCCACCGCACATACCAGTCAATCACCACCCGCTGTTTCTCGGCCGTCAGCATGGGCTCGGTGTCGGTGCTGTCCAGGGTGAGCAGGCGCTTGTCGATATAGACAATATTTTGCAATGGCGGCGGCAGCTTGAAATTCAGGCCGGGCTCTGTGATCACATCCTTGATCTGACCCAGCGAATAGACCACGCCAAATTGGCGCTGATCGACCACAAACAGCATCGAACTCGCCAGTCCCAACAGTACCAGCAGCGACGCAAGAATAAATCCCAGACGGTTCATATCAGGCTCCTAACGGGAATCACGGTCACGCGAACGAGTGGTATCTCGGCCACGGGTTTCGGCAGGTGCGGCGGGTGCGGCATTGCCAGAGGCAGCGGGAGGCGCCATCGCAGGGGGCGCTACCTCGGCCACGCCAGAGCCGTTCTGCGCCGACATCTGCATGATTTTTTCAAGCGGCAGGTACAAGAGATTACCCCCCTGCCGGGAGTCAACCATGACCTTGGTGGCGTTGGCATAGATTTGCTGCATGGTGTCGAGGTACATCCGGTCGCGCGTGACCTGCGGGGCCTTCTGGTACTCGGTCAAGACCGAACGGAATCGCTGGGCATCACCCTGGGCCTGGGAGACGACGCGCGACTTGTAGGCGTCGGCCTCTTCTTTGAGTCGCGAGGCCGAGCCCACAGCCCGCGGAACCACGTCATTGGCATAGGCCTGGGCTTCATTTTTCGCGCGTTCACGCTCTTGCCCGGCTTTGAGGACATCGTCAAAAGCGGCTTGCACCTGCTCCGGGGGGCGCACGCCGCCCTGCTGAAGGTTGATACCCACCACCTCGATACCGACTTTGTAGCGGTCCAGTATTTTTTGCATCAGCGCGCGTACTCGCGGCCCAATCTGGTCGCGCTCTTCGGACAGGGCGCTGTCCATACGCATCTTGCCGACCACCTCGCGCACCGAGGACTCGGCAGCCTGCACCACCGCCTCACCGGGGTTTTTACTCTCAAACAAGTAGGCGCGAGCGTCGCTGAGCCGGTACTGCACCGCGAACTTGATTTCAACAATGTTTTCATCCTCTGTCAGCATGGCCGATTCACGCAGGCCGGTGGCCTTGATCACGGTGTCGCGTCCAACATCAACCGAGCGGATTTGGGTCACGAAAATCATCTCGTGCCGCTGTATCGGATAAGGCAGGCGCCAGTTAAAACCAGCCATCGCCGTGGACTTGTAGCGCCCAAATTGCGTGATGACAGCCTGCTGGCCCTCTTCAACAATGAAGAAGCCAGTTGCCAACCAGATCAAAGAGGCTGCGCCCGCCAACAGAGCCAGACCGATGCCAGCGTGCTTCATGTCGGGCTGAAATCCGCCGCCGCCACCACCACCATTGAAAGGCCCCCCCGCACCGCCTCGCCCACCCGACTTTGCACCGCCGAACATACCCCCGAGCTTGCGGTTGAAATCTCGCCAAAGCTCATCGAGGTCAGGCGGCGTGGCGTTCTGACGCGGCTTGGGCGGTCGATCATTGCCGGTGGGCGGTGTAGGCTCCGGTGGCGGCGACTCTGGACGCCCAGGCCCACCCGCACCCTCGGCGGGCTTGTCATCACCGCGCCCCCAACGCGAGTCATTGAGGTTAAACATACCCCGAATTTTTTTAGGAATGGTCGGCCAAGATATGGCGCGCAAATAGAGTTTCATCGCAAGATTCCAGTACTGAGTTGCCCGATTGTGCCCAAATGAACGACCGCCCCTTCGTCTGGAAGGGAATACATCCCATCCGGCTCGGCGGCGCCAACGCGGTGCGCGCGTCCGGCCAAGTAAGCGCGCAGCGCCGGCAGACCCTCGCCTTGCTTGGCGCTGACAAAGATACGCGGTGTTTGCCGGCCCGCCACAGCAAACCAATCCTGCATCAGCAGAGGCCGCCGGGCCGGATCCAGCGCATCGAGTTTGTTGAAGACCAGCAACTGCGGTATGTCGGCCGCGCCGATGTCAGCCAGCACCCGCTGGACTTCGGCCATCTGCTCCAGCCAGTGCGGACTTGCAGCGTCCACCACATGCAGCAGCAGATCGGCATCCACCGCCTCTTGCAGGGTGGCTTGGAACGCGTCGACCAAGCTGTGCGGCAGGTCCCGGATGAATCCCACCGTGTCAGACAGAGACACCAAGCGGCCAGCCTCGCCCAAATACAGCTGCCGGGTGCTGGTGTCGAGTGTGGCAAACAGCTGGTCAGCCGCATAGGCCCGGGCTTTCACCAGCGCATTGAAGAGGGTCGATTTGCCGGCGTTGGTATAACCGACGAGCGACATATTGAAGGCATTTCGCCGTTCACGTTGACGTCGCTGGGTCTGACGCTGGCGCTTGACCTTGATCAAACGTTCCTTGATTTTTTTGATGCTCTCGCCAATCATGCGTCGGTCAAGTTCGATTTGGGTTTCACCCGGGCCACCGCGCAAACCGATGCCGCCACTTTGGCGCTCCAGGTGCGACCAGCGGCGCACCAGCCGCGTGCTGATGTACTGTTGGCGAGCGAGTTCGACTTGCAGCTTGCCCTCATGGCTTTGTGCCCGCTGGCCGAAGATCTCCAGGATCAGCAGGGTACGGTCGTTGACCGGCATTTCCAGGTGACGCTCTAAATTGCGTTGTTGCGCCGGACTCAGGCTTTGGTCGAACAAGATTTCGACCGCGCCGAGTTGGTTGGCGAGCATTTTGATCTCGTCGGCCTTACCGCTGCCAACGAACAAAGCAGCATCTGGCGCCCGGCGCTTGCAGGTCAGGCGCGCCACCGGACGAAGGCCCGCGGTTTGGGCCAGCAAACCCAGTTCTTCCAGCGCGCCGTCAAAATTGGGGAGGCCAAAATCCACCCCCACGAGCAGTGCTGCTGCGGGCTGGCGTTCAGGCGGCGGCAGGTGGGTCACCCTCGCCAGTAGAAAAATTCACAGCTCGCCCCGGCACAATGGTTGAGATGGCATGTTTGTAAACCATTTGGGTCACGGTGTTGCGGAGCAGCACGACATACTGGTCAAAAGATTCAATCTGGCCTTGAAGCTTGATGCCGTTTATCAAGTAAATAGCGACCGGCACATGCTCGCGCCGCAGTGCGTTTAGGAACGGGTCTTGAAGTAACTGACCTTTGTTGTTCACGATATCCTCCGTGTTCGAAATGTTAAGGGGGCAGACGATAACACAGGGCCAACAAGCCACGTCCGCGCCAAGGACTTGGGTTTGTAGAAGTATTTACGGGTCGGGGTACTAGCGTCCCGATTTATCAACAAAAGGGTTGCTGGCGGTTTTGAGCTCGATACGCAAAGGCGTGCCTACCAGGTCAAATTGCTTGCGAAAACGCCCCTCCAGGTAGCGCTTGTAGGTGTCGGTGACATGCTCCAACGAATTGCCGTGGATGACGATCACCGGGGGGTTCATGCCCCCCTGATGGGCATAGCGCAGTTTGGGGCGGTACATGCCGGAGCGCTTCGGGCTTTGGAACTGCACCGCTTCGAGCAGCAAACGGGTCAGCACTGGTGTGGTCATTTTGCAGTTGGCAGCCTTGTGGGCCTGGGCAATGGAGGTCCAAAGCGGCCCCAAACCTTGGCGTTTTTGCGCCGAGATCAAATGCATGGCCGCGAATTTCAAAAACGGCAGGCGGGTCTCGATGGAGCGCTTGACCAATTCCCGCTGGTAGTCGTCCACCGCGTCCCATTTGTTGACTGCAACCACCACGGCGCGGCCGTTTTCAAGAATATAGCCAGCAATGTGTGCGTCCTGGTCGGTCACGCCCTGTGTCGCGTCGATCAACAGCAGCACAACATTGCAGGATTCGATCGCCTGCAGAGTTTTAACGACCGAAAATTTTTCGATTGCCTCAAACACCTGCCCGCGGCGGCGCAGGCCAGCGGTGTCAATGAGTTCGAATTTTTGTCCGTTACGCTCAAACGGCACCGAGATGGCGTCGCGGGTGGTTCCTGGTAGGTCAAAGGCCACCAAGCGCTCCTCACCTAGCCAAGTGTTGATCAGGGTTGACTTGCCGACATTGGGCCGTCCTGCAACTGCGAGCCGGATCAAGCCCATCGCCTGCTCAGCCGTCTCCACTACGGTCTCGGGCAGGCTCAACATGGACAGTGCCAGCTCTATCAGCGGCCGAATGCCCTGACCATGGGCGGCAGAAATAGCCTGCACCGCACCCAGCCCAAGCTCAAAAAACTCGCCGACTTGCAAACCTGCCTGCAAGCCCTCCGACTTGTTGGCGACCAGCAGGCAGGGCTTGCCCAAGCGTCGCAGGTAGTTGGCAATGTCATGGTCTTGGCCCGAGATACCGTCACGCGCATCTACCAAAAACAACACCACATCCGCCTCGGCTACCGCTTGGCGGGTTTGTTTGGCCATTTCACGGTAAATCCCGGCATTCGCATCGGGCTCAAAACCGCCAGTGTCGATGACGATAAAGTCCTGCTTGTCCAGCCTCGCATTGCCGTAATGGCGGTCACGGGTGAGCCCGGCATAGTCGGCCACGATGGCATCGCGGCTTTTGGTGAGCCGATTAAACAGGGTCGACTTGCCCACATTGGGTCGCCCGACCAGGGCAAGAACCGGTTTCATTGGCTCGGCCGCCCGGCCTAATCGGGTTTAAATCCGAAAACGCCACCCTTGCGCGTGACCACCACCAGTGTGCCGCCTGCAAGCACTGGACCGCCGACAATCTCGGAGCCATCGGTAGGCATGCGGGTCAGCGGGGTGCCGTCCTCCCGGCTTAACCAATGCAGCAGGCCTGATTCATCGCCCACGACCACAGATCGCCCCACCGCCAGCGGGGCGCTCAAGGACCGGTAGCGCAGGTGCTCGGCAACCCAGGCGGCCTGCCCGTCGGCGCGGCGCCATGCCAGCACCCGGCCGTCGCTCTCAACACCAAAAACAGAGCGCTCGTCGCCGTGCAGTCCGACCGAACCATTGGCCGCTTTGCTCCACAGCAAAGCACCTTTTGCAGCGTCGGCACAGCCCACAGCCGCCTGGAAAGCCCGGGTGCAGACCACATCACCGACCCGGCTCACCCCTGCCACCAGATCGACCAAACGCTCGACATCATTGGTACCGCGGGGCGTGGCGATGGCAACATCCCACCGGGTACTGCCGTTGCTGGGGTTCATGCCAACCAGGCGCCCGCCCAGGCCCGCCACCAAGGTGTCACCGACCGCCAGCAACACGCCAGCCTGACGCAAAACCAGGGCCTCGCCGGGACGCTGCTGGCTCCACAGCTTTCGGCCTGAGCCGCCGTCAAAGGCTGCCACGCCCCGGTCAGCAGTGAGCAAGAACACCCGCCCGCCCGCCACCAGAGGCGCTGTGAAACCCTGCGCATTGAGCTTCTCGCGCCAGATTTCCCGGCCGTCCTGCAGCGCCAGCAGTTCGTTGCCGCGCGTGAGCAAAGCCACCAGACGGCCGTCACTGCCAACACCAGCGGCCAGGGGCCCTGACACCTTGGCGCGCCAGAGTTCTTTACCGGCTGCGGCATCGATCGTCACCACCTGCCCATTTGAACTCGCCACAGTCAGCAGACTGCCATTCGCCCTGGCGTACATCGGAAATTCAATGGCCCCGACTTGGGCGGTCCAGGCCAGGCGCACGCCCACCAGTTTGGGATCAGGCGCAAGTTCGGCTGGTTTGAAGCGCGGCGCCGTGCCAGAGCAGGCTAGCAGCACCAGCGCCAGCCCAATGCCGAGCAGGCGGCGCAGCGCCAAGCGCAGGCGCAGGTTCACGGCGCCCCTTTGACCGAGGTGGCTTCGGGCTGCGGATCAACGCCCAGAGCGTTCAATTTAACCTCCACCAGGCGGCGGTAGTCGGTGCGCGGCTCCAAGCTGCGGTAGGCTTTTTCGTATTCGGCCCGGGCCTGGTCTTTTTTCCCCTGCAGCATCAGGAGGTCGCCTTTTCGGTCAGCCACCAGGCCATCAAATTGGGGCGCAAACTCCAGCCCGAGCTGCTTGAGGGCATCGTCATAGGCCTTGGCGTCCGCCAGGATGCCAGCAAGGCGCAGACGCGCCACCGCCTGGTAGCCACGGTCGCCCGATTTTTCAGACAGCCAGTTCAGGGCCTCTTTAGCTGCCTCGGGCTTGCCCGATTCGAGGTATTGGCTAGCCACCAAAAACCCGGCCTGCTGGGCATAGGCGGTGGCCCCGAATTTGTCTTTCATGTCGGCAAACGCACGTTCTATTTTGGCCAAATCGCCGGTCTTCACGAGCCGCTCCACCTCGTCGTACAGCGCTGCTGCCTGCGCTGCTTGTTGCCGCTGCCAATATTGGTAACCATTCCAGCCAGCGTAGGAGCCCAGCACTGCGATGAGCAGCCAGGTGATGGGGTTGCCGTATTGTTTCCAAAAATGCTTGAGCTGATCAAGCTGTTCTTGTTCTTCGAGATCGAGTTGGTTTGCCATGGGGGTGCCGAATTAAGTGGGCGATTGTAGGGTCGGCCCCCAAGTCGCGATGTCGGCCCAGGCATGGCTGATCTGGGCCCCGCTGCCGTCACGCAGCGGCTTGATCGTCACACTTTGCCGGCTGAGCTCATCTGCGCCAAAAACCAGCGCAAAGCGTGCGCCGCTGGCATCAGCGCGTTTGAATTGGGACTTCAAGCTGGCCATCTCACCGTCGACGCTGGCCTGCATCTGAACACTCACTCCCAGAGCGCGCAAGGCCTGCAGTTGTTGCAAGACCAGGGGCATGGCGTTCTTGTCGGCAACCACAGCATAGGCATCTGGAGGCATGTCAGAGCGTTCCTGCCCCTGCTCTTTGAGGAGCTCGAGCAGGCGGTCAACGCCCAGGGCCCAACCGACCGCTGGCGCTGGCTTGCCGCCAAGCTGCTCAATCAGGTAGTCGTAACGACCGCCGGCGCACACCGTGCCCTGGGCGCCCAAGCGGTCGGTGACGAACTCAAACACGGTGAGGTTGTAATAGTCCATGCCACGAACCAGTCTTGGGTTGACGCTGTAGGCCACCGAATTGGCATCAAGAATCGATCGCAGGGCATTAAAGTGGCTCAGGGAATCCTGGCCCAAAAAATCCAGTAACCGCGGTGCTGCGGCAACCACCGGCTGCAGGGCCGGATTTTTGGTGTCGAGAATACGCAGTGGGTTACTGTGCAGTCGGCGGCGCGCGTCCTCATCGAGCAGCTCAGCATGCTGCTCGAGATACTCAATCAAGGCCCGACGGTGCTGCAGCCGCTCGGCCGGCTGGCCCAGGCTGTTGATTTCAAGCCGCAGGTCACTCAGACCGAGGTCCTGCCACAGCGCCACTGCCAGCAGGATAAGTTCTGCATCTACCTCGGCCCCACCGAAGCCCAGTGCCTCAGCGCCAACCTGGTCGAACTGCCGGTAGCGCCCCCGCTGGGGACGCTCATGCCGGAACATCGGGCCAATGTAGTAGAGCCGTTTGCCACCATCGTAGAGCATGGCATGCTCCACCACGGCGCGGACCACGCCAGCCGTGCACTCTGGGCGCAATGTCAGGGAGTCACCATTGAGCCGGTCCTCAAAGGTGTACATCTCTTTTTCGACGATGTCTGTAACCTCACCGAGTCCGCGGGTGAACAGCTGCGTGTGCTCGACAATCGGCGTGCGGATGTTGCGGTAGGCATAGCGCGCCATCAAGCGTCGCACCCGGGCCTCTAGGGCCTCCACCGCCGCGGAATTCGGCGGCAACACATCATTCATACCCTTGACGCCATTCAGGCGGGCCGCAGGGGCTGGAGTTTGCGGCCTACTCATGGGCCGACTCACTGCGTGGCCATCGCTGCTTTGCCAAAGCGCTTGTCAATGTACTGCTCAACAATTTTCTGGAACTCCTGTGCAATCGCGTCGCCCCGCAGGGTCATGCATTTCTCGCCGTCAATGAACACCGGGGCCGCGGGAGCCTCGCCGGTGCCGGGCAGGCTGATGCCAATATCGGCATGCTTGCTCTCCCCGGGGCCGTTCACGATGCATCCCATGACGGCAACACGGAGTTTTTCCACCCCGGGGTATTGGTCGCGCCAAAGCGGCATCTGGGAGCGTAAAAAACCCTCGATCTGCTGGGTCAACTCTTGGAACGTGGTGCTGGTCGTACGACCACAACCGGGGCAGGCGGTAACACTCGGCACAAAGGAGCGCAGCTCGAGTGCCTGCAAAATGTCAGAGGCAACCACCACTTCCTGGGTTCGGGACTCGCCGGGCTGCGGGGTGAGCGAGACGCGAATCGTGTCGCCAATGCCCTCCTGAAGCAAGATGCCCAGGGCGACGCTGGAAGCCACAACGCCCTTGCTGCCCATGCCAGCCTCAGTCAAGCCCAAATGCAAGGGGTAGTCACAGCGCCTGGCGAGTTCCCGATACACCGAGACCAGGTCCTGCACACCGCTCACCTTGCAAGACAAAATAATCTGACTTGGGTTCATGCCCATCTCTCCGGCGCGCCGTGCAGATTCAATGGCCGATGTGATCAGCGCCTCGTACATCACCGGCTTGGCCGGCCAGGGCGTCGCGCGGCGGCTGTTGTCATCCATCAGTCCAGCCAACAATTCTTGGTCCAGGCTGCCCCAGTTCACGCCAATGCGCACCGGCTTGTCCCAGCGCATTGCCGCCTCGATCATCAGGCCGAACTGGCGGTCCCGCTTGTCGCCCTTACCGACATTACCCGGGTTGATGCGGTACTTGGACAGAGCCTGAGCACAGTCCGGAAAGTCTGTCAACAAGCGGTGCCCGTTGTAATGGAAATCGCCTACCAGAGGCACATCAATGCCCATCCGGTCCAGTTGCTCACGCACAAAAGGCACCGCCTGCGCAGCCTCGGGCGTATTCACGGTAACGCGCACCATCTCGGAGCCGGCCAGCGCGAGTTCTTTCACCTGAATCGCTGTGCCGATGACATCAACCGTGTCGGTATTGGTCATGGACTGCACCCGGACCGGGGCATCCCCGCCCACCGTGACCAAGCGGGAGTTCCAGACGACGCGCGCCTGCCTAGACTGCCGGGGCCGGGCATAGGCAGATTCAATTGGTACAGAGCAGTCCATTATTTCACCTCGAAACGGGCAACCTTGTCTTTGGTTGACGCAGTCAAATCAAAATTTACGCCGCGAATCTGAACACTCATCATGTCCGCATTGCCCAACACCACCGACATCGGCAACGCAGCCGAGAAGCCGTGCACATCACCCTGTGACAGGTGCTTGCGCAGCTGCACCACACCCTTGGCATCGGTCACCTCGACCCAGGACAAGCCACGGGCCTGCAGCACCAGCAGACCGCTGCGGCTAGCCGGCCCCTCCACCAAAGCCAGCGCACTGGCCGGTGGAGTGCCGGGCAGGGCGGCCGCGCCGGCACCTGAGGCAGGTGTATCGGCCAACTGTGGGCGGGCTTCCGCCGGCGGGTTCAGCGGCGCTGCACTAGGTGTTTCAAGCGGCACGGCAGCGACATCATCCTGGCTTTGCAAAACCTGGTGAAAGGGGAAGAAAACCATCACCAACCCGGCAACGAGCAGTGCAAGAACAGCTATGCCCGGAAGCCTTAACAACTGCCCTGCAAGCGACGCCTCAGTTCGCTGCCCTTTGACCCGGTAGGAGGCCCTGAGGCCAGCATCCTCCACACTGAGCCGGGGCACAAGGCGCTGCGGCAGCTTGGCAAGAATCGGGGCATCCGGAATATTCAGGGCCCGGCAGACGCTGGCCGCCAAGCCGCGGGCGAACACCATGTCAGGCAATTCACTGAGCCGGTCAGCTTCAAGCGCCTCGAGCTTCCTGACAGGCACTTTCAAGGCCACCGCCAAGGCGCCGATATGCAGACCCTTGGCTTCGCGGGCAGCGCGCAGCAGGGCGCCAGGTCGCTCGGGCGAATCGGCCCGGCCAGCGCCCACGTCTGGCGCCTGCTCGGGCAAGGCTGTCGGCTCACTCATCAAAAGCGCCCCGTTGCAGGGAATCAGACTCGCGCGACAGCGGAAATCTCTTGACCAATTGGAGGCTCAGTTGTTCCATGGCAGCACGATTATCCAGACCCCGCTCGACCTTGACACCCAGCCAAAAAGATTCGGCATTGGCCAGCTCGCTGTTGTTGAGCCGCCTGACATGCCACTGAGCTCGGGGCAAATCGCCACGCGCATGCAACAGGGCCGCCAAATTGAACAGGGTGACCGGGTTGGCCGGATCGTACTCGTGGGATTTGAGCAAATTACGCTCTGCCTGATCTGACATTCCAGCCCTAGCCTGACACAGTCCCAGCGCACGAAAAGTTTTTGCCTGCTCGCTGTAGCCCGGGTCAGACAGCACCTGCTCAAAACGCTGGAAGGATTCTGGCCAGCGCTGCTGCTGGCACAACAGCCAAGCCAGGTTGTGCCTCACATTGGCATCGCGCGGATTGAGCACCAGAGCCTTCCTGAAGCTTTCATCGGCAACAGAAAAATCTTTTAGACGCAAATAGATCAGACCGCGCAAATTGTGTGCTGGGGCATACACCGGATCAGCCTGAAGCGCCTGTTTGAGTTCGTCCAGAGCAACCGTGGTTTGTCCCTGCTCAAAATAAGCGAGGGCAAGTTCGAGGCGAATCCGGGCCCGCTTGCGCGCCGCCGGCTCATCGGATGGGGTTAGCAGGTCGCCAGCGGCCGAGGCTGCAGCCTCCGGCGAAGACGCACAACCGCCCAGGACCCCCAACCCAGCCAAAACAGCCATGCCCATGCCAAGGACCAGCGCCGCCCGAAGCCCAAGCCAATCCGTAGCCCGCAGGGCAAGTTTTTCTGGCATCGGTCAAGCCCCCGGCACAGACATGACAGCCTCGGCTGCAGGCGCAGTCATCAGGCGACGCTGCCGAAACATGCGTTGGCCCACACCGGTGCGGTCTTGGACATCACCGGCGAGTTGGCCGCAAGCGGCATCGATGTCATCACCCCGGGTCTTGCGCACCGTGGTGACGATGCCGGCATCGCTGAGCACCTTGGCAAAGGCCTGCACCTGAGCCGGCTTGGAACACAGCAGGCCAGACGCCGGAAAGGGGTTAAAGGGAATCAGGTTGAATTTGCAAGTCAAACCCTGCACGGCGCGCTGTCGCAGCAACTGCACCAAGGCCTGCGCATGGGGCAGTTGGTCGTTGACCCCATCGAGCATGCAGTATTCGAAGGTGATGAAGTCGCGCGGCGCATGGGCCAGATAGCGGGTGCAAGCGTCGAGCAATTCAAGCAGGGGATATTTTTTATTCAATGGCACCAGACTGTCGCGCAGGCTATCGCTCGGGGCATGCAGGGACACCGCCAATGCAACCGGGCAGTCCAACGCCAAGCGGTCCATCATGGGTACCACGCCCGAGGTCGAAACCGTCAAGCGCCGCCTTGATAAGCCATAACCGTGGTCATCGAGCATCACCCGCAAGGCGGGCAGCAGTGCTGCATAATTTTGCAGGGGTTCACCCATGCCCATCATGACGATATTGGAGATCACCCGCTCGGACTGCTGCAGGTGCCGGCGCAGAAAATGCTCGGCAAACCACAGCTGCCCCAGGATTTCAGCGGTGCTCAGGTTGCGGCTGAAGCCCTGGTGCCCGGTCGAACAAAAACGGCAGCCCACGGCACAACCGGCCTGGGATGAAATGCACAGGGTACCGCGATCTTCCTCGGGGATAAAGACGGTTTCAATGGCATCTCCGCCGCCCATATCGAACAGCCACTTGATGGTCCCGTCTGCCGAAATATGCTGGGATAACAACACTGGCCCAGTCAGCCGCGCAGCGAGCGGCAGTTTTTGGCGCAAGGACTTGGCCAAATCTGTCATCGCATCAAATTGGGTAGCGCCTTTTTGGTGAATCCAACGAAACAACTGAACCGCACGAAAGCGTTTCTCTCCCAGGCCTTCACAAAAAACGGCCAACCCCTCGAGATCGTAATCGAGCAGATTGACCGTCATGGGATGACTTATCGGCCGTAAATGTTCATGCCCGGGAAAAAAAACCCGAGCTCGACAGCAGCGGTTTCGGCGGCATCCGAGCCGTGCACCGCATTGGCGTCTATGCTGTCAGCAAAATCTGCGCGAATGGTGCCTGCCGCCGCCTTTTTCGGATCGGTTGCACCCATCAAATCACGGTTTTTAAGGACCGCGTTGTCGCCTTCAAGTGCCTGGATCATGACCGGCCCGGAGATCATGAACTCGACCAAGTCCTTGAAAAATGGCCGGGACTGATGCACCGCATAAAAGGCCTCTGCCTCACGCCGGGACAAATGCACCATTCGGGCCGCAATCACCTTGAGCCCGGCAGCCTCAAACCGGGCATAGATTTGGCCAATCACATTTTTAGCAACCGCATCGGGCTTGATGATGGAGAGAGTTCGTTCGATAGTCATGTCAATTCATTCGCCTTAAAAGAAATTTGCCCCGGTGGCAAGACCGCGCATTTTACGCCGCCCAAAGCGGCAAAAGCGGCTGAGAGTTTGTCGGCCTGCTCAGCGCCCACGACCACCGCCGCGACGCGATGCGCTGCCACCGCCACCGCTGCTGCTGCCGCCAGCACCACCACCACTTTTGCGGCGTTGGCCCTGGTCCTGCCGCTGACGGGTAAAACTGTCGGCGCCGATGTAACCAAACGCAGTTTTCATCGGGTCGGGTTGGCTCGCAGCTGCCGAGCGGTCACTGCGCTCGCCGCGTTCTGGGCGGGTCTTTCGAACACCCATGGCCGCGCTGGTGGCGGTCTGAATCGGATCCGGTATGCCAGCCGGGTCGGGCCGTGGGCCGGCATTGGGCTTGCGCCCACTGCCACCAGCGCGTGAGCCCCGATTACGTCCCCGCCCCCCTGGGCCGGTGGCGCCATCGCCGCGGCCCCGACTGGTGTTTGGCTGGGCACTGCCGACCGCCTGCATCAGCAGATTGATGTCAGTCTCGGCTAGCTCCAGCCAGGCCCCGCGCTTGAGGCCGCGCGGCAGCAGCATGGCACCGTAGCGGATACGGATCAGCCGGCTGACAGCGTGACCTACCGCCTCAAACATACGTCTTACTTCACGGTTTCTGCCCTCCGAAATGGTCACCCGGTACCAGCAATTCGAGCCTTCGCCACCGCCCTCTTCAATCGAGCCAAACTGGGCCATGCCGTCGTCGAGTTGGACACCATCGGTCAATCGCTGCTTTTCCTCCCGGCTCAAGGCCCCCAAAACTCGAACGGCGTACTCCCGCTCCAGTCCAAAGCGCGGGTGCATCAAATGATTT
Organism: Rhodoferax sp.; assembly: GCA_009693325.1. GTDB lineage: Bacteria > Pseudomonadota > Gammaproteobacteria > Burkholderiales > Burkholderiaceae_C > Rhodoferax. The sequence goes on from SHXM01000003.1 coordinate 13,848, forward strand.
GCCAGCTCCCCCGAACTGCTGAACAAGAGCAGTCCCTCGGTGTTGAGGTCAAGCCGGCCGACCGACTGCCATTTGCCCTGAAACAACTTGGGCAGACGGCGAAACACAGTGGGCCGGTTCTGTGGATCGTCGTGGGTAACCACCTCACCAGCGGGCTTGTGGTAGGCGATGACCCGGGCCGGTGGCGGATCAATCCGGATGCGAATCGGCTTGCCATTGACTTTGACATGGTCTCCAAACTGAATCCTCTGGCCAATGTGTGCGGGCTCATTGTTGACCGTGATGCGCCCCTCCATGATGAGCTGCTCCATCTCCAGGCGCGAACCCATGCCGTTTTGGGCCAGCACCTTGTGCAACTTGGGATTTTCGGCCTGCGGGGCCAGGACCCGCCGGGCCGCTTGAAGGTCTGGCTGTGCTTCATCTGCATCGAACAAACCAGACACCACGTCATTGAAGCGGCTGCTTTGCGCGCCGGGCTTCACGGCCGCTGGGTCTGCCGCCTGCTCGGGCTGCAGGACTGGCGGCGCCGTTTGCGCGGGCGGCAGGCCGCTTGTATCAGTCACATCGGCGGTGTTCTCAGTCATTGCGGGTTTCCTGTCAAATCAAACAAGTCGGCTGCGGCCGGCGCGCCCTGAGCCGCTTGCGCAGCGCTGCCTGCGCCAGGATCAGGCGAGTCAGCTGCTGCCGCCGTCTCCAGGCTCAGGACCTCGCCAGCCCCAAGTGCTTCGAGCGCACCAGCCTGTTGCGCCGGATGATCTAGCAGGGGCAGTTGCGCCAAGGAGTTCAGGCCCAGGTCATCGAGAAAATGCCTTGTTGTTGCAAACAGTGCTGGGCGCCCGGGCGACTCGCGGTGCCCGATCACCTCAACCCAGGACCGGTCCTCGAGATGCTTGAGGGTCAAAGCGTTGACCGTGACACCGCGGATATCCTCGATATCGCCTCGGGTCACCGGCTGCCGGTAGGCGATGATGGCCAGGATTTCTAGCGTTGCGCGGCTGTAGCGAGGCGGCTTTTCCGGGTGCAAGCGGTCCAGGTAAATCCGTAGCTCGGGCCGGCTTTGAAAACGCCAGCCCGATGCGACACTGAGCAGCTCCAAACCACGCGGTGTCCAGTCAAGTTGCAGCGCCAGCAACATGTCGCGGATGGTATCGGCGCCGACCTCGTCCTCAAAAAGCGCGCGCATGTCGCGCAACTGCAAGGGCTGCTGCGCGCAAATCAGTGCGGTTTCCAAAACACGTTTTGCTTCGGCCGTATTCATAGGTTTGACGGGTCCGGGTGGGGCGCCCTGATGGCGCGAGAACGGGGTGACTGCACACGGCGCATGAGGCAGATAGAAGCAACTGCTGCACGGGCACCCTGGGTATTTGCTAGGAGGCCGCTGTTCGTGAGTCAGTCGAAATTGTAGCGTAGGGCCAAATAGGCCAGGGCCGCCCGAAAATCTGCCGGCAGTGGCGCTTGAAAGCTCATTCGCAGTCCCGTGACCGGGTGGTCCAACACCAGCTGACAAGCATGCAAAGCCTGGCGGCGCATGCCCGCGGCGACAGCGCCGGCATAGGTTTCATCGGAGAGCAGGGGATGGCCCAGCCAGGCCAGATGCACCCGCACTTGGTGAGTTCTGCCGGTGTGCAAGCTGCAGCGCAGAAGGCAGGCGTCGGCTGCATTTTCCAACAATGTGACTTCAGTCCTGGCCGTTTTACCTGGATGCAACGCTAAGTCGACAACCGCCATGCGCAAGCGATTGCGCGGATCTCTGCCCATTGGGGCGAGCACATCGCGGCTGGGCGGGCCTGTCCAGCGGCGGTGGGCCAGCGCCAGATAATGGCGACCGAGCTCACGGGCAGCGATGGCACGCACCAAGGCGTCCATCACTGGACGACTGCGGGCGACCACCATCAGACCGCTGGTGTCCTTGTCCAAGCGGTGGACGATGCCGGCACGGGGCAGGTCCATGAAAGCCGCATCAAAAGCCAGTAAACCATTGAGCAGGGTACCGCTCCAATTTCCAGGCGCCGGGTGCACCACCAGGCCAGCAGGCTTGTTAATCACCAAGAGATGCTCGTCCGAGTACACCAAGTCAAGCGGCATCAGCTCTGGCCGGAACGCTTGGCTTTGGGCGCTGGGTCGTAGCCCAATGGTTCCGCCATCAGCCGCTTTCACCCTTGCCGCGGGCTTGCTGACCACCCGGTGGTTCAGGGTGACGGCGCCCAGCTCAATCAATTGCTGCAAGTAGCTGCGGGAAAATTCGGGCGCCAAGGCGGCTAATACCCGGTCGAGCCGCTGCCCGTGCTGCTGCGGACCGGCCGTCCAGGCACGCAGCTCGAACTCCGGCCCGGCCTCGCCGGGCTCATCGGCCGGCTCCTCAACGCCGTCGCCAAGGGGTACGCTCGATATACTCGGTCCGGATTTTTTCAAGAAAGTTGTCCCATGCTTCGAGCCAAATTATCAGGCGGGTGCGCTGGCGCATTGGCCCTCGCCGTGTTGCTGCTAGGCGCCTGCTCCAGCGTGACCAAAGACCCGACAGCCGACTGGAGCCCGAGCAAAATATACGCCGAAGCCCGTGAGGAAGCGGGCAACGGCGCCTACGACAAGGCCATAGCACTGTACGACAAGCTCGAAGGCCGGGCCGCCGGAACCCCACTGGCCCAGCAAGCACAACTGGACAAGGCCTATGCGCACTACAAGTCACGGGAAGCACCGCAGGCAGTGGCTACCTTGGACCGTTTCATGAAATTGCACCCGGCCAGCACCGCACTGGACTACGCCCTGTACCTCAAAGGCCTGGTTAACTTCAATGACGACCTCGGTATTTTTTCAGCCATCACCCGCCAAGACCTGTCTGAGCGGGATCAAAAAGCAGCCAAAGAATCGTTTGAAGCGTTCAAAGAGTTGATCAGCCGCTTTCCGCAGTCGCGCTATGCCCCGGATGCAAAGGAGCGTATGGCCTACATTGTGAATTCGCTGGCGGAATACGAGGTTCATGTTGCCCGCTATTACTTTGACCGGGGCGCTTATGTGGCGGCAGTCAACCGGGCTCAGTTGGCGATTGCCGACCACCAGGGCACGCCGGCTGTTGAAGAGGCGATGTTCATTTTGGTCAAATCCTATGAAGCGCTGGGCATGACCCAGTTACGTGACGACAGCCGGCGTGTGCTGCAGGCAAACTACCCACAGTCGAGCTTCTTGAGTCTGGGTGTCAAGGCCGTCCAGAGTCCTTGGTGGAAACTTTGGTGAGTTCTTCCAGAAAGGCGGCCAATTCGGTCTCATCAGCAAGACGGCGCATTGGCGGCAGCGCGGCCAACAGCCGCCGGCCATAACCCATGCCGGTCAGCCGGGTGTCGCACACCACCAGCACACCACGATCGCTCTCATGCCGAATCAGCCGGCCAGCGCCCTGCTTGAGCGCGATCGCTGCCTCCGGCAGGTAATAGTCCTTGAAAACCGGGCGACCGGCTGCCTCTAGCCTCTGCGCCCGGGCCTGCACCAGGGGGTCTTGCGGAAAGGGGAAGGGCAACTTGTCAATCACCACCATCTGCAGGGCGGCGCCGGGTATGTCAACGCCCTCCCAAAATGAGGCTGATGCCACCAGCACGCAACCCGCCGCGGTACCGCTGCCACCGCGGCGAAAGCGGCTCATCAAGTCCCGCTTGGAGCCCCGGCCCTGGACCAAAATATCGATTGATCCGGAGCCAGAGAACGCCTGGAACAAGGCCTCGCTGATCAGCTGCAGGGCGCGCAAACTGGTGGTCAGCACCAGCGTCCTGCCACCCAGTGCGAGCGCGGCTTTGGCGACAAAATTTGCCACCTGCGCGCTGTGCTCTGGGTGATCTGGTTTGGGCAGGTCTGTCGGCACATAGAGGGCTGCCTGCCGCGCATAGTCAAATGGGCTGTCGATGCGCAACACCCGGGCTGCCGCCAGACCGCAGGGCTCTGTGAACCAGGTCAAGGCGGCGTCATCGCCCAGGCTTGCCGAGGTGAATATCCATGACCTGGGCGCCAAGGACTCTGACTGAACCTCGAGCAAACGGGTCTGGACGGTCTGGGCGATATCCAATGGCGTTTCCATCAGCTTGAGGTGGCCGCCCAGCTCCAGCCAGCGAGTCGAGCCTGCCGGGCAGGGCAGGCGAAAACCCTCGATGCGTTCGATCAGGCTGAGCACCCGCTCACTCAGGCGGGACAACTCCGGACCGGTTTCTGCCACCGATTCCAAGGCCAGGCGGGCTTGGTCAAGGTCTTGATGGACCAGGTCTATCGCAGCGCGCCAAGCCGGCGCCCGAGCATCATAGGTGTGCGCATCAAACCAGGGTAGTTTCACCACGGCGGTCTGCCTGCCCAGCAGCAGCCGCCAGTCCAGCGCCGCCTGTTGCAGCCGGGATGCCAGCTGCGGCCAATCGCACCAGCCACGCGCATGCAAAAGCCCGGCATTGAGCAGGTCACCGGCAAAATCAGATATCTGCGCGGTGCTGAGTTGCCGTCCCAAAAACTGAACGCCAGTTTCATTGAGTTGATGGGCCTCATCAAAGATGACAGTTTGTACCGATGGCAAGAGCTCGGCCAGCCCCGATTCCCGCACTGCCAGGTCAGCAAAAAAAAGGTGGTGATTGACCACCACCACGTCCGCCGATAGGGCCTCGCGGCGCGCCTGGTTGACATGGCAGACACGCCAACTCGGGCACTTCGAACCCAGACAGTTGTCGCGGGTGGATGTGACGAGCGCAACCCAAGGCGAGCGCTCATGAAGGTCGCTGAGTTCGGCCAGATCGCCCGAGACGCTGGCCTGGGCCCAGATCTCGATGCGGGCCAAAATAGCCAATTGCTCGCTGTCCGCAGGGTCAGCTTCCAGCCGGGCGAGTTGGAGGCGGTGTTGACAGAGGTAGCTGGCCCGCCCCTTCAGCATCGCGGTCTTCAGCGGCAGGGCCAGCGCCTGCACCAAACCTGGCAAGTCACGGCCAAACAACTGGTCTTGCAAGGCCTTGGTGGCAGTCGACAGCAGCACTCGGTTCCCACTGAGCAACGCTGGCACCAAGTAGGCAAAGGTCTTGCCGATGCCCGTGCCGGCTTCAACCACCAGCACGCCGCCCTCCTCCAAGGTGCGGGTGATGGCCCGCGCCATGTCCAACTGGCCCGGCCGCAGACGGAATTCATGGGTCATCCGAGACAGGGCACCCTGCTCGGAAAAAGCGTCTTCAACCCGCCCTTGCAAGCCCATGGATCAACGCAGCCGCTGGCTGCTCAAGGAGCCGCTGACAGGGCTGCTCATGGGGTTGGCGTACTGCCCTCAGGTCTTGGCAACTTGCCGAGAATTCTCTCCAACTGCTCGGCGCCCTTTTGTTGCCGCTCTGCGGCATTGATAGCCAGTTCTTGGCGTCTGAGTAGATCAAGCAGGGCCCGCTGATGCGCCCGGTTGGCCAGGTGGCAGTCGCTGACTGCGAACCGGGCATAGCAACTGGCCTGCTGCTGCTCATAGCGTGCCGCCTCAGCCTGCCGGGCAGCGGCAATACGGCTACGCTCAGCAGCCGCGTCCGCCAGGGTCGGCGGGGCTGCGTCCGCAGGTTGGGCCTGGGCGCTCACGACCACCAGGGCCATGGCTGCGGCAAGAAACAAGTGCGTCATGTGAGCGTAGTGTCTACCAAACGGCGCGCTAAAGCCAGGAATTCAGGCGACTGCATTTCATGCAAGCGCGACACGGTGCGCGGGAATTCATGCGCCAACGGCCCTTCGGTGTAAAGCTGTTGTGGCGCCACCTCGGCCGACATGATCAGCTTGACCCGCCGGTCGTACAAGACATCGATCAGCCAAGTGAAGCGCCGGGCCTCCGAGGCCAGGCGCACCGGCATATGGGGCACATTGCTGAGCAAAACAGTATGAAACTGTGACGCGATTTCAAGATAGTCGTTGTGCGAACGCGGGCCGCCACACAGGTTCTTGAAATCAAACCACACCACTCCGCCAGCGCGCCGCCGCGCCAGAATCTGACGCGCCTCGATCTGCAAGCTGGGATCGTCGTCCTGTCTTTCTGCCAGCTGCTCAAATGCCGCGTCCATCTGTTGGTCGGCCTGCTCGCCCAAGGGCGTGTGGTAGAGCCTGAGTTGCTCCAGCTTCTGGCGACGGTAGTCCTGGCCGTTATCCACCTTGACCACTTCGAGACGGGTGTTGAGCAGTTCAATCGCTGGCAGGATGCGGCTTCGGTGCAGGCCATTGGGGTACAGATCATCTGGCATGAAGTTGGAGGTCGTGACAAACCCAACGCCATGATCAAACAGCGCCCTGAGCAGCCGGTGCAGGATCATCGCATCGGTGATGTCGGCGATGTGAAACTCATCGAAGCAAATCAGTCTGTGCCGTTCAGCGATGCACCTGCCCAGGGCATCGAGCGGGTTGGCCGTGCCTTGCAGCGCAGCGAGTTCTCGGTGGACCTCACGCATGAACTCATGAAAATGCAGCCGCGTCTTGCGTCGCACGGGGATGGCATCGAAAAAACAATCCATCAAAAAACTTTTGCCCCGGCCAACGCCACCAAACAGGTAGACGCCACGCGGTATTTCCGGCCGACTGAGCAGTTTTTTCAGGGCGTTAGACCGCTTTTCTTTGTACTCAATCCACGCCAGAGCGCAGCGCTCAAGAGCGGCTACTGCCAGCAATTGCGCCGGGTCACTGGTGTAGCCCCGCTGGCGCAACTCCCGCTCATAGGCATCAGACACCGGCGTCAAGGAGTGGGCCTGCTCCACAGCGGTTTTTGATCAATCGGCGCGGGTTGCAACACCGGCCTTAGAAGTTCAGCGTGCGTTTATCCACCGCCAGCGCCGCCTCCTTGATCGCCTCACCCAGCGAGGGGTGAGCATGGCAAATGCGGGCCAAATCTTCGCTGCTGGCGCGAAACGACATCGCCACCACGCACTCAGCAATCAATTCGCTGGCCATGGGTCCGACGATATGAACCCCCAAAATCTCATCGCTCACTGCGTCCGACAGCATCTTGACCATGCCGGTCGTGTCGCCCAGGGCACGGGCCCGGCCGTTGGCCAAAAACGGAAAGGTGCCCGCCTTGAAAGCGCGTCCGGCGGCCTTGAGCTGCTCCTCAGTTTGTCCGACCCATGCGATTTCAGGGTTGGTGTAAATCACCCAAGGGACGGTGTTGAAATCGACATGCCCATGCTGGCCGGCCATGCGCTCGGCCACCGCCACGCCCTCTTCTTCGGCTTTGTGCGCCAGCATCGGGCCGCGCACGACATCGCCCACTGCCCAAACCCCGGGAAGATTGGTTCGGCAATCAGCGTCGACCACAATGGCGCCCCGCTCATCGAGCGCCAGCCCGACGGTTGCAGCATTCAAGCCCTGGGTGTTTGGCACCCGGCCGATAGAAACGATCAGTTTGTCGACGGCCAAAGTTTTCGACTCGCCCTGGGCAGTCAGATAGGCCACATCAACCCCCTTGGCCGTGGCGCTGATGGCGCCTACCTGAACCCCGAGCTCGATCTTCAGGCCCTGCTTGTCAAACGCTTTTTTTGCCTCTTTGGCAATCTGCTGGTCCACCCCGCCCAAAAAGCTCGGCAGGCCTTCGAGTACCGTGACACTGGCACCCAGACGGCGCCAGACCGAACCCATCTCCAAGCCGATCACACCCGAGCCAATCAGACCGAGGCGCTTGGGCAGCTTAGTCAGGGCCAGCGCACCCTCATTGGAGAGTATCTTGTCTTCATCAAACGGCGTGCCGGCCAAGGCCCGCGGGCTTGAACCGCTAGCAACAATCACCTGCTTGCCGATCAGCACCTGGGCTGGCGCGCCGGCTGACATGGGTGCAAGCGCGATCTCGTAGGCGCCATCCAGGGCCTTCGCAAAGGATGCCCTGGCATGGAAAAAACTGACCTTGTTTTTTTTGAACAAGAACAAAATACCTTCGTTGTTCTGCTTAACCACGCTGTCCTTGCGGCCCATCATGGTGGGCAGGTCCAGGCTTAAACCGGCCACACCGATGCCATGGTCTGCGAAATGCTGACCGGCCTGCTCGAAATGCTCAGAAGACTGCAGCAGTGCCTTGGATGGTATGCAACCCACGTTGGTGCAGGTGCCACCCGGCGCGGGCCCGCCTTTGGCGTTGCACCAGGCGTCGACACAGGCCACGCTAAAGCCAAGTTGGGCCGCCCGTATGGCGGCAATATAGCCACCGGGCCCAGCCCCGATCACGATCAGGTCAAAAGATTGGCTCATGGGGCGACTGCTTTCAGATATCAAACAAGAGGCGGGCCGGGTCTTCGAGCGCCTCCTTCATCGCCACCAGGCCGAGCACAGCTTCGCGGCCGTCGATGATGCGGTGGTCATAGCTCATGGCGAAATAGTTGATGGGTCGAACCACCACCTGCCCGTTTTCGACCACTGCTCTATCCTTGGTTGCATGGACGCCCAAAATAGCAGATTGCGGCGGGTTGATGATGGGGGTGGAGAGCATGGAGCCGAACACGCCACCATTGGAGATTGAAAAAGTGCCGCCAGTCATCTCCTCAATACTGAGCTTGCCATCACGCGCTTTGGCGCTGTAATCGGCAATCTTTTTCTCGATGTCGGCAAAGCTCATCTGATCGGCGTTGCGCAGAATTGGCACCACCAGACCACGCGGCGAACCAACCGCAATGCCGATATCAAAATAGCCGTGGTAGACGATGTCATTGCCGTCCACGGACGCGTTGAGTACCGGGTATTTTTTGAGTGCATGCACCGCGGCTTTGACAAAAAAGCTCATGAAGCCAATCTTCACGCCGTGCTCTTTCTCAAATTTCTCCTGAAAACGCTTGCGCATCTCCATCACGGGCGCCATGTTGACTTCGTTGAAGGTGGTCAAAATGGCGTTGCTGGTTTGCGACAAGAGCAGACGCTGAGCCACCCGGGCCCGCAAGCGGCTCATGGGCACACGTTGCTCGGGGCGCTCGGCCGTGGCCACTGGCGGCATGGCCACTTCGGGCAACAGGGCCGCCCCAAAACTCGCCGCCGGCAGGGCTTGTACTGCGGCGGGCAGCTCAGGCGGTGCGGGCTGCACGGCCGCCGCTGCGCTGAGCACATCGCCCTTGGTGATGCGTCCATCGCGCCCAGTGCCCGCCACAGAGCCGGCAGCGAGCTGTTTGTCGGCCATCAATTTGGCTGCCGCTGGCATGGCCACACCCGCCATTAGCGCAGCGGGCGGCGCGGTCTTGAGCGCTGCAGTCGCCCCAGCGGCAGCGGCTCCAGCATGGCCCTGCGTGTCAATACGGGCGATCAATTGCTCAGCCATAACCGTCGCACCGTCGCCCACCAATAACTCGCGCAACACCCCAGCGCTGGGGGCTGGCACCTCCAAAACCACCTTGTCGGTCTCGATCTCGGTCAAGATTTCATCCACCACCACCGACTCACCGACTTTCTTCTTCCAGTGCAACAGGGTGGCCTCAGCGACCGACTCTGAAAGCTGCGGGACTTTGACTTCTACGATCGCCATGGAAATGCTTTCTGTTTTTATTCAAAAAAAGGGCTGGCGCCCGGGCTTATTTGCTCAAAATGAATCCCTTAAGCTTGCCAAAGGCACCTTCTACCAAGGCCTTCTGCTGCTCCTGGTGCAGGTGGGAATAACCAACCGCCGGCGAGGCCGACGCGCCGCGTCCGGAATAGCCCAGGCGCTGACCATCGAGCATGTTCTCGTGGATGTAATGCTGCACAAAAAACCAGGCGCCCTGGTTCTGCGGCTCGTCCTGGCACCAGACCACCTCGCTGGCGTTGCTGTATTTTTTGAGCTCCTGGGAAAAAGCTTTGTGCGGGAAGGGATAGAGCTGCTCCACCCGCACAAGGGCAACATCGTCCAGTCCTTTTTCTTCCCGCCTCTTGGCCAAGTCGTAGTACACCTTGCCCGAGCAGGCCACCACCCGCTTGACTTTGTCTGATTTTTTGACAATTTCCTCTTTGGTCTCGGGAATGATGGTTTGAAAGCTTCCCTTGGTGAACTCTGAGAGCGGCGAGCTGGCGTCCTTGTGGCGCAGCAGGGATTTGGGTGTCATGATGATCAGCGGCTTGCGAATGTTGCGCACCATCTGGCGCCGCAACACGTGGAAGATCTGGCTGGCTGTGGTGGGCTGAACCACCTGCATATTGGTGTCTGCGCTGAGCTGCATGAAACGCTCTAGCCGCGCCGAGCTATGCTCTGGCCCCTGGCCCTCGTAGCCGTGCGGCAACATCAGGGTGATGCCGTTGACACGACCCCACTTGACCTCGCCCGAGGCAATGAACTGATCAATAACCACCTGTGCGCCATTGACAAAATCCCCGAATTGAGCCTCCCAGATGACCAGCGTGTTGGGGTCGTTGGACGCGTAGCCGTATTCAAAAGCCAACACCGCTTCTTCCGACAAAATCGAGTCGATCACCACAAAAGGGGATTGCCCATCGGCCACGTTTTGCAAGGGGGTGTAAGTGCCTTCGTCAAATTTTTCACGATTCTGGTCATGGATGACCGCGTGTCTGTGGGTGAAGGTGCCTCGGCCAGAGTCTTCGCCGCTCAGGCGCACCGGGTAGCCGCTCGCCACCAATGACGCAAAAGCCATGTGCTCGCCCATGCCCCAATCTACCGGCAGCTCACCCCGGCCCATCGCGGCCCGGTCGTCATAGACTTTGCGGACCAGCTGGTGCGGGGTGATGCTGGACGGCAGGGTGGTGAGCCGCTGCGACAGCCGGCGCCACTCGGCCATGGGAATGCCAGTCTCGCCAGCATCGGTCCATTTTTTACCAACGAAAGGCGACCAGTCCACTGCGTACTTGCTTTTGAAGTTGGTCAGCACTGGGTCTACCGTGAGTTTGCCGGCATCCATGGCCGCACGGTAGGCTCTGACCATGTCATCACCAAGTTCGGCACCAAGCCCCTGCGCGGCAAGCCGGTCGGCATACAGGCGCCGGGTGCCGGGATGCTGCGCTATTTTTTTATACATCAGCGGCTGCGTCAGGGCCGGGGTGTCCTGCTCGTTGTGGCCAAGTTTGCGAAAACAGATGATGTCCACCACCACGTCTTTGCAAAATTCCAAGCGGAACTCCAGTGCCAACTGGGTGGCCAGGACCACGGCCTCGGGATCATCGCCATTAACATGCAGCACTGGCGACTCGACCATCTTGACAATGTCCGAGCAGTACAGGGTGGAGCGACTGTCGCGCGGGTCGCTGGTGGTAAATCCGATCTGGTTGTTGATCACGATGTGCACCGTGCCGCCCGTGGAGTAGCCACGGGTCTCGGCCAGCGCGAGGGTCTCCATCACCACCCCTTGGCCGGCGAAAGCCGCGTCGCCGTGAACCAGCACCGGCAGCACCTGCTTGCCATGCGGGTCGCCACGGCGGTCCATGCGGGCTCGTACCGAACCCTCAACCACCGGGTTGACGATTTCAAGATGCGAAGGATTGAAAGCCAAGGTCAGGTGCACCGGGCCACCCGGCGTGGCAACGTCTGAGCTAAAGCCCTGGTGGTACTTGACATCTCCGCTGGTCAACTCCTCGGGCGCAGAATGATCGAACTCGGCAAACAAATCAGCGGGCAGCTTGCCCAGGGTGTTGACCAGCACATTCAAGCGGCCGCGGTGGGCCATGCCGATCACGATTTCCTGCACGCCTTTGGCACCAGCCATTTGGATGAGCTCATCCATGGAGGCGATAAAGCTTTCTCCGCCCTCTAGAGAGAAGCGCTTTTGGCCAACAAACTTGGTGTGCAAAAACCGCTCGAGACCCTCGGAGGCTGTGAGTCTCTCCAAAATGTGTTTTTTCTTGTCAGCATCGAAATTCGGTTTGCTGCGGATGAGCTCTAGTTTTTGCTGCCACCAGCGTTTTTGGTTCTGATCAGTGGCATACATGTACTCGGCGCCAATGGTGCCGCAGTAAGTCTGGCGAAGCGCGTTCATGAGCTCTCGCAGACTCATGGTGTCTTTGCCAAAAAAGGTGTTGCTGGTGTTGAACACTGCCTCTTGATCGGCGTCACTGAAACCGTAAAAAGCAGGCTCCAGCTCAGGAATTTGGTCCCGCTCGGCGCGCTTGAGAGGATCAAGATCAGCCCAGCGGGCACCGACATTGCGATAGGCGGCGATGAGTTGCTGCACCGATGTGCGCTTACGACCCATTTCGGCATCTGCGCTCGCGACCACCACCTGCGTCCCGCCCTGTTTGGCACGCTGGGCGAACGCATTGATCACTGGCAGGTGGGGCACGTCTTTGGCGCTGGAGCCGTCGCCAGCAGGAACATGCTGAAGAGCATCAAAGTAATCACGCCAAGTCTCGGGAACACTGCCAGGGTTGGCAAGGTAGTTCTCGTACATCTCTTCCACGTAGGGCGCATTGCCGCCAAAAAGGTAGGTGCTGGCTTGGTAGGTTTGGTAAGTGGGCGAGGCCACAGAAGACGCTGGCCGGTTTGAATCGTTCATAGTTCGCTGACCTCGGTCTCCCTGGAGAAGACATTAGCTGGTTAAAGCTTGTTGATTAACCGCCCGCGTCGCGGCTGAACCGGTTGCGGGATGCGACCCAGCCCTCAGAGGGTGAGTAAGCGCTTCATTGTGCCACCAAAACCCGGCGCCAAGCTCACTAGAAACTAGTGCCCTACCAGGTCGCGCACCTGCTGCAAGGCAGCCGGGTCTTCCATGGTGGTGAGGTCGCCGGGGTCGCGTCCCTCCCACACCGCCTGAACCGCCCGACGCAGCAATTTGCCACTGCGGGTTTTGGGCAGCGCGTTAACAAAGAAGACCCGTGCCGGTCGCGCTACGGCGCCAAGGTCCTGGTCGACCAGGCGCATGATCTCGCCTTCAAGTTTGAGTCTGGCCGCGGCCTCGCTCGTCCCTTGCGGGTCTTTGACCACGGCAAAGGCCAGTGCCACCTGCCCCTTGAGGCTGTCGGCCACCCCGACAACCGCCACCTCCGAGACATTCGGATGGGCCGAAATGCTTTCCTCGATTTCCCGGGTACCCAGACGGTGCCCCGCCACATTGATCACATCATCGGTGCGTCCGAGGATGAAGTAGTAGCCGTCCTCGTCTCGTACACCCCAGTCAAAGGTGCTGTAGACCAGCTTGCCCGGCACGCTGCTCCAGTAGGTTTTGACAAACCGCTCGTCATCGCCCCAAATCGTCTGCATGCAACCCGGCGGCAGCGGGCCTTCAATGGCCACCACGCCTTTTTGGTGAGGCTCGGTCAACTCCTCGCCGGTCTGGTCGTCGAGCAGCTTGACTTTGTAGCCATACATCGGCAGGCCGGGGCTACCGTATTTGCTGGGCGTTTTCTCAACCCCATTGGCCACGGTGAGTATGGGCCAGCCGCTTTCAGTCTGCCAGTAGTTGTCGATGACTGGCACGCCCAGGCCCTCGGCAATCCAGCGCGCTGTGGGTTCGTCGAGCGGCTCACCGGCAAGAAACAGGGTCCGCAAGCTGGAGAGATCGTATTTTTTCAGCAGCGCGGGGTCTTGTTTTTTGAGCACGCGCACCGCAGTTGGGGCGCTGAACATGATCGACACCTTGTATTTTTCAACCAAGCTCCACCACACGCCGCCATCCGGGCGGGTCGGCAAGCCTTCGTACAGGATGGTGGCCATGCCGGCGATCAGCGGCCCGTAGACAATGTAGCTGTGCCCCACCACCCAGCCGATGTCACTGGTTGAGAAATAGGTTTCGCCCGCTTGAGCGCAAAAAATATGCTTCATGCTCGCCGCCAGCGCAACCGCATAGCCTCCGGTATCCCGCTGTACGCCCTTGGGTTTGCCGGTGGTGCCGCTGGTGTAGAGCGTATAGCTGGGATGGGTGGACTCCAGCCATTCGCAGTCCACCACGGTATTCAGGTGTTTTGCCCTCAGCAGCCCCCACTTGTGGTCGCGTCCCGCGACCAGCGGCATCGGGGCGAGTTGCCGGTCTACCAGCAACACCGCCTCTGGCTTGTGGCGCGACAACTGGATCGCGCCATCGAGCAGCGGTTTGTAGTGCACCACCTTGCCGCCACGCGAACCAGCGTCTGCACTCACCACCAGCCGGGGCAAGGCATCTTCAATCCGCGAGGCCAGCGAACCCGAAGCAAAGCCGCCAAACACCACCGAATGGATCGCGCCAATACGGACGCAGGCCAGCATGGCGAAGGCCGCCTCGGCGATCATGGGCATATAAATCAACACCCGGTCGCCCTGGCGCACCCCCAATTCGCGCATCACTGCAGCCATGCGCTGTACCTCGGCTTGCAGCTCGATGAAGGAATAGCTGCGCTCCTGCCCGGTTTCAGTGGAAACCACGATCAGGGCCGGCTGATGCGGTCGCTGCAGCAAATGCCGATCCACCGCGTTATGGCACAGGTTGGTGGTACCGCCGACAAACCACTTGGCAAAGGGAGGCTGGCTGTGGTCGCATATCACTTGCGGTGCTAGCTGCCAGTCAATCAATTGCGATTGCTCGGCCCAAAAAGATTCAGGCTGGCTGATGGAGTAGCGATAAAAATCCGCATAGGCTGTCATGTCTGTCCCCGGTCGAAGCAAGCGCTTGCGAAACAGATTATGGCTGGGCAACTTGCAGCCAACTGACTTCACTGGCAGGCCTGCTACGAACGCCTTGGGCGCCCGCAGCGCTGCACATGGCGGCTACTTGATCACGGCCTGCACCGCCGCGAAGTCAGGATGTTCGGCGCTGCGCAGGCACTCAAAGGCGAGCATCTCGGTGGTCAGCAGTTCCGCCCCAGCGCCGGCCAGTCGGTCAAAGGCCGCATCCCGGTTGCGTTCGGTGCGCGAACTGCAGGCATCAGTCACCACCCAAACCTCGAACTCGTCTTCAAGTAAATCCAGGGCGGTCTGCAGCACGCCGACATGAGCCTCGCAGCCCGCAATCACCACCATCGGGCGCGTTGGGCTGGCAGGCTTTTGCAAATGTTTGGGCAGGCTTCGCACATTGCCTACCTGGGGTTTTGTCGGGGGCCGCAGCCACTCTGCGAGACCCTCCTCGACCGCACTGAATTGCATTTTGGTCAGCGTGCGGCCGCACAGTGCCCGGACCTGTGGCAGCTGGGGCCCGAGCAGAGCTGGATGTTGTTCGGTCCCCCAGCAAGGCATGCCCAACAAACGGGCGACTTCGCCTAAACGCAGAGCATTGGCCAGCACCCAGTGCGACTCCCACATGGTTGGCATCAGTTGGACCTGGTAATCAAGTAGCACCAACTGGGCCTGGTCGGCTTCAAGAAGCATGTCTAACTTTCTGAAAAATTGGGACGGGGCCCGGGCAGATAAAACGCAAACACGGGCCAGGACAGGACGCTGCTCAGCTGCCGATCTTGACCAAGGTACGGCCCCTTACCCGACCGTCCATCAAGGCATGGGCAGCGTCAATCGCCCCGTCCAGCGGCAACTCCTGAACCATGGTCTCGAGCAGGGCGGGGTCGAGATCGCGGGCAATTCGCGCCCAGGCGCGCTGGCGACGAGACAAAGGCGCCATCACCGAATCGATGCCCACCAGGGCCACGCCGCGCAAGATAAAGGGCATGACGGTGCTTGCCAAATCCATGCCCTGGGCCAGACCGCAGGCAGCGACCACGCCGCCGTAACGGGTTTGGGCCAGCGCGTTGGCCAAAGTGTGCGAGCCCACCGCGTCCACCACGCCGGCCCAGCGTTCTTTTTGCAAGGCTTTGCCCGGGCTGGCCAGCATGGCCCGGTCCATCACACTGCTGGCCCCCAAGGCTTTGAGGTAAGTTTCTTCAGACGCCCGGCCGGTAGCCGCCACCACGGTATAGCCCAGACGGCCCAGCAGCGCAATAGCCACGCTACCCACGCCGCCGCTCGCCCCTGTGACTAGCACCTCGCCAGCGTCGGGCCTCAGGCCATGGTCTTCCAGTGCCAGCACACACAACATCGCGGTGTAGCCAGCCGTCCCAACGGCCATCGCCTGGCGCAGGCTCAAAGCCTGGGGCAGACGGATCAGCCAATCGCCCTTGAGCCGAGCTGTCTCGGCCAAACAGCCCCAGTGGGTCTCGCCTGCGCCCCAGCCGTTGTGCACGGCCAAGTCTCCGACCTGCCAGTCCGGGTGATTGGATGCGACTACGGTACCAGCGCCGTCAACGCCGGCAACCATGGGCCACTGGCGCACCACTGGCCCCCGGTTGGTGATGGCCAAGCCGTCCTTGTAGTTCAAGGTGGCGTAGGACACCGCCAAGGTCACGTCCGCGGCAGGCAGCTGCGCCGCGTCAACCGATTTCACGGTGGCGCGAAAGCCGCCATCATTTTCCAAGACCAGCGCCCTGAACATCATTTTAAAAATCCAATTTGACAAACCATTCCCTTGGCCTGTGTTGTTTGCCGCAGCCGCTGCAACACAATTGGGCGAGCTGCCTGAACATTGACAACCCAGCGGGGACGACGCTATCCTACCCGGGATGCGAGGCCTAATCCTACTGGCGTTCGTGTTGGCTCTGGCCGCACCAGCCCATGCCAATCCGAGCGCTGCACCCGACGACCTAGAGCGCCTGCTGCTCGAAAAAGGTCTGCTGCTGCGCCTGGAACAGGTGCGACAAACCGCCACTGAACAGGCCGCGACGCTGGTTTTCAATGCGCTGGGCTTCATGGGCCGTCCCTACCTGCGAGGAGGGACCACAGCCGAAACCGGCTTTGATTGCAGTGGCTTTGTCAAGGCCATGTACGAACAGAGCGCCGACACGGTTTTACCGCGCAGCGCAGCCCAGCAGGCAGCCGAGACCCAAAAAATTGAACGCTCCGAGCTCCTGCCGGGTGACCTGGTGTTTTTCAACACCATGCGCCGCACCTTCAGCCATGTTGGCATTTATGTCGGTGGGGGCAAGTTTGTTCATTCGCCAAAGCCCGGGGTCGAGGTTCGTGTCGATGACATGGCTCAAACCTACTGGCGCAAGCGCTTTGACGGCGCGCGCCGGGTTCAGACGCGGCAATAAGATGTTCTCAGGCCGGCTAGCTAGCCAGCCGGCGGCATGGTGGGCTCGGCTTTAACTTTGCGGTGAGCGGCCCGGCCGATGATGTCGACAAAAAACCCTGCCGCCCCGCCCTTGGCCGCAGCGTCCATCAGAGCGATGAGCGTGGCCACATGCACCGGGGACGCATCGATCTCGGTCAAGCCAAATTGGCAGGTAAAGTCCCAGTAGTCGGCGCCCTCTGGCAGAGCGGCGCGGCGCTGCCTTGCCATGTATTTCCGCACATCGTGCTTGCTTGCTTCAAGCAGGCGGTCCGGGTGCCGGCCCTCGATGACAAGTTGGAATGTTTTTTTCATGTCAGCCACAGTCGCTGAGCAGACGCCCGGGCCGATCGCAACGCTTTTGGCCGGGTTTGGCAGCGATCAATCATGCGGCCGACGCTTCTTCTTGAAAAGCAATTTGCACCTTTAGCGACTGGCTTTTGTCAGCCGCCAGCGCAAAGGCTTCCAGCGCGCGGCTCATCGGCAGCACCTGTGTGATCACCGGCCGGCCATCAATCAAACCGCTGTTGAGGAACTGCACGGCCGTGGCAAATTCAGCATGAAAGCGAAAAGTGCCCCGAAGGTCCACCTCTTTGGCGACGATCTGGTTCATCGGCAAACTCATGTCACCCCCCAGCCCGACAGTCACGAGTACGCCGCGTGGCGCAATCACATCGAGCGCGCTGAGCACCGCAGCAGCACTTCCTGAGGCTTCGAAAACTGCGTCAAACTGGCCTTTATCAGCCTTGTATTTGTCAAGCCCCTGGGCATCGGCACGCAGGTTGATGGTCTCGTCTGCGCCCATTTTTATCGCGCAGGCCAATGGCAGATCGGCAATGTCGACCGCAACAATGCGCGCCGCACCAGCGCGGCGCAGTGCGCCAATCAGCAGCGAACCAATCGGGCCACAACCGGTCACCAGCACCTGCTTGCCCAGCACGCCACCCGCTCGCACAATCGCATGCAGGCCAACTGACAAGGGCTCTGCCAGGGCCGCCTCGGACAGGCTCAGGTGGTCCGCAATGACATGCGCCTGGCCGGCATCAATGACCAGTTTTTCGCTGAATGCGCCCTGGATGTGGGGAAATGGCATGGCGCTCCCGTAAAAACGCATAAACAGGCAGTGGTTGTGCTGCCCAGCCTGGCAAAACTTGCATCCCCCGCAGGGCCGGGAAGGGGAAATGGCGATGCGTTGGCCGACCTGCAGGCCGTTAACCTTGCCGCCCACAGCCTCAACAACACCCGAAACCTCATGGCCCAGGGCCATAGGCTGCTTGATGCGCACCGCGCCAAAACCGCCATGTTGGTAGTAATGCAGGTCAGAGCCGCAAATGCCGCCAAAAGCCACTTGCACCAGCAGTTGCTGCTCTCCCAGACTAGGCGTTTGAATGTGCTCAAGCCTCAGATCTTCGGCCGCATGGCAAATCAGGGCACGCATGGTTGGTCCTCTCAAAGTGTGGCGGTCAAGCCGCCATCGACATACAAAATATGGCCGTTGACAAATCGGGAGGCGTCGCTGGCCAAGAATACCACCGCCCCGCCCAGATCCTCGACATCGCCCCAGCGCCGGCTTGGGGTACGCCCGACCAGCCAACTGGTGAACTGCGGATCTGCTGCCAATTTTTCAGTCAGCTCGGTTTTGAAATAGCCCGGTCCGATGCCGTTCACATTCAGGCCCAGCGGGCCCCAATCAATGGCCATGCCCTTGGTGAGCATTTTGAGCGCACCCTTGCTCGCCGTGTAAGGCGCAATGCCGGGGCGACCAAGTTCACTTTGCACCGAGCAGATATTGATGATCTTGCCGCGTCCGCGCGAAATCATGTGGCGCGCCACCGCCTGACCGACCAAAAAGGCGCTGTCCAAGTTGGTTTTCATCAGGGTATGCCAATCGCTTTGGGCAAATTCATGCAACGGGCCGCGAATCTGGATGCCTGCGTTGTTGACCAAAATGTCCACTGCACCGGCGGTTTCCAGCGCCTTAACGCCCTGAGCCACCGCGTCGGCATCGGTAACATCAAATAGCGCCGTGCTGACTGACAGGCCTTCCGCACGCAGCAGCGTGGCGGCAGCAGCGAGCTTGTCAGCACCGCGCCCATTGAGTACCAATTGCGCGCCGGCCTGCCCCAAGGCACGCGCCAGCGCCAGACCGATGCCTGCCGAAGAGCCGGTGATCAGTGCCCGCCGGCCCTGCAGCCCAAAAGAATCAAGTACCGCCACAGGCTTTGGATTTGTCATGGAAAAAGGTCTCCGCTGTCTGGTTGAAACGGACCGCACAGGCGGCGGTGAGGTGGGTCATGCGCTAAGGCAGAAAAGAGCACGCAACCTGGCATGGAGCCGCGAATTGGGTGATAGCACTCGCTTGTTAGCGGCCTACCCCTTGGGCATGGGAAATTCTTCAGCGCTGAAAACAGTGTGGAAAACGGTTCCATCAAACATGTCGATCAGGCCTTTGGAGACCTCACGGCTGCGCTGGCGAACCTCGGAGGCGAGGGCCAATTCGATGGATTCTCGGCTCGGGTAGCGCACCGACAAAACCATCTCCAAGCGCGGATCGCTGACGTCACTTTCTACCTGGCGCAGCACCCGCACCTCTTGGGCGCCCGGAAAACGGGTCCATAGGGGCACCAGGTGCTCATGGATATAGCTGTCAAAGGCTTCTTCAAAACCAGGTCTGACTTGACCGCGAAAAAATGCACAGCGGATGAACATGGTGGGCTTTCGGTGCGAAATAAAACGAGGTAGCGGATTTAGCCAGTAGCCGGGCTTGCCCCGAGCCCGCTGATAGAGAGCGCGACCAAACGCGGCAGCGGCAATCTAATATCCAGGGAAATGACATCGGCCTCGTCGGCCTGCGGCCGCTCCAAGGCTTGCAACTGGCTGGCCAGCAAGCCGGTGTGCATATAGTGACCAACGCGCTGCGCCATGCGCTGTCGGATCAATTCGGGCTCGCCGTCCAAAAAAACAAAACATACTGCCGGGCAGATGCGCCGAATGCGGTCGCGGTAGGCCCGCTTGAGGGCCGAGCAGGCCACGATACGGCCGCGAGGGGACTGCTCATCAACGGCGGCGAGGTAGCTGCCAACACGGTCTAACCAGGGCAGGCGGTCAGCGTCTTCTAGGGGGATACCCGATCGCATTTTGTCGACGCTGAGCGGCTCATGCAGGTCGTCGCCGTCAAGCATGCGCAGTTGCAAGGCGTCGGCCAAGGCGCTTGCCACGGTGGATTTTCCGCTGCCGCAAACACCCATCACGACAATCGCGCTGGCCTTGGGCGCAGCAGAAAAAGACGTGGCTGGCACAGGCGTCAGTGGCGGTGGCCCAGCAAGCATTCTGGCACCGGTGTTAGGGCGGGCCGGCCCGCCAAGACCGCCTGCATGTTGGCAAAAGCCAGATCAGCCATGGCCTGTCGGGTCTGGTGGGTGGCGCTCGCCATGTGCGGCGTCAGCACCAGGTTGGGCATGTCCCGCAACACCTGCGGCACATTGGGCTCATCGGCAAACACATCGAGCGCGGCACCCGCAATGCCACCGGATTGCAGGGCCTCAATCAGGGCCTGCTCGTCAACCACGCTGCCGCGTGCCACATTGATCAGGTAGCCCGCCGGACCCAGAGCGGCCAGCACCCCGGCATTGACGAGGTGCCGGGTGCCCTGCCCGCCCGGCGTGATGACAAGCAAAAAATCAACCTCAGCCGCCAGCTGGGCGGCACTCGGATAAAAAACAAAGCCTGAACCAGGCTTCTCGCTGCGGCCGGTATAGGCGATTGACATTTTGAAGGCCAAAGCCCGCTGGGCAATCGCCATGCCAATACGGCCCAGGCCAACAATACCCAGGCGGGCACCTGAAAATTTTCTGCCCAGGGGCATGGGCCCGGAAGGCCAGCGCCCCGCCCTGACATAGTGATCTGCCTGCGCGATGTTTCGGCTCAGAGACAACATCAAACCCATTGCCAGGTCTGCCACGTCATCGGTTAACACCCCGGGCGTGTGCGTCACCATGACACCACGGCCGACTGCGGCCTGAACATCAATGCCGTCATAGCCAACACCAAAAACCGATACCAGCTTCAGGTTGGGCAGTTGCTCAAGCAGGGCGCTGGGCACCAGCGACTCCCCGCCCGCCGCCAGGCCCAGAATACGCGGCGCCAATTGGGCAAAGCAAGTGGCGTCCGCTTCGTGTGCACAGTCGTGCACAACAAACACCTCTTTGAGGGCTTTGAGATAGAGCGGATGTACCTTGGCAACAGCCAGGATTTCAGACTTTAACAATGCAGGCCTGCCGGATGCGCAAAAAAATAGCGTCGGAAATGGTAGCGCGCTTCAAACTCCCCAAGCATCCGTGTTTACCCTTGAAGCGACCCCTGTTCGGGGCCTGCCGGTACCGAGAAGAGGCCTGCGTCAGGGCGGCGAGGGCGCAATGTCCGGGCCAGCAGCGCTTGTGAAGGCCAGCGCGTAGTGGTTTACCCTCTTTTGGTGAAGTTACAGAAATGTTACAAGATCTCTCCAATGCCGGTTCTGCTCACCGCCGCCAAGGCGCCTGAGGTGGCCTTGGGTGTTTGCCAATCTTGCAAGGCTGAAACAACATGACCACACCCCCCCAAGTCCCGCTGGGCCTGTACCAACTGCTGATCAGGCTAGGCGCACTGTGCGCTTTGTGCATTTACGGAGCCACACCAGCCTGGGCGCAAACCCAGAAACGCGCTGCCATGCTGGTTTTTGCGCAAGAGGCGCCGCCGCCAACGCTGGACCCCTATTTTTCAACCTCGATCTCCACCCGCAATGTGGCGATGCACATCTTCGAGACCCTGGTGACCCGCGACGAAGCCAATGCCGTTGTGCCGGAACTCGCTGACAAAATCACAGAAAGCAGCGACGGGCTGAGCTACACCTTTAACTTGCGCAAGGGCGTCAAGTTTCACAGTGGCGCCGAGATGACCTCCGCCGATGTGAAGGCCTCTCTTGAGCGCTACAAGCGCGTGGCACTACAAAAAGTCATCCTGGATCCGGTCACCGCCATTGATACGCCCGACGCCTATACCGTGGTGCTGCGCCTGTCCAAACGGGTGCCCGTGTTTCTTGACGAGTTGTCAAGCTTCGTGACGCCGCTGGCGATCATGCCAGCGAGCCAGCGCGATCGCGAGGGCGGCAAAGTTGATCTGATAGGCACCGGCCCGCTGCAGTTCGTCGATTGGCAAGCCGACAGCCATGTTCGGCTCA
Source organism: Rhodoferax sp. (assembly GCA_009693325.1). Taxonomy (GTDB): domain Bacteria; phylum Pseudomonadota; class Gammaproteobacteria; order Burkholderiales; family Burkholderiaceae_C; genus Rhodoferax. The sequence continues at coordinate 35,982 of SHXM01000003.1, forward strand.
AGCGCTTCCCAGACTATGTGCCGGACCGGCGCTACAAGGGCACCGACGGGTTTGCTGGGCGCAAAGAGATCTTCTTTGAGCAGGTCGACTTTAAGCTCGTGAAGGATCCTGGAGCACGCGTGGCCGGCCTCGAGGCCGGACAGTTCCACATCATTGAAGACCTGCCAATCGAATCAGCCAAGCGCATTGCTGGCAACAAGGCAATTGCCGTTTATGACCTCAAAAACTGGTGGCTGCAAGGGGCCTGGGTCAACCACGCCAAGGCGCCAACCAATGACAACCGGGTCCGGCGCGCCTTGCAAATCGCCCTTGACATGGAAGAGATCATGGAGATCGCCACCGACGGCGCCTACGTGCTCCAGCCCGGCCTGCAGTACCCCGGCAACCCCTACCATGTCACCAACGGGGCGCAGTTCTACAACAAAAAAGATACTGCAGGGGCGCGCAAACTGCTGGCAGAGGCCGGCTACAAGGGCGAGGAGATCGTGATCATCACCAACTCCAGTTACCAGTCCATGTACAAGGCCGCACAGGTGGTGGCCGAGCAACTCAAGGCAGCAGGTTTCAAGGTACGCGTCGATGTGTTCGACTGGGCCACGGCCATGGCCCGCCGCAGTGACGGCAACGCCTGGAATCTCTGGTTCACCGGCCAAGGTAGCGGCCCCTCGGTTGGCCCCTTTGCCGCGCTCAAAGACGTGGTCAGTCCGCAAAAGAACCAGATCACTGCTGATCCGGTGATTGACGCCCTGTACACCGAACTCATCACCGGAACCACCTTCCAGGCGCGCAAGGCAACTTTTTCTAAGTTTCAGGAGCGCGTCTACGACCAGGTGCTGTTTCTGAAGTTTGGCGATCTCACCCGCAAACAGGCTTCACGCGCCAACGTCAAAGGCTTTATGCCCTACCGCATTCCGCGCATGTGGAATGTGCGGCTTGAGGATTGAGGCCGAATCCAAAGCCACCCTGGTGGCGCCAGTTGTCGCATTTATCGGGATTGCACCAGCAAAGGGCCCGGCATGGCTGAATTCGTCCTCAGGCGCTTGCTCAGCGCCGTTCCGGTCTTGCTGCTCGTCACCCTGATAGCTGCGTCAATCATGCAACTGGTGCCGGGTGACCCCGCCATGGTCATCGCTGGCTCAGGCGCCTCGGACGCAGAGGTTCAACAAGTCCGCCTGGCACTCGGGCTAGATCGCTCCTTTGGTGTGCGGCTGCTCGAATGGTATGGCGGCCTGTTGCGCGGCGACCTCGGCCAGTCCCTGCTGCTTAACCGATCAGTCACCACGGCTATCGCCGAGCGGCTGCCAGTCACGCTGGCGCTAGCTGGTTTCGCCCTGCTATTGACCATCATCATCGGGGTTCCTGCGGGCATCATCGCCGCTCTCAAGGCCAACACAGCCATTGACCAGGCGGTGCTGATGTTGGCCCTCGTCGGCGTCTCGGTGCCAAACTTCTGGCTCAGCCTGATGCTGATCGTGGCCTTCGGCGTTTGGCTCGAGGTTCTGCCAGCAGGTGGCTACACGCCATTCGCTGACGACCCGCTCGGCTGGGTGCGCTGCCTGATCCTGCCCGGTATTTCGCTGGCCCTGTTGCAAATCGGATTGCTGGCGCGCATCACCCGGGCGACCATGCTGGAAGTGCTGCGGCAAGACTATGTGCGAACCGCTCGGGCCAAGGGCTTGCCAATTCGGATGGTGGTAGGCCAGCATGCGCTGCGCAATGTGCTGGTGCCGGTAGTCACCGTCATCGGCATCAGCTTTGGCCTGCTGTTGTCGGGCTCAGTGGTGATCGAGACTGTCTACTCCATACCCGGTCTTGGCCGGCTGCTTGCGACGGCCATCTTCAGCCGTGACTACCCAGTGATCCAAGGCGGTCTGCTGGTGACCGCCGCCATGCTGGTGCTGCTCAACCTCGCGGTCGACCTGCTCTATGCCGTGATAGACCCACGCATCAAGCATGATGGCCGATCCTGAGCGCACCAGTGCCCAGCCGCCCGACCCGGCAGCGGTTGATGCGCCAGCGCTGCACCTGCCCAGGGCTGTCGGCACCACGCTTTGGCGGCGCTTGTTCGGCCACCGGCTGTTCATCACCGGCGTCATCCTGTTCGGCTTGGTGCTTGCCATGGCCTTGTTTGCCGATCTCCTGGCAAGCGCAGCCCCCGAGAAAATGAATGTGCGGGCGCGCTTTCGCACACCGCAATGGGCATTCCTGCTTGGTACCGACAACTACGGACGCGATATCTGGAGCCGACTGTTGTACGGCTCCAGGCTGTCCTTGTCTATCGGCTTCGCTGTGGTCTTGGTGACTGGGGCGGCGGGCACCTGCATTGGTTTGCTGGCGGGTTACTTCAAACGCCTTGACGGCCCATTGATGCGCCTGATGGATGCGCTGATGGCTTTTCCGGCTATTTTGCTGGCCATTGCCATTGCCTCTGCGCTCGGCCCCTCGGCCATCAATGCCGTCATTGCCCTGTCAGCCGTGTATACGCCACGCACCGCGCGCATCGTGCGCGGCAGCGTGCTGGTGGTGCGCGAGATGGACTATGTTCAGGCCGCCGTGGCGAGTGGCGCACGCCATGGCTGGATCATTTGGCGCCACATCCTGCCCAACAGCATGGCGCCTTTGATTGTGCAACTGACCTTCATTTTTGCCTACGCCGTGCTGGCCGAATCGATACTCAGTTTTCTCGGTGTCGGCCCGCCCCCGCCAACCCCCAGTTGGGGCAGCATGATCGCTGAGGGACAGGCCTATCTGCGCGAAGCGCCACTGATGGCTCTTTTCCCGGGTATCGCGATTGCCGTAACAGCGATGGGACTCAACTTGCTGGGCGACGGCCTGCGCGATGTGCTCGATCCTCGGCTGAAAGTTCAACATGGCTGAGGCGCTGCTGAGCGTCGAGCATTTGCGGGTCGCCTTTGGCAGCGCGCAGGTGGCAGTTGACGATGTGTCATTCTCGCTGGCCCCCGGTGAGACCTTGGGCATTGTGGGTGAGTCCGGTTCAGGCAAGTCTTTGACTGCGCTGTCGATCCTCGGCTTGGCCTCAGGCCAGGTCAGCGGTCGCATCGTCTACGGCGGGCGTGACCTGCTGGGACTGTCAGATTCGGCGCTTAACTTGGTGCGGGGGCGCGAACTTGCGATGATCTTCCAGGAGCCCATGACTGCACTCAATCCTGTGTTCACCATAGGCCGGCAAATCGCCGAAACGCTGCAAGTGCACCGTGGCCTGAGCCCTGCCCAGGCGCTTGCGCGCAGCGCTGATTTATTGCAGCAAGTCGGCATCGCTGATCCACATGACAGACTGGCGCTTTATCCCCACGAGCTCTCAGGCGGCATGCGCCAGCGCGTGATGATCGCCATGGCCCTCTCGTGTGGCCCAAAATTATTGATTGCCGACGAGCCAACGACCGCACTCGATGTCACGATACAGGCGCAAATCCTGGCGCTGCTGCGTGAACTGCAAGCCGGTCTTGGCATGGCACTGGTGCTGATCACGCATGACCTCGGCGTGGTCGCCCAAACGGTCGATCGGGTGCTTGTGATGTACGGCGGCCGCATCGTCGAAGAGGGCCCGGTTGAGGCGGTCTTTCATGCGCCGGCTCACCCTTATACCAAACGCCTGCTGGAGAGCATTCCTTCGCTGACGCAGCAACGCAAGCGCCTGGCGGTGATACCCGGTTCAGTGCCGCCTCTTGGCGAGATGCCCCAGGGTTGCCGCTTTCACCCGCGCTGCCCGCAAGCCGGCGACGACTGTCGAAGCGCGGTACCCGCAACCCGTGAACTGGGACAGGGACACCGCGTTGCCTGCTTGCGCATCAGCCCGCAACACTTGGCTCCAACATGAAACCGGTCTTGCTTGAAGTTCGGGGGCTCAAGAAGCATTTTCCGCTGCTCAAAGGGCTGTTGTTTCCAAAGGTCGTGGGCGCCGTGCGGGCTGTCGATGGCGTCGACTTCGACCTGGCTGAATCAGAGACGCTGGCGCTGGTCGGCGAATCAGGCTGCGGCAAAACCACCACCGGCCGGCTGGTGTTGCGCTTGCTCGAGCCGACAGCTGGCAAATTACGCTTTGCTGGTCAAGACCTTCTGGCACTCGATGCAGACGCGCTGCGCCTACGCCGCCGCGATATGCAGATCATCTTTCAAGACCCGTTTAGTGCCCTTGACCCCCGCATGACGGTAGCCCAAATCGTCGGCGAGCCGCTCTACATCCACAACATTGCGAACCGAGCCGATCGAGTCAGCGAACTGCTCGATCTGGTTGGTCTGCCGCAGGCCTATGCCGGACGCTATCCGCACGAGTTCTCGGGCGGCCAGCGTCAGCGCATCGGCATAGCGCGAGCACTCGCGTTGCGGCCTCGGTTCATCGTCTGCGACGAACCGGTCTCGGCTCTCGACGTATCGATACAGGCACAAATCATCAACCTGATGCAAGACTTGCAGGACCGCTTTGGTCTGTCTTACCTGTTCATAGCACACGACCTGAGTGTGGTTAAACACATGGCCGACCGGGTGGCGGTGATGTACTTGGGCCGAATCGTCGAGATCGCTGACAAGCAAGACCTGTATGCCCGGCCCAGCCACCCTTACACCCGGGCCCTGCTGCAGTCGGTGCCCCTGCCCGATCCGCGCCAGCGAGCGGTGCCCGTGCCGCTGGCCGGGGAAATTCCCAGCCCGGCCAATCCACCCCGGGGTTGCCACTTCCACACCCGTTGCCCGATCGCTCAAGACCCCTGCAGACTTGAGGCGCCCGCACTGCGCGCCGTGGGCGATCGACATTTGAGCGCGTGCCATTTTTCTTAAACTCCGAGCCAACCCCATGACAACCCGACTCAGCCCAGAATTCGACCTCTTTGCCGTCAGCGGCAAGCACACCGGCTTCATCCGCCTGCCCCATTCGGTGCACCGCTCTGCTTACGGCTTTATCCCGATCCCGGTCGCCGTGATCGCCCGCGGTGCGGGCCCAACCGTGTTGCTCATGGCTGGCAACCACGGCGACGAATATGAAGGCCAGATTGCGCTGGGCAATCTGATCCGCAGCCTCTCCCCCGACGAGATCTGCGGCAGAGTCATCCTGCTGCCCTCGGCCAACTTTCCCGCAGCTATGGCCGGCATGCGCACCTCACCGATTGATCAAGGCAACCTGAATCGCAGCTTTCCCGGTGATCCAGATGGCAGTATCACCGAACAAATCGCCTGGTTTATTGAAGAATCGATTTTGCCCGGCGTTCAGGTCCTGATCGATCTGCACTCTGGTGGCAGTTCCCTGAGCTACATCCAGGCGGCGCTGGCGCGGCGCTCGCCAGACCCTGCCGCCTTGGCTGAAACCATCGCTCTGCTGCGTGCCTTTGGCGCACCAATCGCCTACCTGTCGAATGTGCCGCAAGGTGCGCAACGCACCTCTTCGGCGGCGGCCGCTCGCAAAGGAGTGCGACACCTGGGCACCGAGTTAGCCGGCGGCGGACAGGTGAGCGCCGCCGCCCTGCGGACCTGCGAGGCTGGCCTCAGGCGCGTGCTGCACCATCTTGGCGTGCTGCGGGCGCCGCACCCCGAACCGGCGCCACCAACCCGGCTGCTCGAAGTCGTGGGCGCCGACTACTATGTTTACGCGCCCGAGGACGGCCTGTTCGAGCCCCTGGTCGAACTCGGCGAAAGCGTGCACGCGGGCCAAGCTGCTGCTCGCATCCACAGCCCCGCCACTCCCTGGCGCGAGCCCGCAGTGGCCTGCTTCGAGCGCGCTGGATTGGTCATCTGCAAGCGGGTGCCCGGGCTGAGCCAGCGCGGCGATTGCCTGTTCCACCTGGGCAGTGACTGCGCGGGCTGAAAAACCAGCCGGTTTAGCCAGGCATTGCCGGTCCGCGGGCAGGCATTTAGTCCGCCACCGGCGTGAGCAAGGGGCGTCCGGCCAAAAAGGCTGCCAAATTGGCCAGCATCAAGTCAAAGGCCTCTCGCCAAGTCTCCTGCGTACTGCCGGCGATATGCGGCGTCAGCACCACCCTGTCCATGCCCAAGAGCGCTGCCGGAATACTCGGCTCGGCCTCAAACACGTCCAGCGCAGCACCACCCAGCCGGCCGGCCACCAGCGCCAACACCAGCGCGTTTTCGTCGACCACAGAACCCCGTGCAATATTCACCAGCACCCCCTGCGGGCCGAGTGCATCAAGTACCGCGTGATTGACCAGGTGCCGGGTGGCAGCACCACCAGCGCAGGCCACCAGCAGGCAATCAGCCCAGCGGGCGAGCTCCAGGGGAGATTCAAAATATTCGTAGCTCAAATCAGCCCGGCGGTGGCGGTTGTGGTAACCAATCGGCATGTCAAACCCAGTGGCTCGGCGCGCAACAGTTTGGCCGATGTCGCCCAGCCCAAGAATGCCAAGCCGCAAGCCTGACACACGCCGGGTCAGGCCGATCGTCTTTTTGCCCCAAATACCCGCGTGCGCCAAGCGATCTGCCTGCGCAATGCGGCGCATCAGGGCGATCAGCAAACCCATCGCATGATCGGCCACGCAGTTCGAAACAACGCCCGGGGTGTTACACAAACGTATGGCACGCTCGTTCAGGGCAGGCCGGTCAACCCGGTCGTAACCAACGCCAAAACAGGCCACCAGGCGCAGCCCGGGAAGTTGTCGCACAGTTTGGGCATCAATGCCAACCAGGCCCGTGGTGACTGCTGCCCCAGCCCCGGCGGCTTGAGCCAGCAGCCGAGCCCGCTCAGTCTCATTGCTCACACCTCCCAGATCATGCACGCGGTACAGGGCGCGCAGCTCGAGCACCATCCAATCAGCCAAGCCGCCAATCACCACCAGTTCGAGGCGCGTGTCAGGCTGATTCAGAACAGACATCGGGAGGTCTGCAAGCAGCCGGTGCGACTCATTGACCTGGCCAAACCGGAGTACGCCAAGCCGGGTGGTCGGCAATTTGACCACCCACCAGGCGAAAATAGTGGTCCTGGATCAGGCGAGTGACAGGCCCGGGCTGCCCGTCCCCCACCGCAATCCGGTCAACCGCCACAATGGGCACCACCTCCTGGCCCGAACCGCACAAAAACGCTTCCTCGGCAGCCAGCAACTCGGTGCGGTCAACCCGCCGCTCTTGAACCACCAGCCCATGCACCGTGCGGGCAGCTTGGATCACCGTATCACGGGTGATGCTCTCCAAAATATCGCTGGCGCCGTCCGGCGTAATCAGTTGCCCCCCGCGAACCAAAAAAACGCAGGCTCCAGTGCCCTCGGACAACTTGCCATCGGCACTGAGCATCAGTGCGCCGTCATGTCCGTCGAGGCGTGCCGTCAGTTCAGCGGCTCGGTTGTTGACGTAATTGGCAGTACTCTTGACCCGCGGCGGCAGCGCGTTGTCGGCGATACGCTGCCATGAGCTCACCGCAACCCGGACGCCGCTTTGCAAAAACTTTCCGGGCCCCCGCTTAACCACACCAATCACCAGCCCCACTGGCCCGGTCACAGTCAGTTCGTCGTCGCCATCGATATAGGCAATCATGCGAATGTGTGCGTTCTCGCGAATAGCGTTGGCACGCAAGGTACGCAGCAAGCAGTCTTCCAGAAAGGGCGCATCAAAAATTCGCTCATAACGCATCACCTTCATGCCATAACGCAGGCGCTCGAGGTGCTCGCTGAGGCGAAAGACGTAGAGTTGCTGGTGCTCAGCATTCCAATAAGCCCGCAGACCCTCAAACACGCCAAGCCCGTATTTGACAACCGCCGAAAAAGCGTGGATTTTTGCTTCGCCGTACGGAACGATATCGCCGTTCAAACACATGAAGTCGCAGGTGCTCATCGGATAAATCCGCCAGGTTTGATCCCGCGGGCGGTCACTTTTCGGTCAAGAATTACCATGCGGGGCTCCTGATTGGGTGAGATAAAGGGGCGGCGTGGCTGGGCGTTGGTGCTTGGCTTTTGCATGCATCCGGGGCACCTTAATCGATTTGTGCAGACCGGTCAACGACCAGTTTTGTTCGACCAGTATTGTTCTGCTTTGTTAACTTTTGCCTTGGAACCGGCGTAGGATCAAGCTAGTCCGATCTTTGGTGGATCGGGATTTTGCCGGCCGGCCCCAATCCATACAGCAGCCATGCGACCAGACGCAATTGATTTTCGAAGTGACAACTCAGGTCGCGCTGCGCCAGAACTTATTGAAGCGATCAACACTGCCAACAGCGGCACTGCGCTCGGTTATGGTGGCGACGCGTTAACCCAGGCCCTGCAGGATCGACTGGCGGAGGTGTTTGAGACACCGTTGCGGGTCTTCCCGGTTCCAACGGGTACGGCGGCTAATGCAGTTGCGCTGGCTGCTTCATGCACCCCCTTTGGCGCTGTCTATTGCAGTGCACTGGCGCACATCAACACCTCGGAATGCAACGCCACCAGTTTTTTCGGCGGCGGCACCAAACTCGTGGCGGTCGATGGACCACACGGAAAAGTTGACGCCAAGGCCCTGCAAGACGCAATCCTTAGCGCGGGAGTAGGCCAGACACACAAGAACCAGCCCTGTGCCGTGAACCTGGTACAGGCCACCGACATGGGTGCAATTTACCAAACCGACGAGCTCGCTGCGGTCAGCGCAGTGGCCCATGCGCATGGCCTGAAGGTTCACATGGACGGCGCACGCTTTGCCAATGCCTTGGTGGCACTAGGGTGCACCCCGGCCCAGGCTAGTTGGCGAGCCGGCGTCGACCTGCTGTCACTTGGCGTGACGAAAAATGGCGGCCTGTTGACCGATGCGATCGTCGTCTTCGCACCCGACACTGCCGCCAATATCGAGTTCCATTTGCGTCGGGCCGGCCTGGTTTGGTCAAAGATGCGGTTCGCTTCGGCACAGGTCATGGCCTATGTCGAGGACGACCTGTGGCTGCGACTGGCGCGCCGAGCCAACTTCGCGGCAGCCCGTATCTCAGCGCAGATTGACGGACTCCGCAGCCTCAGACTGATCGCCCCGGTGCAGGCCAACGAGTTGTTTGTCGAGTTGCCCGAGTCAGCTTTGGCAGGACTGGAGCGGGCGGGATTTTTGTTCCATCGGCGGGGACCCGCCGTGGCCCGTTTCGTATGTCGCTGGGACACCACCGAGGTCGAATGCGCCGCCCTGTGCACTGCCATCGATCAGTTGCTGAGGGTCAGCCCCAGCACCTGAGACCGCTGGGAGACACCCAGCAGCGTTGGGCTTTAGCTGTGGCCCGTGATCAGGCGCTTGGCAGGCTGGCAAACGCCGCATCGAGTGCATCCGCCAGGCGATCGATGATCAGGTCGAGGTCCTTGTCTTGCACCGTGAATGGCGGAGCCAAAAGAATATGGTCGCCGCGGCGGCCATCGATGGTTCCACCCATGGCATAAACCAACAAGCCGCGCGCCATCGCCTGCTGACGAATGCGGGCGTTGAGTTGCAGTGTTGAATCAAACGGACTTTTGTCTCCTCGGTCAGCCACGATTTCAAAGGCCTGCAGCAAGCCACGGCCCCGGATATCGCCCACATGCCTATGGCCACCCAAAGCCGCCTCGAGTCGGCCGCGCAGCGCATGACCTTGAATCCGGGCGGCATCAACCAACTGGTCGCGCTGCACTATGCGCTGGACTTGGAGCGCTGCGGCGCAAGCAACTGGATGCCCCATATAGGTGTGGCCATGCATAAAGCGGCCGCTGCCCCGCGCAAAAACATCATGGATTTTGCGTTGCACCAAAACTGCGCCTATCGCTTGGTAGCCACCCCCCAGACCCTTGGCTACGGCCATCAGGTCGGGAACAATCCCCTCCTGCTCAACGGCATGCATGGCGCCTGTGCGACCCATACCGCACATGATCTCGTCGGCGATCAACAAAACTCCGTGACGCTCGCAGACCGCGCGTACACCCTTGAAATAGCCCGGTACCGCCGGCACTGCGCCCAGGGTTGCGCCAACCACGGTCTCGACACAAAAGCCGATCACATTCTCGGGGCCCAGGCGCAAAATTTCCGCCTCGAGTTCGCCCACCAACCTCAGGCCATATTGCTCCGCCGATTCATGCAGAAGTCGGTCCCGGTACTCGTAACAGGGCGCCACATGGGTGACGTCAAAGAGAAGCGGCGCAAACTGGGCACGGCGCATGGCATTGCCACCCACGGCCAAAGCGCCCAAGGTATTGCCATGGTAGCTTTGCCGACGGCCAATGAAATGGCGGCGCTGAGGCTGACCGATTTCGACGAAATATTGACGCGCCATCTTCAAGGCCGCCTCCATCGCCTCAGAGCCGCCCGACACCAAAAAAACATGCGACATGCCGGCGGGAGCCCGCTCTAGCAAGACCTCGGCCAATTCTTCTGCAGCACGGCTGGTGAAGAAACTGCTGTGCACATAGTCCAACCGCCCCAGCTGGGCAGCCACCGCTGCAATCACCTCGGGATGGTTGTGGCCCAGGCAGGAAACCGCAGCGCCGCCACAAGCATCGATATAAGTTTTACCGTTGGTATCGGTGATTTCAAGTCCGCTGGCCGAGGCTGCCTCGGGCATAAGCGACTGGGTGTGACGGTGAAACACATGGGTCATGGTGGAGGCCTCCAAGCTGTTACCGGATGCGATTATGGGCAATTGGTGACCCGGTCGGATCAATGGCGCACGATGCGCTGGGGTCCAGCGGCCTGTTTGGTGCCGGGGCTCGGGTTAACATGATTGGCAGAATAGATCGGGGACAACAATGAAAATAACTGATGTAGAGACAATTTTGCTGCGCCTGCCCGTCGTGCAAGAGATTGGCGATGGTTGCCAGACGATTTGTGTGATTCGCGTCCACACCGATGAAGGCATTGTGGGCATCGGTGAGGCGCATACCAACCCGCTGGCGGCGCGGGCCATCATTGATTCCCCCATGTACTCGGTGTCGGCACAGGGCCTCAAACATCTGCTGATTGGCGAAGATCCGCGCGACATCAACCGGCTGTGGGACAAGATGTACAAATCCAGCCAAACCTATGGGCGCCGCGGCCTCTTGATGCACGCCATGTCGGGTGTCGATTTGGCGTTGTGGGACATTTTGGGCAAAGCCTCGGGGCTGCCGGTCTACCGACTGCTGGGAGGCGCGCGCAAGCGCGAGCACCTGGCCTACGCCTCGGACTTGTCGCAGCCCACGATTGAGGGCACCATTGACTTGGCGCTGCAACACAAGGCGAGCGGCTACCGAGCGATGAAATTCGGCTGGGGTGCCTTAGGCAAAGACCGAAAGTCCGATATCGCCATGGCCGCCAAGCTACGTCAGGCACTCGGGCCTGATTTCGACATCATGATCGACATGGGATTCTCTGTGCCGCTTGACCATGCCATTCAGCTTGGCAGAGCCTATGCCGAGCAGGATTTGTTCTTTTTGGAAGAACCGCTGTCGCCAGATGACATCGGTGGTTTTGCCAAACTCGTAGCCGCTTCGCCCACGCCGATTGCCACCGGCGAAAAAGCCTCCCATGAGTTCGATTACTTGGACCTGATGGACCGAGGTGGTTTGCGCATCATTCAACCCGACATTGCGCGCATGGGCGGTATTTCAGCCATGCTGCGGGTGATCGCCCACGCCGAGGCCCGCAATGTGCGCGTGATACCGCATTGCTGGTCAACCGACATCCTGGTGGCCGCCACCCTGCACTGCATGGCGACCATGCGTGACTGCCCCTATCTGGAGTACAACGCCACCGCCAACCCGCTGCGAACCGATTTATTGAGCACGCCAATCCGGCCGAAAAACGGCAGTATCAGCGTTCCCGATAAACCCGGGCTGGGCATCGAACTGCGCGAAGACACGCTCAAACGCTTTCGCTGGCAGCCCTGAACCGACGGGTCTGTTTGAGACTTGGCTCTTGGGGCAAACTGGGCTCTGAGATCTGACAATCGAAGGCTTCAGGAAATTCTGTAAAAGTCCCTTGATTTGTGTCCCTTGATTTGTGTTGACGAAACAAATATTTTGCTATAAAATGCATAGCATTAAACAAGCCTCTTTGAACCTCGATCTTTTGTCCAAGAAGACCCGCAAGCAAATCTTTCTCGAAGAGATGGAAAAGGTGGTTCTGTCGCCGAACTTATGTGCGACTGATGCACGACAACTCGTGACTTACTGCGCCGTGTGGACCCAGTTCGCTGCTTCCAGCGCAGGCACCCGCGCGAACTCCCCCTTGTTGTTCGTCACCAGCACTAGGCCTTCGCTGCGAGCGTGCGCTGCAATATGCATGTCGTTCACACCGATCGGCTGGCCGAGTTTTTCCAAGGCGGCGCGAATGGCTCCGTAATGCTGCGCGGCCTTGGGGCCATAGGGCAGAACTTCTAGGCGGCTGCAAAAGTCCTCGATAGCGGCCAGGTTCTCACTCACGCGGCTGCTTTTCTCCGCACCGTGCAAGAGTTCGGCGAGGGTAATGGAGGAAATTGCCATGCGGCTGGCGTTGGCGTTGAAGGTGGAAAGCACCTCGACGGGCCGCCGCTTCAACACGTAGATGACGATGTTGGTGTCCAGCAGGTAGCGCAGCATCAGAGCGCTTCCCGCTCCGACTGATGCTGGGTGGCGCGCTCGAGCAGGAAGTCGTCGCTAACTGTGGGGCCACCCAGAAAGAAGCTGTCCCAAGTTTGGCCTAGGGGGGCGATGATGCGCTCGTTGCCTTTGGCGCGTATTTCTACCTTTTGGACACCCTCGGGTAGACGCACGTCCAAAGGGAGGCGGACAGCTTGGGTGCGGTTATTGACGAAAACAGTGCCGATGGACATGACTATCTCCTAAGAAAATGTATATAGCAAGTGTATACGGCAGCTCCGCAACAGTCAATTGGGCGCTTTACAAATGTCGGGAGTAAATGAGTTGTCCGGTTTTTAGCAAGTAATCTGTCCGGTTTGTGGAGGAGCAATGCAACATGCCCCCATAAGCCGGGCCCGCTACATGCAGGAGAACCGGAAGATG